>JANNNS010000270.1:0-19058 GCA_031398645.1 Acidobacteriota bacterium
CCGGCGTCGGTTTTCCTCCAGCTCCCGCCTGGTGGTCGGGCTTTGTCAATGCCGGACTCAACGACCGCAGCCGTGCCATTGGCTCCTGGAGAAGGGACGCCACCTCCTGGCTGGAAGGCGTAGAATTAAAGGGTGCAGTCAAGCCGGCGATCGCGGTCTCGCGCTTCTTGATCTCGAGCGTATCAACGTCGTTGCCGGTAAATTCTTCCGCTATCTTCTTTAGGGCGCTGTCCGAATTCGCCTTTGTATTGAGCGAGGTGAACATCCTGTTCATCTCCGAGGCATATGTATCCGCGTTGGTCTTGTCCTTTGCGTCTCGCGGCCCAATGAATTCGAACAGGGGTTTGAATGCCTTTTCCGGTTCTGTACCGCCCGACTGAGCTGCCTTTTTGCTAAAGAGCTTCTTCTTCAGCCAGTCCAACCATCCGTCGCTTTCGGGCTCTTCGGAAAGATTCGTGTTCTTGGACACCTCGCGTAGAAGTATCTTGATCGGCGAATTCGGCTGGGCAAAGGCCTGCATTGCCGCCACCGCGTCACTTCGGCTCTTGAAAGCCTTTACGTCGGTCGATCGGATGAATTGTGTCCAGTGCATCGCGTAGTCGCGATAATAGCGATCTTCGATCTGGGACATTTTCGACGGGGCGGCAACGTCCGCCTTGCCGGCATCACCCATCACCCAGTCGTCTTTCTTCATTTCCTCATCGGCGTTGGCGATCGCGTCCTTCATTAGATCAAGGCCGGGACGCGTATAGGCGCTCGGGACGGCGTAGGTTCCGGTCATAAAGCTGGAATCCGATCCGCCGCGAGTCAAGATCGCATCTACGGATGCCGGCCCGATCGTATCATCGACCTGTTTAGAGATCTCGGTCACCTTTCGACTGAGATAACGATACTCTGCCGGGAAATCCTTCAACTTGGTTCGGGCATCGGCCACCAGCTTTTGATTTAGCTGTATTCGCGGAAATCCGACATCGTCGCGGTCGATCTGCTTTGCCCAGAACTCAAGCTGCTGCTCGGCCACTGACTTCATTTCGGAAGGAACTTTGGATTCAGAAACCCAATATTCCTTCAGCATATTTGCAACGTGTCCCGCTTGAGCCTGGCCCTCATAAGCGCCCGACAGCATCAGATATGCCTTGAGCAAGTTCAAATTCTTTTCAAGCAGCTTTTCCTCGTCGTCTGTAAGTTTCGACGGATTTGCGACCGGTTTGCTCGCCGCGAATTTAGCGAGATCTGCCTCAAGCTTCTTGATCGCAGGGTCCTTGAAGCGCTGTTCGACGACGCCCAGATACATCGGCAGCAGATTCTCTTTATAGATCTTAGTGCCGGAATAGAGCCCGAATCGCATATAGAGCGGCGGACTATTGCGTTCGTAGTCGTCCAGCCTAACCAAAAGCTGCCGCATATTCTCGATCTGATTCAGCTCATCACGGACGGCCTCGGGTTTTTTGTCGAGCGGGTTCTTGCCGGCGTCGGCACGGACCATTTGGATAAGGTTCTGCCCGCGTTCGGCTGAATCCTGCAGCAGCTGCCGGTTGCTTGCGAGCGAGATGCCCGCCATCACAAGCAGGCCAAGGATGAGCAGAGCGCCGAGAATAGTTAGAAGCCACCCGAATATCGGTGCCCGCTGGCGTGAGTCGATGTAGGTTTTGACGAGGTCCTTGTCGCGGAGAACGACGTCGCGGAAAAAGCGTTCCGTGAAGTATGTATTGCCGACCGATGCCGGAGCGTTGCCGCTTGTCTTGGCGACGGGTGAAGCCGTGAAATAAAACCCTCTCAGGAACGGGTTTTCACTAAACGGATTGGGCCTGAAAAGGGCGTTGATAAACGACCCGAATTTTCGGCGAGCCGATCCAAAGTGAAGCGGGAAGTTAAAGATACGAAGCTGACGGACGGGTGGAAAGGGTGCGGAAAGTCGAACGATGCGACGCTTCATCAGCGAGTTATGAAGCAGCTCGTACTCACCGTCAAACAATGCCTGAGCGTTCTCACTTTTCTCTATCGGGATGGTCGCGCCCCAAACGAGCGTCTTATCTTCGTTCTTTGAACTTGAGAACGAGTCGCGAAATCCCTCGATCGCATCCGCGTGAGTAAACACGACATAAACCGGAAATCGAATCTTCAACCGTTGAAGCGTTTCGTCAAGCCGGGCACGAAGGACCTTGGCCAACTCCTCTGCCTGCCGCTCATCCGATTTGAGGATTGTCTCGGCGTCAACGACGAGCAAAAATCCATCAACCGGCCTGTTACCCCTATATTTCTTGATCGTTTCGAGCAAGGATGCCCATTCTTCTGCATCCACGCCTTCACTTTGATAGCGGCCAGCGGTGTCCACGAAGACAGCATCACTCGTGACACGCCAATCTACGCTGCCGGTCGGACGAATAAATTTCTGCTCAGACTGACGCTGGCTCGGAAGAGTCTGAAAATTAAGGTTCGAGCTGAGAACGAGTGAGCTCTTTCCGGCCCGAGGTGCTCCGGCAACGATGTACCAAGGCAGAGAATAGATGGCGTCACGTCCGCTGCTGCCGAGATTCGAGGTTTTCAGGAATTGAACGGCCTCTTCAGTGCCGCTGGTAAGCGTCGCAAAATTGCCAACGGGTGCAACCGGAGCTTGGGCGGCTGAAGTGGCCGCTGCCGGAGTTCCTTCGGCCGCTTGCTCTGCCGCCTCGGCCTCTTTCTTGGCCTTCTTCTTGGCCCGGCGCGAGGCGACGAACATTATGATGAGTGCAAACGGCAGTGTCAGCAATACCAGCGCGATCACAGCCACCTGATACTGTCTGCCGCCGAAAGATCCGGGCGGCATTAGCATAATGACCAGAGACACGGCTCCGTAGAACGACATCATGCCGCCCAGGCCCAATGCGAACTTCAATTGGTTTGCGTGCCAACTCATAGATCGGTTCCGTCTGCTCTTCTAACCGCCGACCGTGAGATTGCTCACGGCGTCCTGCACAAATTTGTACGAAAGTACCCACATTCCGAGGTATATGATCAGCGCGACCGCAAGGCCGGCTCCTGCCGCGATCTTTGCCCAAGTTGGCATTCCACGCCGCTCTACCGGCAGCGGCTGGTCGTTGGCCAGCCAATGCGGAGAAAGTTCGACGGGCTTTATTTTTCCTGCTTTGACCAGTGCATTCGCGGTTGATTGCATGGTCGCGAGCAGTTTGTCGTGTTCGTAAACAGCGTAACGGCCCTTGAATCCGAGCAGCATGCAGAAGTAATAGATCTCGACCGCGTCGGCAGTAACGTCGATCTGATTCAGCATTGCTTCGAGCTTCTCGAAGAATTTGTTGCCCGCAAGCTGTTCACCGAAGTATTCAAGCTGGAGAGGATTCTTTTCCCATTCGTTCTTAAGCGGGAAATTGTTGGTCAACACGGTCTCATCGACGAATGCCGCCAAAGCAAACTTCGATACCTGAACGATCTTATGGTTAAAGCGGTACCGTTCCGCCCGTTTCTCAAAATCCTCAAGCATTCCGGCGATCTTTTGGCGCAGATCATTTGAAGGTGCGACGATACCTGCCTTTATACGCAAGATCAGATCAAGCACCGGGCCCGCGAATGTTACAAGATCGTTTTTCGAAGCAGTCTCGCTCATTAATCCGCCCCCTGAAGCTTAAGCCATTTACTGCGGTGCAAATAATGGAGTTCAGATGCTTTTTCGGCCCAACCATCTTCAATTCCCTGGTGCGTAAGTCGTGGGGGCTTTGTTCCTCCATAGCTCTCGTAATGATCGGCGATGAACTTTGTGTTTGCTACTGCAATTATTCTTGAGAAGCCGATTCTTTCTTGATTAAACTTCGTCAGGTAATCCGCATCCTTCTTCTCGGCAATTCTTGAAACAGCATTTGGGGAAGCGTTCCAATAGATCAAAATCGCCGAGCTTCGTCGCATAGAACACAGAACAGCCCAGTCCTTCTGTCCATTGCGTTTGAATTCTCCCCGGGCAATGTTATGCGGCTTAGTCCACATGTAAGATTGGGGGATCGAGCAACCCCGCTTCTCCAGATCAGCAATAATGGTCTTCGGCAGCTGCGTGAATTTTCGCGGAGCTAAACGGACGGTTTGCAAATCGGCCTTCGCCCAGTCGTCCTTCGGCTGCGCGTTCGTGCCGAGAGATGCGGCCACAAGTAAGATAACGATGGCAACTACACGCATATATTTGATCACGGCCTGACTGGGTACATTTCAAGTTTTTTCGACCTGCGTTCGTTCTGTTCAATTACAGAAACGACTTTGAGTCTCGATTTGGGTAACCGCCTCCAATTTATTTAATACGGCAAGCAACTTCTAAGGCTTCACCGCGTACATCTCTAATTTTTCGTCGGGAATATCGTTCGGTACATATACAGAAACGACCTTTGACCCGCTAATTCCATTCCAATATGGCCCGATAGTGTCGAGCTTGAAATATTTGAAACCGACGCGTGCTGGTATCGGTGCCGGCGGCGGGCTCGCAAGCGTGAGCACAACACCGGGTAAGGCCGAGCCAATGACCGAATCGATGACGTCGCGGGACGCTATCTTGACAACGCGTGGAACGCCTTCCATAAGTTTCGCCTCTGGCATCTGAGCGCGAACGGCAAGGTAGAACTCGGCTTCTTTCAGCAGGCGTTCGTCCTCGATGCGTCCGACATAGAGCGTATCGCGCGTCTTCTCCAGCGGGATCGGGACGCAGCGGCTCGGGATAACGGTTTCGAGAAGGTCCTTAAGCTGGCTTGAAAGACTGAAGAAAGTGAAATAAAGGTCATCGTGATCATACTTAACAATGTCCTTTGGATGGCTTTCGGTCGAGAAGGTCATCAACTTTCCGACCAATGTCGCCATCTCGAGATAGAGTTTCTCGGGATGCAGCATAGGCGAATGGAAGTAATGCGTCATTGCCGGGATCGAAGCATTGATCGTGTTGAGCAGCCAAAAAACAGCGACCTCAGAAGTCGTAAAATCAGCCAGCGACGCATTGCTCGAACGTCTCTGCTCACCCAAACTGCCGCTTTTGGTTATCAGTATCTCAACGACTTGCCGAAGCATATTCGCCAGCCACACTGAGGCCGAGATCTTTAGGATCGGTGGAATGTAAGTTTCGGAGATCTTCAGTTGGCCGGTCGGGGTTCTTTCGAGCTCGGCGATCTTTATCGAGGTAAAGCCGTCACGCAGCTCGTCGTCAAAAATTAGCCTTAGGTTGCTTTTTGCGTAAGCGATCGGCTGTTCATTCGTTCCGCTGGTCTCGTCCTTGACCATCGAACCTTCCTGCAAGAACCGCAGATTTCCACTGGCGGAAGCACCGCTTGCCTGAAAATTTGCTTCGCCCATCTTACGGGCCGGGATCGCCAGATGAACGCCGAGCTTTTCCGCCTCGACACCAAAGTGGTTGCCGATCGGCCGTAGGTCCGGCACCGCTTCTGCATCTGGGACGTTGACGACCAAACCATCGGGCAACACGGCGCGACAGTTGGTTACCTGAAAATTGCCGTTGGCGATCGCTTCGTTATTGACCTGCAGATCGATAATGCCGTATTCATGCTGCATCATCGACCTGACCCGCGAATTCAGCAGTTCTTCATGATAGTTGTCGGATTGCTGAAAATGATGCGGGGTCAGGAGCATCCCTTCGTTCCAAACTATTTTGCGGTATTTGCTCATAAGGAAAAACGGCCAGACCTACGATAGTAAAACGAAGTGCCCTAATAGTAAACAGTAGCGACGTGTAGCGCCGCTCGATCCGGTGTCGACCCCGATAAACTCAGTCGAAGGAGAGAGCGCTTACAGCTTCAACGCCTCAGCATTGACGCCAAAGTCCTTCGGGTTTTGCGCAATTGTCCCGATGGCAAGGAAATTTAGTGCCCGATGATACTCGCCGGACGATATCTTGCCTGTTTTCTCGAGAAACCAGATCGAACGGATCGTCCGGGCAGGTTCATTCGATTTTTTTGCCAAGTCCTGAAGCATATTCCGCATTTTCATCGTCTCGCCTGCAACGCCTTGGTCGTATGCCGCGATCATCAGTAACGCATCATCAAAATTCTCGTTCCCGATCTGGATTCCCAGCTTGTCGTAAATATCGGCAACGCTCTGGGCTGTCTGAAGCACGTCGCCGCGGCTGCTGCCGAGCTTCGTTATCGCGGCGATGGCCAGGAACTGAGGCTTTAGATTCTTCGAAGCGGCGAGCGACCTTATGGCGGCGGCATTCTTCCTTGCGGAGTTAAGGTTGTCTGTCAACGCAGAGGACTTGCCGACCTGTTTTATCTTTGAGCTTACCTTCGCAGCCTGCTCACCCGTAAGAAATGCACGCGGGTCGTTCTGAGCTATCTGCCTGAGAAATGCAGCACTGTTCTGCTCAACTTTTGCGGTCTCACCCAGATCGCCGGACGGAGGTGTATCCGTTGTGCCGCCCGAACCAGGCGTCGACGTCGCCTGGCCATTCGTATTGACCGGGATCGGAGTCGGTGATCTTTCGGGTTTTGGAGTTGGGTCGTCGTCAGCCGGCGGTTCATCGTCGTCATTGACACCCGAAGTCTGCCCGATGTCGTCCCCGTTTCCGGTTGCAACCTCCCTTCCGCCACCGCCGAAGAGAAAAACGGCACCGATGACAACGGCGAGCACGAAAATTCCGAGAAGCGGAGCAATGATGAAAAATGCCGTCGGGATACCTTCACCGCCCGATCGTGGTGATGGGATGACCGGAACATACTCGGGCGCAGCGTGAGGCACAACGCGAGAGCCCGCTCCCGGATGCGACTCACTTGGTCCAGCTGCGCCGTCCGCTACCGCATCAGGTACCAATTCTACAGTCGCTTCCAGTCCTCCGCCGAGGTCGATCACGTCGCCGTCCGTGAGGATCGCCGGTCCGGAGAGGCTATTGCCATTGACCAGAGTGCCGTTGCTTGATCCGAGATCGGAAACCGTGAAATGGCCTGCGTTGCGCTCGATCCTGGCGTGTTCACGGGATAACCTGCTATCCGAATACGTCAGATCACAGGCAGAATGGCGCCCGATAGTAAAGCTCTCGCCTCTAATCTCGACGCGTCTCTCTTCACCGTCTTCGTCCTTGAATTTCAGCCAGAGCATAGAAGTAGAGAGTCAAGAGTCAAGAGTCTAGAGAGGTAAGGAACTTGTGTTCTTTTACCTTCACTCATTTCGAGTAAGTTGACAGCGGTTGGAGTTTCAGTCCGAAATCCTGCGGGTTCTCGCCGATTATCGCGGCCGCAAAGAACTTCGGCACATACTTAAAGTTCTCGGACTTGAACTGCTCTGAAAGCTTCTCGCCGTTTGCGATCAGCGTCCAGAAATCACGCGGAAGTCCGGAATTGGATTCGAGAGCCTTTACGAGATTCGAACTAAGCCCGCCTTCTCCGCTATTATAGCTGCCGATAGCAAGCGGAACACTAGCCGGTCCGGTGCCGTAACGTCCGGTCAGGGCCTTCATATACGAGGCCGCGGCCCTGGCGGCTGGCTCCGGTTCACAGCGTTCATCCGGATTCTCGGGTGTTGCTCCTTTGACAGTCTTCAGTCCGTGCATCTCGCCGGTGGCCTTGGTAAATTGAAACATCCCGAGCGGCCCTGTGTCACTCTGCAGACAGACGCAATGCTCGGATTCGATCATTGCAAGATAAAGCCCGATCCTCGGGTCAACGCCTTTTTCATTGAAGGCTTTTACAATGAACGGAGCATTTTTGCTGGCCCGATCGTAGGTCGCCTGCAGGTTGTCGCCCCACGGACGCTTAGAGGGGCAACCGTTCATTCCCTTTGAAGCGGTGCGTTTTGCAAATCCTTCGGTAAAGCCCTTGATCTTATCCAGTGCAGCGGGCGGGATCGCATCGCTCGAGTTATTCCCAATGATCTGTGCGATCCTCAGTGCCTTCTCGCTTAAATACTGACGTTTCTCACTATCCGACAATTGAAGATATTTCCGTCCTTTCAGAATATCGGCCGGCGGAGCGTTGTCGCTTCCTTGCGGCGACTCTGTCACCGGCCCCGTGCTGCCGCCGGGCGTTGACGGAACATCAGTGCTTAGTCCTTTCGGTGTTGGGCTCGGCCGCGTATCCTTTATCGGACTATCGTCGTCGGTATCATCGTACTCGTCGGTGTTCTGCACCACCTCGGTTTGTCCTCTTCCTAAGACCGTATAGCCGATGAAGACGGCGGAAAGACTGACAACGAGTATCGCACCCGCGATCAGCACGATCGGCAGCATGGCTATTGCGGACGGTGCGGGCGAAGCTGCGACGCTCGCTCGAGGGAAAGCCGGAGATGCCGTTGGTTCGGGGGCGGCCATCGGCTCGTATTTCTCGGCCATCCGAACGTTCAGGTTCGTCTGATGGCCGATCCTGATAGTGTCGCCATTGCGAAGCGGTGTACCTGCCGGAGCCGTCCGTTGGCCGTTGACGAAGGTGCCGTTCGACGAGTTTTCGTCAACGATCCATACCCGATCTCCGTCGCGATAGATGGTGGCGTGCAGACGCGATAATCCGTCATCCGCAAAACGATGTTCAGCTTCGCTTCCGCGACCGAACGATGCCTTCTCACCGTCGATCCGGATCTCTTTCGAGCCCTCAGGCGTTGGATATGTCAGGGTAACTTCCAGCATTCTACATCGCCTGACGATACAGTTCGGATAACGGCCGGTCGCGTTTCAGGCCAAATTTCTGAGGGTTTTCGGCGACGATCCCCGCGGCAAAAAATCTTACGAGCTGCTCTCGCTCGGGGGCGGTCTTGATCGAGTTCCATACGTCGACCCGGTTTGCCGGCAGCGTGGCCTTCCATGTCGTGGCGTCGGCCGTCGATTTGCCAAACGCGGCCGCACTATAGACCACGTCTCCGTCGAATACGCCGAAAACCATGGCTTTCATGTATGTTGCGGTCGCTTTCGCGGCACAGTTCTGCGTAGGTTCCGAGATGGCTTGGCCCCCGCAAACTCCGTCGTATGCGTTCGCCTTGATAAAATCTGGATTCATTCGCCAAAGCCCTTCGTCTGAGCCTTGTTTCTGGGGGTCGAACTTGCTTCGGCTCATCGCAAGCATATAGCCGAGCGGAGCGTCAAGATTTTGTTCGCGGACGAACGCCACATTTATCGCGTCACGATATCGAGACGCCCTCTCATAATAGCCTTCAAGAGCATACTCACCAGATCTTTTTTGGACCTCCAGCAGAAACTGCTTGTTTGAGACATTGTACTTATGATTACCCGAGAATTGCTTGACCAGGCGGTTGGTCATCTCCTGAACCTCGATGATCGAGACCTCTTTTCCCTTTGGCCCCGCGGGCTGTTGTGGTTGGTCGCTTTGCTGCGTGACCAGTGCACCGTCGTCGGGTTTATCGACCTTCCGCGTCTCAAGTGCGAGTAACACTTGCCCCGGCTGCGGCATTCTATTTCCGCTTTCGTCAACGAGGATAATGCCAAGGTTATGGTCGAAACCGTCCGCCATATCCGGATGATCTTTCGGATCAAGTGTGACCGTATAAGGTTCAGCATCAGCCTCGGCAAATTCGATTCCGTCCAGAGTGAAGATCGCTTTGGCCACACAGCCGGAATTCACCGCATCAACCTCGATCTCAACTGGTTTGGAGATCGTTTCGCCGGGTTCAGGGCTGATTATCACTGCGGTCGCATCGCAAGCCGAGGTTGTGCTCCGATAATAGATCGCCCCGGCTACAGCAACCACGACCACCGCCAACAGGACGGTTCCGCCGGCGATCATCAACATCGTGCGCGAGCCTGATGCTGGCGAAGGGGCAACGAGTCCCGGCACGTGCGGAAGGGCATTGCCGACAGGCGGAAGACCGACGGGACTGGCGACCGAGGTATCCGTCTCTTCCTGCTTCTCCTCTTCCTGCTCATTCGGGCCCTCAACTACGATCTCGCTTGAGCCGCCGAGCACGATCCGGTCGCCGAGTTTTAGATACACCTCGCCGGAAACTTTCATGCCGTTTACCGTGGTTCCATTGCTGCTATTCAGATCGATCAGGGCAAACTCTTCACCTCGAGCTTCGATCTCTGCGTGATAGCGCGATACGTTCGAGTCGTCGGCGAACGATACGTCGTTATCCGTCGTCCGGCCCAGCGTTGTAACGCCGTCCTTGGGCGTAAACTCACGGCCGTCGTATTTTAGCCTAAGATCCGGCATATGAACTTCTTGAAAAGGGCAAACAGCAACCGTCTTCATCATACCGCTGAACTCTTTTGCCCGCCATCACTGCGAGCAAGCGCAGAGAAAGCCTCTCAGATAGAACGTTTAGGTATCGAGATTTTGCCAGAGAACGCCGGCAAATAAGGCCTGGACGGAACCTTCCGTTTTGGCGGCGGATCAGAAGTTATTTCCACCGGCCGGTTTCGCGAGGAATAAAAAATAAATGGCCGCAAGGAAGATGGCTACGAAAAGCAGGATGCCGGTCAGCCCCAGCACGATCATTAGAGCACTCGACCCTCCCTTTGCCGGAGGTTTGGGTTCGCTCGTTTCGCCAATGGGCTCGTCGATCAACTGTTCGGTAAGGTCGGGCTGCGGTTCGATCGCAGGTGTTGAGGCTCCCGTTGCAGGAGCTGCAGCGGGGACAAAAGCAAGTTGTTCCTGTGTCGTATCCTCGTTTCCGCGTTCTGCACCTGCGGCGGCTGCCGCCTGCTCCAGATCTTTCAAATAACCCTGTGGAAGATAACCACTGGTTTGCTGAAACTTCGGCTTCGGCATCTCCCACTTTCCGGGTGCGGGCGGTGGAACAGTCTTTTGCTCTTGCTGTGGAGCATTCGGCTCGGTTGTGTGTTCATCAAAAGGCTGTTCTACGGGCTCGCTTGCCGTGGCTGTGCCGGCTCCAGCGTCGCTTGCGTTCTTTTCTTCCTCACTCATAGGATCTTCGCTCCATTGAGGCTCTGATCTTGTATTGATAACGCCGCAAAAATCACGCCTATTTTTCAAAAAGGGGAAACGCAAAAAGCCTATTGCGATTCAACAAAAATTGCAACCAAAAAATCGCCGGCGAGACTATTTTTGCAGTTCAAGAACGTCTGACCGCGTGATTATACCCGTGATCCGCTTGAAATCTTCGATCAGTACCGCCGGGGCCTTTTGAAGCCTCTTCTTGATCTCCGCAATATTTACCTCTGCGTCGAGAACTGGGAAACTCTCGTCCATAACATCCGAAACCGGAGCCTCGAGCAGATCGCGGTTCTGCAAAAGTTTGGTCAGAACGCGGCTTTCACGGAGGCTTCCGACGGAGCGATGCTCCTCCAGCACAGGTATTTGCGTGATGCCGCTTTCGTTCATCATATCAAGCGCGGCCGCAACGGTATCGGTCGGACTGGCAAATACAAGAGCTGCCGGTGCTCCTGCGTTCTTGGTCTCCATGATCAACCCGGCCGAAATTCGCTGTGGCTCGAGCAGAAGTTTTTCTTTCATCCACTCGTCGGAATGAAATTTTGAAAGGTAATGTTCGCCCGTGTCACAAACGATGAAAACGATACAGGCTGATTCGTCGAGATCTTTCGCGACCTTGAGGGCCCCGGCAAATATCGTCCCGGCCGAGCCGCCGCAGAATATACCTTCCTTTCGCCCAAGCTGGCGGGCCATGTCGAATGACTCGCGGTCCGTAATATTTATGATCTCGTCGATCGTGGTGAGATCGGCGTTTCCGACAGGCAAATTCTGACCGATGCCCTCGACCAAGTAGGGCGTCGCCTCGGGAATGAAGCCGGATTCTTTGTAGGTCTTGAAGATCGAGCCGTAAGGGTCGGCTCCGATCACCTTTATGTCCGGGTTCATCTCCTTCAGATAACGGCCCGTACCACTGATCGTTCCGCCCGTGCCGATGCTTGCCACGAAATGCGTGATCTTGCCTTCCGTATCGTTCCAGATCTCAGGCCCCGTAGTTCGGTAATGTGCCGCCGGATTCTCCGGATGGTTGTACTGGTCAGGGTAAAACGAGTTCGGCGTCTGTTCCGAGATGCGCTTTGCAGTCGCTACATAGTGGTCAGGTGTCCCAGGCTTGGCTGCCGCCGGACAGACGACAATGTCGGCCCCTAAACCCTTCAAATAACGGACCTTTTCCGTCGAAGCTTTTTCCGTCAGCACAAAAATGCATTTATATCCCCGAACGGCGGCCACAAGGGCGAGGCCGATGCCGGTATTGCCGCTTGTAGCCTCAATTATCGTCCCACCTTTTTTTAGAACGCCCTCCTTTTCGGCCCAGTCGACCATCGAAACGCCGATCCTGTCTTTGACCGAATAGCCCGGGTTAAGGCTCTCCATTTTCGCGTATATCGGTGCCTTTATCTTAAGTTGCTTTGTAATGTTGTTGATCCGGACGAGCGGCGTCTTGCCGATCAGGGCTAAAATATCTTTATTAACGTTCATTTCTTTGATCTGGATGGAGACGGAATAGCCGGAAAGCCATTTCGCTTATAACAGTATAATCTTAAACCTATAGCGTTCGCGGGGCAAAAGACGAGGGCGGGAAATGTTAAGGTTTCCTCGGGTCACGGCCGCGCCGCAATATAAATGCAGGATTAAGCTCGACGGCCCGTCCAAATTGCTTTTCCGCAAGCTTATTCATTCCGAGATTTTGTAGTCTCAATCCAAGCATCCATTGGTAGTACGGGTCTTTTGGTGTGGAGGATTCGGCTTGTTTTTCGTATGTGGCGGCCTCGTCGCGTCTCCCGTTCGCATCAGCGGCACCGGCCAGAAAGTAATTCGCCAACGGAAGTCGCGGATTCTCGCGTATCGCCACTTTCCAGACGCTTGTTGCCTCCTCTTTCCGTCCCAACAGCCAGAGCGATTCGCCCTTTTCTTCGCGGGCGGCAACAAGGTCGGGCCTTTCCGCCAAAGCCTGATCTAAGCTTTTCGATGCCTCATCTGCACGACCCTGCCGATTCAAGATCGCGCCACGATAATAAAGACTCAGCGCTCTTGCCTGCCCTTCCTGACTGGATGCGGCTTTATCAAGGAGTTGAAGAGCATGATCCGTATTTCCGCCGAGATACTCTATCCAGGCGAACTTCGAAATTGCTTCCTTATTTGTGAACAGGCCGAGGTCGACCGCGGCGTGAAAATGCTTGCGGCCTTCCGCGATATTTGTCCGATCGGCCTGACTCAGCCATTGATCGGGATTCGATTGCGCCAGGGCCAGTTCGTCCGGGATCTGCAGGTTCTGGAACGCTATTGCTCCGCCGCGTTCGTGATATCGGACCCAACCGCTGTGAGCGTTCAGGCCGATCCATAGAGATGCGAAAAGCAGAAAGACCCAACCCGCTGTCTTTATGCGTCCAGCATTTTTAAGGCTGTGGCGATAGAAGGTCAGGTTCTCCGATCGAAACAGTTTCAAGCTCCTGACGGCGACAAAGGTCGTTACCGTCGCGATCCCAAGCGCCATCAGCATTGGTACAAGCTGATAAACATCCCACACTGCAAAAAGGCTTGCCGCAAATACTACCGCAGCGAAGATCTCTTCGGGCCAGGACAAAGAAAAGTTCTTTGTGATGGTCTTCTTTACGCCGACGGCTGGCTTTCCAAAGCCAAAGTACAGTGCGTCATTGGGACAAACGCTGACGCAGTCCATGCACTTCATACAGCCAGGATCGACGACCATCCCGTATTGTTTCACCTCGGCATGGACGAGGACATTTGAGGTACAAGTTGCGGTGCAGTGTCCACACTCGTTGCAGGCATCGGTAACCCTGATCTTTCCGGGAGCAAACCGGTCGGCCACGCCAAAAAATCCGCCATAAGGACAGGCATAAGTGCAGAAGCCTTTCTGTCCTAGAAAATAGACCGTCATGAACCCGCACACAAAGAAAAAAGGTATTGCGACCCAGACCGGCGGAAACGTCGCCCAAAAATCGCTTGTGACAAGGTGATTTGTAAAGGCCGGGAACAATGGAGCGTCCGGCGGTTTGGAAAAGGCCCATGAGACCGTCGGCCACACGAACATATAGAGGGCAAAGATCAGCGGAACAAAGACCAGCAGCCTTGACCGAAAAGGCCGCGGCGTCAGGCCTATTTTCTTTAACAGCCATGCGCAGAGATCTTGGAGGGCCATTATGTGACAGCCCCAGCCGCAGACAAATCGGCCGAAGATCAGCGTTGCGAGTATCGCGACGGAGAAGAAAATAAATCCTGCGTTAACCGCACCGCTTTGAAGCGTAAACATCGCCTCGGAAGGCTCGATCGGCGATATGGTGGTGCCCGACATCCGCCACTGGATTATGTGGGCGATCATCAGAAGCTGCAGGGCTATGAGCGCGATCGCGCGCCATCGGCTGGCCTTTGAACGGGCAATATCACCCTTTTTTTCCGGGAAATTATTGAGAACAGGGAGGTTAACTGATTTTCTGGCTTTTGTTTGCTGGCTTACACAACCGCTCTTCATAATCTGCTAGTCTCTCTGCACCGGAAGCTTGGCCGATGGCCTTAATATACATCCGACTTGATTAAAACACCTATAAGAGTGTACAAGTACAGTTACATTTACGTTCCTCCACAAGTTAACACCACTTAGCAGATCTCAAGGGGCTGGTATCTCAAATTATGTTGAAGATAATTCTCGTTGCGTTGCTTCCATTACTCGCGTTCCTTCAGAACGGATCGGACACTACATTGACCGGCCCGGAAAAGAAAGGGACTGACGGCAATACAGGCACGCTAGAAAAGATGATCGTGGCAAGCGGAATCGTCACGATGGACCTGAAACTTGACCGGCTCAATGGGGCCGCCCGCCGTACAAAGTCTGTAGCTCCAAGCAAATTGAGATTTGAAGCGCAGCGTGATTCTTTCTTCACGATCGTTACGTTCAATGACGAACTTCGTGCCCTTCTGCCGAGTGCAATGAGTATAAATCCGCAGGCCTCAGCCGCATTGCCTGCGAAACTTAATGCCTCGTACAACCAACTCGTGATTGAGACCCTGCCCTTGGGCGGACCGTACGAACTCGCACTTCGCGACGGCAGGACGGGCTATACGTTCTTCAACGTCGAAGGACAAGAGGTTGAGTACATTGCCGCCGAGCGTTTGCTCAAGATCTCGAATGGCCGAATGCTCTTGTCCGAAGAATTCGCGGCCGATCTGGGACGTCCGAATGACGTAGGGACGATCGTCGGCGAAGTCTCGATCGCCGCAACCATGAAGTCCATTCAGGTAACGCAGGTCGTCGAGGGCGAGGTCACATCCGACACCCTTCCGCCGATGGACAGTCCCTCTGCGGGAACAGTTCCCGGACCGGATGTTGTTGTGGGCGACCTTTCCGGTTTAGCACAATTCGGAACGAGTGGTACTCGGGTCGGGCTTGCGGTCGCAACCGACTCTTGCAATTTCGGTACTGAACCCCTGAATTGGTTCGCGAATCCAGCGAATGACCATCCCGTGATCCCGCAGAATCTATATCGAATGAGCGGAGGCCCGGGCAATGACGAACGATTCGAGCAGATCGGGCAGTCAAATGTGAAGCACGGATTCACCGCTTTGCAGCAGAACCTCTGCAATCTGGGATGTAATTCGCATCCAAATGGCACAAGGCTCGGTTCGGGATGTTCTGATCCTTATTCGGCCAGCCTCAACGCCGGACCGAATCTGGGATCTAAAGCGTGGATCAATCCATTTACTGGGGCTTTTCCTCGAAATGACTCAGCCACGCCGAATAACAATCATACCGGCCATGCACATGATGGAACGTCGCACAGAATACTGACCGAGATCAGCGACCTTAGCACGACCCAGAATCCTGGAGCCTCTTATTACGCCGAGTCCACGTACGTAACGCCGCACGAATACAGCTGGTGCCAGGCAAACCCCACGCAGTGCAACATGTTCAACAATACGTCTTACCGCAGGTATAACGTATCCGGTACCGGAAGCCCGTTCAGCTTTTCGGCCGCCGCGGCCACCGTGCGATCGCAAACGGCGATCAATGCTTGGCCAGGTTCGACCCGTGTACAAATAAACCCGGCTCCCGGCATTGACGGAATTGGAACAGTTGCTTACAAGGTAACAAATCCTTCACCGGGCGTATGGCATTATGAATATGCCATTCACAACGAGACCTTGGACCGCGCTATCCAGTCGTTCAACGTTCCGATCACTTCGGGAGCAGTGCTAAGCAACATCGGCTTTCATGCTCCTCCGCAGCATCCGGGATGGTCCGGCGACAACACTGCGGGAAATGCTGGCTATAGCAACGCTCCGTGGGCACAGTCACAGACGGCGACTTCAATGACCTGGAGTTCGGAGACTTTGGCCCAGAATCCGAACGCAAATGCTATTCGCTGGGCAACGATGTACAACTTTAGGTTCGATTCGAACCGCCCGCCGACAACCGTAAATGCAGTCGTCGGGTTCTACAAGACTGGTGCGCCGATAACCGTACAGGTTCAGGCTCCCGGCGGAGTTCCTCCGGCACCCACGCCGACACCCACGCCGACGCCGAACCCGAGCATCTGCACGCCGACGCTGACAGTGACCGAAGTGACGCCCGGCAGTGCAGCCGCTTTTGAAGCAATAACTGCCGGCCCGAATTCGGTGACCGTCGATGCGGCGAATTCAGGCATAGGCCTGCAGGGGCTGACGTTAGTAAGTTCAGTTAACGCGACCGTGAGCATCCCCGCGGTCGCTCCGGGCACCTATACGCCGGTTGCCTCTACCTTTACCATCAATACTCTCGGACAGCCTGTCGATTTCACCCTTCGGGCATCATCGCGAATCAACGCGGTGTTGATCCGGGCACAGTGTGCCGGGGCTCCGGTACCTACACCCACACCTGTCGTCACGCCGACACCAGTTCCGCCTACTCCGACGCCAACGCCGGTTCCGGGCAGAATTAATGTCGATAAGGTGACCAATCCTAGCGGAAACACCACGAACTTTGAGTTCGATACGACGTACACCGATAACTTTTTCCTCGCGGACGCGACCACGCCGAACAACAGCGGACTGCTTGCTCCGGGACAGTATCAATTGGCTGAACTGGTTCCGGCGGGCTGGAGCCTGACCAACATGGGCTGTTCGATCGCCGACGTCGCACCGCTGGGTGACAGTACCTTCGGCACTCAGCCGGTGCCATTGCCAGGGCCGGGATTGGGAGTCATCTCAGTAGTACTTGGAGCAGGAGACACGGTCACGTGTACCTTCACAAACACGCTTGGATCGTCGCCAACGCCGACACCGGTACCACCAACACCAACGCCGACGCCGGTACCGCCGACACCAACACCAACGCCGATTCCGCCGACGCCTACACCCACGCCTAATGCGTTCTGTACGCCGACGCTGACGGTCACGGAAGTATTCCCCGGCAGTGCGGCGGCATTCACGTCGATCACCGCCGGACCGGGAACGGTAACGGTCGATCCTGTTAACACGGGAGTCGGGCTACAGGGTCTCACGCTCGTAAGTGCGACAAACGCGAATGTAGCCATTCCGGCTTTCCCATTTGGAACAACTGGTCCGGTAAGTGCGACGTTCACTCGGCCAAACGCTGCACAAGCTGTGGACTTCACGCTTCGTGCTTCATCCCGAGCTAGCGCCGTTCTGATTAGGGCACAATGCAACGCTTTTGCCCGCGAGGAGCAGGCCGGGTTTTTCGATCTATCGTTCTGGCTGTTAGGCGAAGGTATTGAAAACCTGTTTGGTCCGTCGCGTAAACCCGAGGAAACGAACGCAGGCGAATAGTTTGCCTGCCGTTTGGCCGTTACCCTCAACCGGCCGGAGCCCCTCATTGGCTCCGGCCTTTCTACCAAATATTGACGTGATCTGCGGATCCGGGGTTCGATGATTTGACTCAATTCGTCCAGGGGAAGGTTTATGAAATTACTGAGATATCTATTGATCGGCTGTGTCGCAGCAGCGTTTTTTGTTGTGCCTGCAGTATTTATGGATCGATCGAGTGCCGGCTCGACGGTCTCGCTGCAGCCGGTAGTTTCAGGGCTCACTTCACCGCTCTTTGTAACGAATGCCAAGGACGGGAGTAATCGCCTGTTTATAGTTCAGCAGGCAGGGATTATCAAGGTGGTGCAGCCCGGCGGCAGCACCGCCACAGATTTCGTAAACATTACCTCGAAGGTACTGTCCGGGGGCGAACGCGGCCTGCTTGGCCTCGCATTTCACCCGCAGTTCGCTAATAACGGGTATTTTTTCGTGAACTACACGCGGACGATCGACGGTGCGACCGTTGTCTCGCGATTTAATGCGCTCAACAACAACACGATCGGCGATCCGAATAGCGAGCGGATCCTGCTCGTCATACTTCAGCCTTTCTCGAATCACAACGGCGGAATGATCGAGTTTCGCAACGATAACGGCGTCGACAACCTTTACATCGGCATGGGCGACGGCGGGTCGGGCAACGATCCGGGCAATCGTGCTCAGGACATAAATAATCTCTTAGGGAAATTTCTTCGGATAACGCCGAATCTAGCTGAGAATCCAGCACCTGCTTACACAATTCCGGCCGATAATCCGTACGTAGGTATAACCGGAGCCGACGAGATCTATGCGGTCGGAATGAGAAATCCGTATCGCTGGTCTTTTGACAAAATGGGCACACGCCAGTTGTGGGCGGGTGACGTGGGCCAGGGAGCGCTCGAAGAGGTGGATATTATCGAACGGGGCGGCAATTACGGATGGCGCGTCTATGAGGGGACCCAATGTACCAATAACGACCCGAGTCTTTGCAACCCGGCCAATTACGTCCTACCAGTTTTTCAATACAGCAGTGCGTCGCCGAGTTCGCGATGTTCGATCACTGGCGGCTATGTTTACCGCGGAAATGCCGGAATTCTGCCAAATGGAGCATACATCTACGGTGATTATTGCACCGGCGAGATCTTGATGTGGACAGCCGGCCAACAGATGCCGCTGCTCTCGACCAACACCTTCAATCTTTCATCCTTTGGCGAGGACGAAGCCGGTGAGTTGTACATAACTAACCTTTCGCTGGGCACGGTGCAAAAGATCGTAGGAACCGTAGCTCCAACGCCGACTCCAGTGCCGCCGACCCCGACGCCGGTGCCGCCAACGCCGACGCCGTTACCGCCCACGCCGACTCCGGTGCCGCCGACGCCGACGCCGACGCCAGTACCGCCC
>JANNNS010000315.1:0-5864 GCA_031398645.1 Acidobacteriota bacterium
TGGGTTTTCTTCGACTTCTGCATACGAAAGCTCCTTCGTTCGCGACCTGTTTCGCGTACGCAAGCTCGGAGTAATAACCGCCCTCTTCAAATCCAACAGAGAACGTGTGAAAATTCTTATGTCCAAGCTCGACGGCAGCAGCGGCAATAGCGCTCGAGTCGAGTCCTCCGCTCAAAAACACGCCTACGGGAACGTCAGAGGCAACCAACCGAAGGTCGACCGCGTCCAGAAAGAGCTGAGTGAATTCAGCATCCGTCTCACTTTCCGACCTCGCCTCTTCATCGACGCTCAAAACATCGCATTCCCAATACTTAACAACTTGCGGTTCCGCACCGTTCGCGAGACGAAGGAGGTGTCCCGGCTGAAGCTTCTTCACATTCTGCCAAATGGTGTCGGGGCCGGGAACGTAGCGAAAGGTAAGGTAATCCCAGAACGACTGTTTATCGAGTCGGCGTTCCACCAGGCCCGAGGCCAGAATTGCCTTGATCTCGGAAGCGAACAACAGAGTTTTCCCGTCCCAATAATAGTAGAGGGGCTTGACTCCCATTCGATCTCGGACCAAAAGCAGGCTCCTATTCCGTTTGTCCCAAGTCGCGACCGCGAACATACCGTTAAAAGTGTGAATTCCTTCTTCACCTTTATCTACCAGACTCTTGAGTACAACCTCAGTATCGCTTTCCGTGGTCCAACCGGACACCCCTTTCGCAACAAGATCACGACGCAGTGCTTTATAGTTGTAAACCTCGCCGTTGAACACTATGCCCCGGCCTGATTCCTCGTCCCATATTGGCTGCTTTCCACCTGCGAGATCTATGATCGAAAGGCGCCGCATGCCGAATCCGAATCCATTCTCGGCCCAGACCCCATCGTCGTCAGGCCCGCGATGAACGATAGAACCGTTCATTCGCTCAACAATAGACGCGCACTCCGCACGCGAATAATCACCTATAATTCCTACGATTCCACACATCTATTTGTTGTCTACCTCTCGATTTCCTTTCCGGACGCCACTCGAAATGTCCCTTACTATGATCGTTCCGCCAAAACCGACCGCGAACAGGTTTCGTCCAGCAAGCCCAAACCTCTCAAGACGATGCTTTGTGCCGCTCTGTTCGAGAGTCCAGTTGCGGCCAGTGTCCAAACTTCGCAGAATGATACCATCGTCCCCGCTTGCAAATCCGACCCCGGCTTCATTGAACCAGACATCTAGCAAGTTTGCCGACGTACCGGAGACTGCACTCTGCCAGGTTCTTCCGGCATCCATCGATCGAAATATCGTACCGTTATCTCCTACCACCCATCCTCGATTCTCATTCACAAACGATACGGCAGAAAGTCTCACAGATGGCCTCGGCCCACTAAACCTGGCTTCTTGCCACGACACTCCACCATCATCTGAGGCGATGACCGTGCCACCGCTGCCAACCAATAGGAGGCCTCCATTCTCGAAAGCAGCTCCATCCAGCATCAGGTACCGAACCGGAAGTGAGAACCGCTTTTCCGCCCTCTCACGAGCCGGAAACTCAGAGATCATCCCGCCTTCACCGATCACGCGACCGTCACCATTCTTTGTGAGAAGGAGGCGGGTCAGGGGCTCATTCGTCGCCTTAAATTCTGATTTTTTCCAGCTCCGCCCGCCATCGTCGGTCTCCATCAAATAGGACCGGCTAACTCCTTTTGGCCGCTGATACTGGCTGCGTTCGCAGAGAATCCAGCCATTCAGACGTCCTCGGAAAGCTATATCCCGGATGTTGTCCGTGGTTGGAAAGTTCTCTTTACGCCAGGTTTCTCCTCCGTCGGTACTATGCAGAAGCGTGCCGTTGCTTCCGCCGATCCACCCAGTTGTTTCATCTACAAACTCGATGCTGTGAAGCCAGGCAAGGCTCCCCGAATCCACGCGCCTCCATTGCGAGTTCGCCGTCGAGGCGAAAACAGCAACGGTAAATAATAAGGCTGCATATCGTTTTGGCCCCATCTGCACAACTATCACACGACTAAAATGGTGAGCCAAATAGAATTCGCACCGCGCTTGCCTTGCCGACGATCTCAAGTATCTTCGTCAGGCTCCATTTCTTCTCCGGCACAATAATCTGATCGCCCGGGAGCAAATAAGGAACTTCGCCCTTGCCTTTAGTCAGATCGCTGTAATTGATGACCGTCTGTGTGAAGCCGCCCTGAGGGTTTAGACGAAGAAGAATGACTCGTTTTGAATCTCCTTCCTTCACGATTCCTCCGGCTTCTGCGATCGCTTCATACACATTGTAACGGCGATTCATTACCTTGACCCCTGGAGTTCCTACCTTTCCCAAGACGCCAAAGCGGGCTGATCCCACCTTATCGAGCGTCACCGTCACTTGCGGATCGATAATGTACTCGTCTAATCGCTTTTTGATCTCAACGGCCACCTGATCCGTTGTTTTACCTCCAACAAATACTCCTCCCTTGACCAGTGGATAAGAGATGCGAGCCGTTGGCGGAATGACGATCCCTGATTTTGAATAGTTAGGTTCACCGAAAACCTCTACCGAGATCACATCTTCCGGGCCAAGATGATATTCGCGGAGATAGTTGTTGTAATACGGCAGCAACGCTGCCTCTTCGTCAGAGGCTTGAATATTCGCGGGCGGCTGTGCACCTGCGAATGCGGCTAGAAATAGTAGGCACGCACCAGCCCAACTTGAAACTCGTAAGAAATACATATCAGACCTCATCCTCTCAGCTGATGCTATCGTCCGCCCTTTCCAAATAAAACTGTCTTCACCGTTTCAAAAATAATGATCGCATCCAGGGCTAGCGTCTGGTTCTTAATGTAATACAGATCATACTGAAGTTTCTCTCTCGCATCATGAACGGAAGCTCCATACGGATATTTGATCTGAGCCCATCCTGTCAGGCCAGGGGCAACAAGATGTCGATGGTCGTAAAACGGTATCTGCTCGGCAAGTTCTGCCACAAAATGCGGCCTCTCCGGCCGCGGTCCAATAAAGCTCATTTCACCCTTAAGAATGTTCCAGAACTGCGGTATCTCATCGATCCGAACCTTTCGAATGAATTTCCCGAAGGTCGTAGCCCGGTCATCATCCGAGGTGGCCCAAACCGGAGTACCATCCGCCTCGGCATCGTGCTTCATTGAGCGGAATTTAAGGAGTTCGAACGTCGTGCCGTTCTTGCCCACCCGTTGCTGTCTGTACAATATGCCGCCCTCGGATTCCAGCTTGATTATGATAGCTGAGATCAAGACGATGGGCATCGAAAAGACCAGGCCGACCAAGGCGAGGCTTCTATTAACAATCTCTCGAAACACGACGGTAAGCCTCGTATCCCGCACGCGGCCGGAGAAAATGAGCCATGACGGCCTGAGCATATCGAGATGAACTTGCCCTGTGACCCTCTCGTAAAAAGACGCACATTCCTCGATATCGACGCTATTCTCCAAGCTCATCCGCAACAAAGAATCCGTAGGAAAATTTCCGCGGCGTTGTGCGAGAGCGACCACGATCCGGTCGATCTTCTTCTCCGAAACTATTCTTTCAAGATCATCGCAGGTGCCCAGGATCTCTACACCACCGAGCTCCGAACGCGACCGTGGCGAGTCTCCATTTTCAACACCGGGAACTGCAACGAACCCGGCTATCCGATAACCCGCGTCTCGCCTCTGAAAGACCACGTTCGCGGTGGCCGCGGCGGCCTTTCCCGCCCCAAGTATTAAGATCTTTTCGCCAAGATCCGGATGCCCTGTAAGAAAATGTATCAGCGTGCGCCATATCAGTAATAGGACGAGTGTCAGAGCGAGCGAATAAAGCATTGTTCCACGGCCTATCATGAGCGGCGGAATTAGGTAATAGAGCAGGGCGAGGACCATCCACGCAACGCCGGTCGCCTGGATGAGCCGGAGAAGCATTTCACGGCGATGATGCATCACACCGTAGTCGTAAAGATCGTAGAGATAGATGCTCACGAGACATACGGATGCGGCGAGGGCGACTTTGTTCAGCGCATTATTCTCGAGTATCTGAAAGGCGGTACCATCCCACCCGAGACGAAGGTATAGCGCGAGTACGATCGCGACAAAAACTATCGCGATATCGGCCGTGATTAGGCCGATCGTACGTGGGCTTAGCTTCGTGCTCATAGCAGGCTGTTCGCTCAAGCCTTAACAGGCTCATTCCGATCGTACAAGCTATATTTATAATAGCTCTCGTCCATCAACGGGACTTCCGATTGGTTCAGTATGGTTCCAAGCATTCTCTCACGGGGTAACGAATCGAGAATGCGATCTACGTCCTTATATTTCGTATGGTTCGCACGGATCACGAGCATTGCTCCGTCCGCAAGATTTATTAACAGCGATGCATCCGTAAAGATCCCAAGTGGAGGAGCATCGATGATGATGTAATCGAAATGAGACCTTGCTTCGTCCAGTATCTCGGCAAATCTTGGCCCGGAGATCAGTTCAGCAACATCACTGCGAGCACTGCCGCCGGGTAGCATAAACAGGCCGGATGGCTGAAGTTTTACGATAGATTCCATCAACGAAGCCCCGCCCGTTAAAACCTCGGACAATCCGCTGTCGGATTCGATGCCCAAATATCCGGCAAGGCTTGGGCGCCTAAGATCGCTGTCGATGAGCAATGCGCGAACCCCGTCTGCCTGTGCAAAAAGCCACGAAAGATTTAGGGCGGTCACCGACTTTCCTTCAGACGGTCCGACGCTGGCCACAACTATCGCCTGGAGCTTGCGCTTCCGACTCTTATGCAGCAACTGGGTGCGTAGGTTCCTATATTCTTCACAATACGGCGATCTTGGGTGCGTGATCGATACAACCCTTGGATTGACCCGCTCGATGTTCACCGTCACTTCACGAATTGTTGGGGCAGCTTTCGCTAGGCCCGGTTCCGGCGTCCTTTCATGGCTCGCTGCCGCAGTGTCAGTTTCCGGCCCTCGCTCGGTCTTAGGAGCTCCAATTCGAAGATCAGGCATCGCCAGCAGCTCGGGTGCCTCGTTCCTGGCCTGGTCGGTCGCGTCAGCCGAGTTCAGTTCCGCCGAGATGGCCTCGGTCATCTCCGGATTCTCGCTTGCACGCTTCTGAATTGTCTTTAGAAACTTCATCTCTTGCGTTCCCAGAATTACTTCATTTTTACCCGGCTACGGTCACTCATTAGCTCGTCGTGGCCAACTGGCGTAAGTACACGGGCGGAACCAACAACCTCAACCGGCCGATCACTCGGCAAGATCATGTCGCGGTCCGGGAGTAGATCCAAATTCTCAGCCACACCCTCGACAACACTGCGGCCAATTACCTGTTCGCCGGCCGCATAGGCCGCGATCATCGAGTTATCACAGAGATTATTTATCAGCCTCGGAATTCCTTCGGAGCACTGGAAAATATAGTCGATCGCGTACGGCGAGAAGATATTCGGCTGCTGCGCTCCGGCTATGAATAGACGCTCCGTGATATACCTTTTCACTTCATTAACGCTTTGGAGTGCCGGCATTACACATCGGAGTGCGATACGCTGTTTTAACTGCCGTAAATTCGGACGGCGAAGCGTTTCACGCAGCTCTGGCTGCCCGGTAAGTATGATCTGCAAATGCTTCGCGTTGTCGGACTCAAAGTTCAGCAGCAGCCGTATTTCCTCTAAAACCTCATCTGACAGTTCGTGGGCTTCGTCAACTATTAAGACCGTGCGAAGTCCTCGTCGATGCCGATCCTCGAGCATGCGAGACATCTCATTCAGCAGTTCAGTCTTGTTCGACCACTCAGAGATGCCAAGCATCTCGGTGATGTGGTGATAGAACTCTTCGATCGATAAGTGCGGGTTGACGATGTAAGCCGCAAGAACGCTCGCATCTAATCTCCTGAT
>JANNNS010000337.1:0-14636 GCA_031398645.1 Acidobacteriota bacterium
CGCCCGGTGCGGACCAGGTGAGCAACAAAGACCTGTTGGAGATCGAGTGCGACGTTCTTGCTCCTTGCGCCACAGAGAACCAGATAACATCGGAGAATGCCGACCGGATCAAGTGCAAGATCCTCGCCGAAGGTGCAAACGGCCCGACCACGCCGAAGGCCGATAAGATACTGCACGATAAAGGAATATTCGTCATTCCGGACATTCTTGCCAATGCCGGAGGCGTTACCGTTTCATATTTTGAGTGGGTTCAGGACAGGATGGGCTACTTCTGGTCAGAAAGCCAGGTTAACAGCCGCCTTGAGGAGAAAATGGTGGCCAGCTTCAATGAGCTCTCGCATTTTGCCGCAAAACATGAGGTTGATACTCGGACGGCCGCCTACATGTTGGCGATCGACAGAGTGGCATATGATACCCGAATGCGCGGCATTTATGCCTAAAGAAAATTGAGCTAATGTGTTAAAAACGCTTGATTTTACGGTTTGGTTAGGCTAAGGTCTTATAGAGGTAACAGGCGCGGCACGGAATAAATTCAGCGCATTGCGCTAATATTTGCCTCGGTAAAGACAGCAAATATTGAAACTTCTTTGACTGTATGCCAGCAAACACCACGTACGGTTGGTGTTATGCTTGGCATATGTAATAATTGCGTAGCTTCAATACATAACGTATTATTTGAGTAGCGGCTACGAAACTGAGATATTTTTTTACACGGCGGAGGATAATGATGAAACTCGCTTACAGAGTATATATTGCAATGCTGGTCATGGCGGCATTCGTGTTTACGGCTTCGGCCCAAACCACGATGAAGAACCCCAGATCGGCTGATGATCCCAGAAATACGGCACCGACCGTAGGGACTGGTGGACCCGTTGGAGGCCCGACGGGCCTGTTTACGGTTTATGATGGACAAGTCCTTAGAAGGGGCGAGTTTACGTTTAGTGGTGCTTATAGCAACTATGACCGTGATCCGGGCAACGTTGACATCACTGAGATGCCGATCAGCTTTCAGGTTGGTGTGACTGACAACTTTGAGTTGTTCTTCAACACTGATGCCTATCGCCAGGTGAAAGTAAACTCTCCAGCAAACCTTTCGGGCTTCTACTTGCCTAATTCAAGATTTCGCTATAACGGCCAGCTGCAGAGCGGCCCTGCGATCGTACTCGCTCCGTCCGGCCCAGGCACAGGTCCTTTTGAAGGCCTTCCGATCTTTCGTCCGGCTGGCACGCAACCGTTCGTACAATTCCCGTACATCGGTGGAGCTTCAGGCACCTTCGGCCTTCCGTTTTCGGGTCCGTCATTCGGCTTCCCGGCGAACACGAATGCTACCATGGGACCTCCGACCTTGGGCGGCAACGGTGCTGACAACTTCCCGGGCATAGGTTCGATATACGGCAGCATACTGCCGGGTATCGTGTTCCGAACAGCGTGTACCAGCGGAGCGGCAGCCTGCCCTGAGGTAGCAACCTCACCGACGGTATTCACGACGGCCCCTTCGTATTTGAACGACGCTCCCCTTCTGAACAGAACGTTCGGGGAGTCGGCTTTCAACACGATGACGTTCGGCGGTAAAGTTCGCTTTACTGGCGTGAACAATCCGGTCGGATTCGGCGTGATCGCGTACTACAAATACTACGCCGACACTGGCGGAGATTTTAATGGTTTCAATCATCTGCAGCGCGGAGCTAGCCCAGGCGGAAATCGCGGCGACATTGGTGCCGTGTTGTTCCTGGATGCACGAGTTGCGAAATGGATGAACGTTTCGGGTAACGCAGGTTACAACTGGAACAGCAGCATTAAGGGTGAATTCCCGGGCGGCACATTCACGCTTCTCGATCGCCCCGACGAACTGATGATCTCGGGCGGCCTCGATTTCCCGGTCAATAAGTTCTTCCAGCCGATCGTGGAATACCGTACGCTCACATATGTCGGCGGTCGTACCCCGAATGCTTTCGAAAATAGTCCTCAGGATATGATCGCGGGTTTCCGTGTATTCCCGACACGTTGGGCGAGTTTCGGCTTCGGATATCGTTATCACACGAATCAGCAGGACCGGGACAGCTTTGATGATTCCGAAACGCGTACGGCGACGGCCTTCGTGCCATGCGGAACGGCTACTTCGGGATGTGTACCTACCAGGACAACCTCCATCACTGGCGTTCCTTCTGGATTCCAGGTGTCTGAGAATCCCCATGGTGCGATCATCCAAGCGACCATTGGACGCCGTAACAAGCGCCAGGCAGCTATCGAGAACAAACCTGCGAACGTTACCGCACTGACGGTAAGCGATACAGAGATCGTTCTTCCGTGCCCTCCGGGCAGGCGTGCTGCTGAAGGCACTTGTAACGACAGCACCACGGTAAGCGTGAATGCGACTGCGGTCGACCCGGAAAACGACGTTCTCACTTATAACTACACGGTTTCGGGCGGACGTATCGTCGGTACCGGTGCGGCAGTTCAGTGGGATCTCAGCGGCCTTCAGCCGGGATCATACACGGTAACCGCTGGCGTGGATGATGGCTGCGGACTTTGTGGCCAGACTCAGACCCAGACCGTTCGTGTTGTTGAATGTCCAAGCTGTGTTGATCCTTGCGAATGTGCGAGCATCTCAGTCACAGGACCGGCGGGAATTACTCAGCCGGGTGATTCGATGACATTCACGGCAAATGCTAGCGGTGGATCGGCTTCGAACCTGACGTACAACTGGTCGGTTTCGGCCGGAACCATCACGTCGGGCCAGGGAACGCCGAGCATAACGGTAGCTACGACCCGTGAGATGGCGGGAGGCAACGTCACCGCGACCGTTGATATCGGTGGTCAGTGTGCGGCAAGCTGTCCGACAGGTGCCTCGGAATCGGGCGGTATCGCTCCGTTGCCAGAGCCTGTGCTCGTGGATGAGTTCGGTAAGTTGGCGAACGATGACGTACGAAGTAGGCTTGATGCTTTCTTCGCGGAATTGTCGAACAACCCGAACAACCAGGGTTACATCATCAACTACGGAACCGATAAGGACGTTGCGGCTCGTGAGAAACTGATCACGAATCACATCGCTTTCCGTAACTTTGACAGATCGCGTATTACGCTTGTCAGAGGTGGTGATACAGGTGCGGGAATCAATACGAAGCTCTGGCGTGTACCGCCTGGTGCGACGAACCCAGCTCCGTAATCACTGACTTAACGCTTTGCATCGCGGTATGATGCGAACATCGAACGAGGGCCTCAATTGAGGCCCTCGTTTTTGTTGCCGGGAACAAATCGTTTACATTCCGGTTAAGATTGTGTAGGATTAGCGTATTGAAAGCGTTCGTCGCCTTTGTCTTCCCTTATAATCCAGTTAGGTTTGGTGCCGTCTTAGGGTGCAAACCGAACGTCCAATTTTACATCTGAATATTCGGGTGCAATTCGTTTCGCTGAAAGATCAAATCCGAGAAAATCTTATGTATATGAGTCGTCGCATATCGCAATCGCTTCTAAGCCTGTTGCTGCTATCCTCGCTTCTCTTCACCGGGACGTTCTCCGTTCTTGCAGACGGCAACGTCTTTGTTGACTCGTCGAGTTCCACGCAGTGGTCTATTGTGGGGCCGAACGGAGGCGATGTTCGCTCGGTTGAGATCGACCCTCGCGATAAGAATAAGCTCTACATCGGCACGACCGATGGGCAGATACATGTCTCGAGTGACGCGGGCAAGAGTTGGCGGATGCTGGTCAGCTTTGAAAAGCCGCAGCTAAATCTTGAGCAGCTTCTCGTCGATTCGCGTGACTCGAACGTCATCTATGCTTCGGGCCATCGCGGCAAGTTGCCCGGCGGTTTCTTTAAATCGACCAACGGCGGAAGATCATGGAAGGAGTCGAAGGACCTTAAGGACCAGGCGATCCATGCCATGACACAGTCACCGAAGGATCCCGATATGTTATTCGTCGGGACCAAGAACGGCGTTTTTGTTTCAAAAGATTCGGGCGATGACTGGAAGCGGCTTGATTCGGCGTCGATGCCGCTCGATATCAATTCGATGGCCATCGACCCCCGAGATACGAATACGATCTACGCCGGCACGACCTGGCGGCCGTATAAGTCCACTGACAGCGGAAAGAGTTGGCGGCTGATCAAGACCGGAATGATCGACGATTCGGACGTATTTGCTATAACCATTAATTCCACTGACAACGATCACCTGATCGCCTCGGCCTGCAGCGGCATCTATGAATCGTTGAATGGCGGCGAGAACTGGAAGAAGATCCAAGGAATTCCATCGACCTCGCGTCGAACACGCGACATCCTTCAGCATCCTTCAATACCGGGCACGGTCTACGCAGCGACAACACAGGGTTTTTGGATGTCCACCAACGGCGGAAAATCGTGGATAATGACCACCTCGCGTACCATGGAGGTGAATTCGGTCGCTGTCCATCCGGATGAGCCGAAGAGAGTATTTATCGGTACTAACAACTACGGTGTCCTCGTCTCCAACGACGGCGGCCGCAATTTTGTCCCGACCAACGACAACTTTACCAGCCGTTTTACATATTCGGTCACCCCGGACCGGACACAGCCGAACCGTCTCTATGCGACGACCAAGAACACATCGACAAGCGGTGGTTTCTTTTTTTCGAGCAGCGATGGCGGTGCAACCTGGACCCAGGCCAAGGGATTAGACATCAACCGTGACTCGTCGTATTCGGTACTTCAAGATCGCGTAGATCCGAACAAGATCTATATCGGCACAGGTTCGGGTATATTTAGGTCGCTTGACCGCGGCCTCTCCTGGACCCTGGTCGCCGCGAAGCCGCCGGCTAAGGTACCCGCGAAGCGAGCACCGGTAAAGAAAGGAGCCGTCGCGGCCAAAGCGAAGGCTAAGGCAGCATCGCCTGAAACCGTGCTCGAAAAAGGCCAGGAGCTTATACCGGCTTTGAAGGAAAAGGTTACGGTCCTGGCTCACACCGAGGACGATAAAAACGGGATCCTTGCGGGTACAGACAGCGGACTTTATCGATCCTACGATCTAGCCAAAGGCTGGGAGAAGATCAGCTTTGGCGAAGGAATGAATTCGAATGTGTATGCCATCGCGGCTTCGCCGCTTGTCCCGGGAACGATCTGGGTCGGAACTGCAACCTCGGGCGTGCTCGTCTCGCGTGACAATGGTGAGACCTGGGAAAAGGCGGGCGGCGCGGTCGATCGAGTGCCGGTCAGTTCGATAGTTATTGATCCGAAACGTCCGAATTATATCTATGTGGGAACTATCCACTCGCTATATCTCAGCCGTGACGGCGGCCGCACGTGGAACCGGCGTGGAGGGAATCTTCCACTCGGAAATTACACTAGTATTTTGATCGATCCGCGAAACTCCGACGAAGTACTCGTATCCAGTGCCCTCGAGACCGACGGCGGGGTCTATTACTCGAAAGATGCGGGTCAAAATTGGAAGCGTGTTGATTCAAAGGATCTCAAGATCCCAAGCCGTCGTGTCTGGATGATGGCATTTGATCCGACGAATGCTGACCGGATATATGCCGGCAGCCATTCCTCAGGTGTTTATCTGATCAACCGCAATATGGACCAGTCGGCGGGCGGTGCCCAGGCCGCTTCGGCGAACGAGAAGTAGTTGTAAGTTAGAGTTTTAGATGGGACGGTGCCTCGGCACCGTCTTTTTGTTTCTCGTTTGGAAGTTGGTCTACCGCCACCTTATAATCTTATCTATTCAGGAGCTTAATACGATGCAGGAAAGTGGCTGTACAAAACCGGTCAGCGTACGCGAAATGCGGATCGAAAGCCTGCCGTTTTCTTCCATTCCGTCTCAAAGCAAACTATTTCTTGAGTATCAAAAGGACCCAGTATCCCTAAAGCGCTACTATCCGTCCGCGGCGGCATCGCCCTCTCGAATTGCCGATCGACCCGAAGAAGTATTGTCTAATTACAAGGTCGACCGCACCCTGCTGTGCGACGCCCTTGCAAGGATAAACACGCACTACGAGGCCCCAGCCGAGACGCTTGCGAACATTGACCTTCTGCGTGAGAGCGAGGCCGTCGCGGTCCTTACAGGGCAGCAGACAGGTCTGTTTACCGGTCCGTTGTATTCGATATACAAAGCCCTGTCTGCCATTCGAATGGCAGAACGCTTGCGCGATGGGGGTGTAAAGGCAGTGCCGGTCTTTTGGATGGCGACTGAGGATCATGACTTCAAGGAGATCTCGAACGCTTTTTCAATAGATAGCAGCGGTGCTTTGTTCGAGTCGTCCTTTTCGGCCAGCGAAGGCGACGAAGGAAAGTCGGTCGGCGCGATCGAACTGGACGCGTCCGTGACCGAGATCATCGGTGAATTATTCGATTCGCTTCCCTCGACTGAGTTCTCAGATAGTCTGAAGGATGAAGTAGGCAGATCGTGGAAGCAGGGAACATCTCTTGGAACCGCGTTCGGGCACTTTCTTATACGACTGCTCGGTAAGTATGGGTTGATCGTTGTCGATCCTCGTGATCCAGCACTTAAGAAACTGGCGGCACCGATCTACGCTCAAGCGATCAGGGCGAATGCCGCGATCGTCTCCGCCGTCACGCGGCGGAGCACCGATCTGAATGATTCAGGCTACGCTGCTCAGGTGTTGGTCGAAGATGATTACTTTCCGCTTTTCTATCATACAGACGACGGACGTCGGGTCGCTTTACGCCGGGTCGAGGACGGACTGTTTCAAGCCAAAGGAGAGAAGACGAGATTTACGACTGATGAACTCGTTGCGTTGGCAGAGAGAGAACCTTCAAAGTTTAGTCCGGGCGTGATGCTAAGGCCCGTTGTTCAGGACTACCTATTCCCAACCCTTTGCTACTTCGGCGGCGGTGCCGAGATCGCATATTTTGCGCAGAATAGTGAGGTCTATCGGGTCTTGGCCCGTCCGGTCACGCCCATCCTTCACCGCCAGAGCTTTACGGTCATCGAGGCGAAGCACGCCCGAACGCTTGAGAAGTACGGGCTTAAATTTTCGGATCTCTTTGCCGGTCCGGATCAGTTGCTTCCTGAGATCGTTGACAGATTTATCGACCCGGCGACGGCGACGATATTTGCTGAGGCCGAGGAGAGAATCGATTCGGAACTAAACCGACTTGATCAGGCTTTGGCAAATATGGATGTGACGCTGGCCGCGAACCTTGCAACGCGGCGTCGGAAGATCAACTATCATATTGCTGCGTTGCGAAAGAAGTACCATTTTCGACGAGCCGAGCAGGACAGTGATATTGGGCGGAGGATAACCGCGGCGTTCACGGATCTTTATCCGCTTGGCCACCTGCAAGAACGGACATTGAATGTCATCTCGTTCCTTGACCGGCTCGGCCCAGCATTCATCGATACGGTTTATGGAGCGATCGATCTGGACGACACGGGCCATCGCGTGATCTACCTTTAAAATGAACAGGATCAGCATCTTACCGGATAACCTTGCAAACCAGATCGCCGCCGGCGAGGTGGTCGAGCGTCCGGCGTCCGTCATCAAGGAACTTGTCGAGAATGCAATAGATGCCGGTGCGGACAGGATTCAGATCGAGATCGAGCTTGGGGGACGCAGGCTGATGCGTGTGAGCGATAATGGCTCCGGCATGCTGCGCGACGATGCGATCCTTTGTTTCGAACGTCACGCTACATCGAAGATACGGACGCTGGAGGACCTGTCGATGATCGGGACGCTTGGCTTTCGCGGCGAGGCTCTCGCGTCAATTGCGTCGGTTGCCAAGGTCGAACTCGTAACAAAAGTGGTGGAAGATGCCGCAGCGACCCGCGTGATCATCGAGGGCGGCCGGCTGATCGACGTAAAGGACGCCGCACGTGATACCGGTACGACCATTTCTGTCCGCGACCTTTTTTTTAATACGCCCGCCCGTCGGAAATTTATGCGTTCCGAGGCGACTGAGAATTATCACCTCGCTGGGATCGTCACTCACTATGCACTAGCCCACCCGGAGATCGCATTTTCGATGACCAACAATGGTAGGGAAGTTCTGAGAGTTTCGCCGGCCAAAGATCTTCGCGAACGAGCCTTTCAGATCTTTGGCGCCGGGATGCTTGAGAGCCTGCTGCCTGTTTCGGGCGGGCGCGATTTTGTTGCAAAGGTATCTGGTTACGTTTCTGCTCCACGAGAACGGCGTACGACACGCGACTCGCAGTTTTTCTTTGTGAATAATCGCTATGTTCGTGACAAGACCATCGCCGGAGGGCTGTTGGAAGGGTTTCGGTCGGTACTTCCGCACGGCGTTTACCCTGTTGCATTTTTGTTTGTCGACGTGCCTGTGGAGGAGATCGACGTAAACGTCCACCCGGCAAAAACGGAGATCCGATTTCGTCGCAATGAAGCAGTAAAAGACGTGATCGCCGAGGCCATACGCAGCTCGCTCGCTCGGGCCGGGATAGTGCCTCAAAGCGAGAATGTCCTCCCTGTAGCTGACTTTGAGCGGCTAACTCCGGATGAGGAAGTTGTTCCGGGAGCTACCTGGGCACAACCGTTGACCGCGGTCGAAGAGAAGCAAGAGGAGCTTGATCTGCAGCCGATGGCCAGTACGTCGGCCGCTGCCGGATCCGCGGTCGTACCAGTTGCTTCGCCGACTCCGGAACGGTGGGAACTTACACCGGGCCAGATGATGCCGGCCGAGGAAACGTCGTTCGATTTCGAGCAAGCCGCGGAGACCCGTTCGGCCCACCAAGAGCCGTTGACGTTTGAGGCCGCCCTTTTGAATTCGTCGGTTGATCTGCCGCCGGTCAATTCGGCCGCCAAATTGGTTCGTTCAGTCGAGGTTGAGAGTCTCGCTTCGTCAAAGATCCGCCCTCTGGCACAACTGCACGATAGCTTCATAATCGCCGTAGATGACGAGGGATTGCTGCTGGTTGATCAGCACGTTGCCCACGAACGTATCCTGTTTGATAAGTTCAGAAAGAAGGAAACGGACCGCGCCATCGAATCGCAGAATCTGCTGCTTCCCGAAACCGTTGACCTATCTCCAGCGCAATCGGAAGTATTTAAGCTGATCGAGGAGCAGCTAGCGGATCTTGGTTTTGGACTTATGCAGCTTTCGGGGCGAACGGTTGCGATCAAATCGATACCTACGGACGTCGCTCCCAGCGAGGCCCGCAACCTGTTTTCAGAGATCCTCGATGCGGTCGAACTAGAAAAACGCGGGAACGCAAAATCGACGCTTCGTGACAACATTGCCGCGAGTTTGGCTTGCAAAGCAGCGGTCAAGATCAATATGAAGCTGACGCATGAGAAGATGCAGTGGCTTATCGACCGATTGCTGCTCACCTCATCGCCGACCACGTGCCCGCACGGTCGTCCGGTCATTCTAAGATTGACGATGAAGGACATTGAGCGAGGATTTCATCGAACCTGAAATGAAAGAATCAGAATACAAAAAAGAGGTGGCGGGCAGGTCGGATGAATTCTGGCGGCGCGTTTACCTGGCGGTTATCGCCGTTACCTTCGTGGTCGTTACCGCGCTTTGGGCGTTTTCACGCTATTTTTCGTCCTGAACCATTAGCACATGAGAGCACTTGATTGGGCAATTGTCGTCGCATACCTGACCTACGTGATTTGGGACGGCATTCGGATGACCAAGCACAGCGGGAGTAAGGAAGGCTACTTCCTTGCCAATAGAAGCTTGCCCTGGTGGGCTGTAGGGCTGTCGGTAATGGCGACCCAGCTTTCGGCGATCACGCTGGTCGGGACGACGGGCCAAGCTTATAGCGACGGTATGCGGTTCATTCAGTTCTATTACGGACTGCCGTTCGCGATGATCATCCTGTGCGTTACGGTAGTGCCATTCTTCCATCGTGCCCAGGTTTTCACGGCGTACGAATATCTCGAGAAGCGGTTTGATGTAAAGGTCCGCACGCTCACGAGTTTCTTCTTCCTCATTTCCCGTGGTCTGGGCGTTGGCACTATAATCTCCGCACCTTCCATCGTCCTATCCATCGTCTTTGGTTGGAACCTGATCGCAACTATATTTGCTATTGGCCTTTCCACGACCATTTACACGGTATTCGGCGGAGTTCAGGCCGTTACATGGACCGATGTAAAACAGATGTTCATCATCTTTTTTGGGATGGGCGTTTGCTTGATCGTTATCCTATGGAGCTTTCCGCCAGGCGTGACATTGTCCGACGGACTGCATCTTGCCGGAGCTCTCGGAAAGCTGAACACCGTGGACACGAGCTTTAACCTGCAGGAGAAATACACCATCTGGTCGGGGCTGATCGGCGGTTTGTTTTTAATGCTAGGCTATTTCGGCTGTGACCAGAGCCAGGTTCAGCGTTTTCTCACGGCCAAATCGGTCGACGAAGGCCGGACATCGCTACTGATGAGCGCGTTTCTAAAGATTCCGATGCAGTTTTTTATTCTACTGATCGGTGTCCTGGTTTTTGTGTTTTATCAGTTCAATGCTCCGCCTATCGTGTTCAATGCAGCCGAGGTAGCGAAGGCGGAAAAGGACTCACGATTTCAAGCCATTCAGCAAAATTTCGCACAGGCTCACGCCGAACGTCGCGATGCAGCGGTGCGGTTTTCCACCGAAAGCCCGGAACTTCGGCAGGCATATATCGACGCCGACAAAAAGTTTAATGAGAGCCGGAAGGAGGCCGTCGCTTTTATCCGGGACACGAGCGATAAAGGCTTTAACGATGTGAATTACGTGTTTCCAACCTTTGTCCTCGAAAATATGCCGATGGGCGTGATCGGCCTCCTGATCGCCGCTATATTTGCAGCGGCCATGTCGTCGATAGCTGCTGAGCTAAACGCTTTGGCGACGGCCACCACGATCGACTTTTATCGCAGGCTTTACGCTCCCGACGCGACGGACGGACACTACGTCGCGGTCGGCAGGTTGTCGACCTTTGTCTGGGGGATCTTCGCTTGCATTGTCGCGATCTTTGCCAGCAATCTCGGTTCATTGATCGAGGTTGTGAACAAGTTTGGATCCTTCTTCTATGGCTCGCTACTAGGCGTTTTCGTCCTTGCATTCGTCGTCAGGCGTGCGCGTGCCCGAGGTGCGTTTTTCGGACTGCTGTTTGGCATAGCGTCCGTTTGGATCGCGAGCTATTACACCAACATCGAATTCCTTTGGTTTAATGTGATCGGCTGTGTCGTGACGGTTATCGCGGGATATCTTATCAGCTTGACCGTGACCGATGGTCCAGTTGGTTCAGAAACAGATCTAGAAGCTTAGTTAATAAAAATGCAGATGGACCATAGAGAAACTAACAGAACCCGGCGTAACATTTCCTTTCTGCTGCTCAGTCTTTCAGTGGCGGCTTGGGTATTCTTGCCCACCGCTGCATCTGCTCAGATACGGCCGGTGTACGACCAGGGTTCCCTGGGACTAGGCCGCCTGTTGAAGCGTCTGAACACCTCGGCAACAGTAATGATGATCGGTGCTCATCCGGACGATGAGGACACGGCATTGCTGTCGTATCTGGCCCGAGGTGAGAACGCTCGCAGCGCTTACCTTTCACTTACCCGCGGCGACGGCGGCCAGAATATCATCGGCACCGAGCAGGGTGAAGCGCTCGGCGTTATCCGAACCGAAGAACTGCTGCAGGCTCGAAAGCTAGATGGAGCAGAGCAATATTTTACAAGGGCATACGATTACGGTTTTTCTAAAACGCTCGATGAGGCAAAACAGAAATGGGATGAGAAGCTGGTACTCTGCGATGCCGTTCGGGCGATACGGATGTTCCGGCCGCTGGTGATCGTATCTCAATTCTCAGGTACACCGGCCGATGGCCACGGACAGCACCAGTTTGCCGGATATATCACTCCGATCGCAATGAAAGCGGCGGGTGATCCAGACCAGTGTACCGAGTCCGGTCCGGCATGGCAGGTAAAGAAGCTTTATGTGCGCCACGGCTTTCGAGCGACCGGCGAACCTCGCCTGCGCATTAATACTGGCAAATATGATGCGATGCTCGGACGTTCTTATTTTGAAATAGCGATGGAGGCTCGCAGCCAGCATCGTTCGCAAGAGCAGGGCGTTCTGGAATTGAAGGGTGAGGCATTCTCCGGGCTAAACTTAGCGGGAAGTGAGATCAAGGAGACGGGCATTTTCGATTCGCTCGACACCTCCGTCAGCGGGATCGCCAAGAATGCTGGAGAGAATGACGAAAGGTTTGCTGAACTCGTCAGGAAGATCGAGGTGGTCGCGGCTCGGGCTTTAAGTCAATATGATGTCCGGTCACCTGAAAAGATCGTGCCTGTCCTGGCGGAAGGTTATGAACTTTCGCGAGATGTGGGTTGGACGACGCGGTTGCCAGGGCCGGGTTCATTCCTTCTCCAGAAAAGGACCGAGTTTGCAGCGGCGATGAGGCTTGCGGCGGGAATTCAGATCGATGCGATCAGTGACAAAGAAACGGTGGTTCCCGGCGGATCGCTTACCGTAAATGCCCGCGTGTTTTATCCCGCAAATACAGTGGTCGCCGTTAAGGGCATAGCCCTGACAGCACCGGAAGGTTGGGCGGTGAGTCCGGTGGATCAGGTCCAAGCACAGCCGACCGATGCACGGCGGGAAATTCCGAATTTCGGTTCGGCATTCCGGGTGAGTGTTAAAGACTCCGCTCCGCCAACCCAGCCATATTGGCTTGAGGAGCCGCGAAAGGGAGACTTATTTACTTGGCATATCGGAATGGAGAGAACGTTCCCGCTGGGGCGGCCGGTGATCTCGGCCGAGGTAACTCTAGCGGTCGGCGGGACCGAGGTCAAGTTTGAGCAACCGGTCGAGTTTAGGTATGCCGACGATATTCGCGGCGAGATCCGACGGCCCGTCGTGGTCGTTCCGACGGTGACGCTATCGCTTGAGCCTGATCTGCTGATCATTCCACGGGGCGGAAGGAATACGGCGAAGGAGATCTCTGTAACGGTAACCAATAACTCTTCGGGGCCGGTCTCGGGCAAGCTGACTTTAAGCCTGCCATCGGGTTGGTCGGCATCCCCGCAGGATCCGGAGTTCAGCTTAGCGAGAAAGGGCGAGAGCACCTCGCTAAAATTCGCAGCGTCAGTGCCTTCTGCTGTAAGGTCAGGTAGCTATTCTATCCGTGCGTCGGCGAGCGTAGGCGGAGCGACGTACACAAGTTCGATGAGAACTATCTCGTACCCGCACATCCAGACGCATCGCATGTACAAGCCGGCAGCGGCGAAGGCAAACGTCGTTGACCTAAAGGTCAGCCAGGTAAAGGTCGGTTACATTCCCGGCAGCGGCGACAAAATGCCGGACGCCCTTGCCCAGATGGGAATCGGTGTTTCGATCGTTGACGAGCGAATCCTCGCGGCGGGAGATCTGTCTCAATTTGACGTAATAATTGTGGGCATCCGAGCGTATCAGGTTAGGCCCGACCTTGTCGCCAACAACAAGCGGCTGTTAGGTTTTGCTCATGCGGGCGGGACCGTGATCGTCCAATATCAGCTTCCGGCTTATGCTCAGCAGAACCTGACTCCTTACCCAGCTCAGCAAGGGCCGCGGGTTTCGGATGAACTGGCGAAGGTGACGATCCTTGATCCTGCCCACCCGATCTTCAATAGTCCGAACAAGATCACAGAGTCGGATTTCGAGGGATGGGTTCAGGAGCGTAACCTTTACAATTTCTCGACGATGGACGCCAAGTACACGGGCCTTCTTGAATCTCACGATATCAACGAGGCGGAGAACAAGGGCGGGCTCGTCGTCGCAGATGTTGGCAAAGGGAAGTATATCTACTGCAGTTACTCACTGTTCCGTCAGCTTCCCGCAGGCGTACCCGGAGCATATCGCCTGTTGGCCAATATGCTGAATTATCGCGGAACGAATCGCGGGGAAAATTAGAGATCTAAGGGCCTAAGCGCTCTTTGCATCGACATCCATTAGGGCACGTTTAACCCGACTTTCCACGTCGAGAAGGTAGAGCATCATGTCGTGGTTCTCTTCGGAGTTAAATTTGTCCGTGATCCCCGTGAACATTTTCTCAAGTTCGAATAGGACCATTGCTTTGATCTCGTCGCGTCTTTCCTGATCTAGTGGCATAAGTTCCTCCGTTTTTGGCCGATCGTCGTAGAAACGATCATCAATACAACGATACTCCTTTTCCACGGAAAAGATAGCATGACGGACACCCGCCCAAATAGCGGCGACTCATCCTCCCCAGAACTTTAGTCTATAATTGTGGGATGAAGACAGAGGCTAATCAGCGTCCGCTAGGCGAGCGGCGGCGAAGGCTCCACGAGATCGTTTTTGAAGCTGAAACTCGTGAGGGCAAGGTCTTTGACATTGTCGTGATCTCCCTTATTCTGCTAAGCCTGCTTGCCGTGATACTTGAAAGCGTGGCGTCGGTCAGAGCCTCATACGGCCAGGTTCTGCTCGTCGCCGAATGGGCGTTTACCATCCTGTTTACCATCGAATATTTCCTTCGGCTTGCCAGCGTGAAGCGTCCGCTTAAATTTGCTCTTTCTTTCTATGGGCTAGTCGATCTGCTCGCGATCCTGCCTACTTACATAAGCTTCTTCGTTCCCGGTACTCAATATCTATTATCGATCCGGATCCTTCGCCTTCTGCGGATATTTCGCATTCTTAAGCTGTCGGCGTTCGTGTCCGAAGGCGACGTGATCGCGTCAGCCCTGCGGGCGAGCAAGCGAAAGATAATGGT
>JANNNS010000017.1:0-9767 GCA_031398645.1 Acidobacteriota bacterium
GGAGCGTCACCCTCGTGCACAAGGGCAACATCATGAAGTTCACCGAGGTGGTTCCAGCCAGATGTTGTCGGGTTTAAGATCGCGGTGAATGATTCCCTGCTCGTGTGCCTCGTGAACGGCTGAGCAAACCTGTTCCAGAATATTGAGCGTCCAGCTTATCGGCAGGTTCTTTTCTTCTTCCAGGATCTCGCCGAGTGTGCAGCCGTCAAGGTATTCCATGACCAGATAGGCGACCTGGCCCTGATCGGTGTGAGCAAATCCAAAGTCCGTTACATCGACGACATTCGGGTGTCTCAGCCGGCCTGCAGCACGCGCTTCCCTCCGGAATCTCTCAACGAACTCGGGCCGCTCCATATACTGCGGAGCGATCACCTTGATAGCGACCGGCCTCTCGGTTCCCAAATGGTTCGCAAGATAAACCGTTCCCATACCGCCGCGTCCGAGTTCGCGTTCAATCTGGTACTTCTCGTCAAGAGTTTGGCCGATGAGGTCGGAATAGTTCATTCGAGTTAAAGGCTGTCCCCGAAGTTCAGGACGCGGCAAAAGCGCCTCGGTTCAGTTAGCTGTCAAAACGCTAATATTACCATCTTATTGGATATTGATTTAACCAAAAAGCTCTGATCGGCGACGCGATAACTTCAGACCTGTTCGATGAACGAATTTTCGCTTGCGTCCGCTGCTAATGTTGGGTTACTTTTGACCATTCTCTTCAATCAAAATATGTTGGCACGTTCCACACGTGCAACACCATTTCACAAAGCCGACAGACTGTGCTAGACTCCAGTTTGTTTAGGTAGGAAGACTAAAGGAGCATTCGCACGGCGGGATCATTTTTCGCCTGTAGAAACCAATATGGATAAAGGAAAAGCGATCGAATCGGCGTTGTTGCAGATCGAAAAAAAGTTTGGAAAGGGATCGATAATGCGTCTCGGCGAAAAGCCCCGCGAAGACGCCGGAGCCATCTCAACGAACTGTCTTAGCCTTGACGCCGCGATCGGCGTCGGCGGCCTGCCCCGCGGCCGTATTGTAGAGATCTACGGGCCGGAAAGTTCAGGTAAAACGACACTCGCCCTGCAGGTTGTCGCCTCTGCTCAAAAGACCGGCGGCATCGCCGCATACATCGACGCCGAACACGCCATGGACCCGGAATATGCCGGAAAGCTGGGCGTAAATATCGACGACCTCCTGATCTCTCAGCCTGACTCAGGCGAGCAGGCACTCGAGATCGCAGAAACACTGGTCCGCTCAAACAGCGTCGACGTGATCGTCATCGACTCGGTCGCTGCATTGGTGCCCCGAGCCGAGCTCGACGGCGAGATGGGCGATTCCCTTCCCGGCCTTCAGGCCAGATTGATGTCGCAGGCGTTGAGAAAGATAACCGCGATCGTCGCGAATTCGCACACGACGTTTATATTTATTAACCAGCTCCGCGAAAAGATCGGCGTATTTTTCGGCTCGCCCGAAACGACCACCGGCGGCAAGGCTCTCAAATTCTACGCCAGCGTCCGCCTTGATATTCGCCGTATCGGTGCCATCAAGGACGGCGATAAGATGGTCGGCAACCGTACTCGCGTAAAGGTGGTCAAAAATAAATGTGCACCGCCCTTCCGTGAGACCGAGTTCGACATTATGTACGGCGAGGGAATATCACGCGAAGGCGATCTGCTCGATCTGGCGTCAAATAATGATGTCGTCGAAAAAAGTGGCGCATGGTTCTCATATAAAGGCGAACGCCTCGGCCAGGGCCGTGAGAATGTGAAGAACCTTTTGAAGCAGGACGTATCAATGCGTGAACGCATCGAACATGACGTCAAGGTCGTGCTCGGCATGATCCCCGCCGAAGCCGACGCAGCAAAGGCTTGACCGCTCTTTAAACATAAATGTGCCGGTTTGAAAGTAGCGTCTCAAGGGGACAGAGACGGCATTCAAACCGGCACAGGTAGGTTACAAACGGATTCGGAAGACGAAGTGACCAACGTGAGGCGTGGATCACTAAATTCGAATTTATAACGGCTGAGACGGCCTTGTCAACAACTTTTTAATCGGTTAACACGCTCAGGCATTCGCCCGTAATTTCCGCTGGTCGAATATTTGACATAACCCCGCGTCTTATCTAAACTCTATGGTTTGCCCGTGCGGTAACAAACGGCAAATTCGGCCAGATAGCTCAGTTGGTAGAGCAGCGGATTGAAAATCCGCGTGTCGGCGGTTCGACCCCGTCTCTGGCCACCATTTATTTCGACGGAAGCGGCTCAGCTTGGGCCGCTTTTTTCTTTTGACGCTATAATATTCAGACTCGGACAATATGGACCCGCTCGCCAATCTGATCAGGCCGAAAGACCTCGACGAATTCGTCGGGCAGGAGCATCTTGTCGGCAAGGATAAGCCGCTGCGGTTAGCGATCGAGAACGGGCACGTTTTTTCCTTTGTACTTTGGGGAACACCGGGCACTGGCAAAACGACGCTCGCCCGGATCTACGCAAACGCGATCAACGCTGAGTTCTATGAACTCTCGGCCGTTTCCGCCGGCAAAGAAGACATCCGCCGCATTGTCAAAACTCCGTCCATCGACGGCCGGCCGCGGCTGTTATTTCTGGATGAAATTCACAGATTCAATAAAGCACAGCAAGATTTCCTGCTGCCATTCGTAGAAAACGGCGAACTCGTCCTGATCGGTGCGACGACGGAGAACCCGTCGTTCGAGGTCATTCCGGCACTGCTCTCGCGCCTTCGCGTTTTCGTGCTCAATGAGCATTCAGCCGAGGAAATGGCGGCGATCATCGACCGGACCGGTTACGAACTCGACCCCGCCGCAAAGGAATGGCTGATCGAAATGGCGAACGGCGACGCACGCCAAGCCATCACCATGATCGAGAATACATCTCGGCTGTACGACACGATCACGATCGAAACCCTTAAAGAAACTCTCCAATCAAAGTTTCTCCGATACGACAAAAAGGGCGAAGAGCATTACAACGTCATCAGCGCTTTCATCAAATCGATGCGGGCAAGCAAACCGGACGCCGCGATGTATTATCTCGCCCGAATGCTCGAAGCCGGCGAAGACCCGAAGTTCATCGCTCGCCGGATGGTCATCTTCGCATCCGAAGACATCGGCCTCGCACAGCCGACCGCACTCGTCGTCGCCAATGCTGTCTTTCAGGCTGTTACCACAATCGGCATGCCCGAATGTACGCACAATCTTGCTCACGGCGTCGCGTTCCTCGCCAACGCTGCCAAAGACCGCGGTGCCACTAATGCCATCGGAAAAGCAATGGAAGATGCAAAGAAATTCGGCAACCTCCCAGTCCCAATGCAGATCCGCAATGCTCCCACCAAACTCATGAAAGAGCTTGGCTATGGCAAGAAACAAGAAAGCGAGCCCGACGACCTGATGCCCGAAAAACTCGCCGACAGAAAGTATTTTGATTAGAACGAAAGTCCGGCTAACAGCTAAAAGCTAATGGCTAACAGCTGATCCCAAAACGCCCGCATGGAGACCTTGTATGTATATGCTTCGAATCCTTTCAGCCTTTTTATTCTTGCTGAGCACAGCCCTCATCACGTTTTCCCAAACCGACAAAGATATTGTCTCCACTCGCGAGATGGACCGGATAAACTGGATGGAATTTAAGGAAGTAGTTCCGTCCAAAATAACCACCGTAATTCTGCCTACCGGAACGCTTGAACCGCACGGTGTTGTGAATAACGGAGCCGACAATACAGCTCCGTTCGCGATGGCCAAGACTATCTCACGGCGCGTTAACGCCCTCGTAGCTCCGACCCTTGCCTACGGCATCACGGGGTCGATGGCGGATTATCCGGGAGCATTCCAGATCAGCGAAGCGGCATATCGTCCGTTCGTCAAACAGATACTCGAAGGCCTTGCGAAAAACGGCTTCAAGAATATCGTGATAATGAACGGCCATGGCGGCGGCCAGACCGCGGTCCTTCAATCCGTAGCGGCCGAGGTCGCGGCAGAGCGAAAGGTAAGGACGCTTGTGATCAACTGGTGGTCATTCGCATCCGACGAGACCAAGGCCGTGTTCGGCGAGGACGGCGGGCACGCCGGTTGGAACGAGACCGCGTTCATCCAGGCGATCGATCCGACGTTGGTACACCCCGAACGCTATAAGCCGGAACTGGCAACTGCTTATCCCGCCGCCGGTACATGGTCGGCCGTTCCGTTCCCATCCTCGATCGGCCTCTATCAAAAAGGCCAGGGCTATCCAAAATTCGACCAGGCAAAAGCCGACGAGTACTACAAAAAGGTCACAGACAAGGTGGCGAACTTCGTAAACGAGATCATTGGTAAATGGAACGCAGCCGGCCTCTGAAAACTTTTCTGCTGTTCATTTGTATGAAACAAATTTAATGGTATAGTCGTTTAAGTGACCAGAACGCAAAACTGGTCAGTTTTTATGAGAGATTCTACACGGCAAAAAACAAGCAGGGACGCAATACTCGACGCGACCGATCGGCTGCTCGCAACCTCGGGCTTTAAGAAAATGACCATCGAAGACCTGGCAAAAGAGGTCGGCATAGGCAAAGGCAGCGTTTATCTGCATTTTGAAAGCAAGGAAGAGATCGCCCTTTCGCACATCGACCGCATCGTCGAGCGTCTGAAATCGAATCTCCGCGAAATTGCCGAACGCGGAGGCCCTTGCGAAAAGCGTCTTCGAGCGATGTTGATCGAACGCGTGATGTTCCGTTTCGACAGCGTTCAGCATTACTCGCAGAGCCTTAATGAGCTGCTGGCAAGCCTCAGGACCAGGCTGCTGGAACGTCGACGCCGTTATTTCGAGGAAGAAGCCCGCATTTTCGCGGCCGTCCTGGATGAGGGTGCAAAAGCTGGAATCTTCGACATCAAGAGCCCGAATCAGACGGCCTCTGCACTTCTCGACGCAACGAATTCTCTTCTGCCTTACAGCCTGAGCGCCTACGAACTCGGCGAACGCACCGATATTCACAAAAAGGCCAATCGGGTAGCAGACCTTATATTGAACGGATTGATCAAGCGGTAAAAATTTCATTCAAAGGAGTACCGATATGAAAAAGCCATCATTATTTTCCTTTTCCGCCTGCTTACTCTTTCTCTGTTTCGTTCTGTTGCCGCACCGCATGAACGGTCAGCAGCCGCAGGCTCCGCCCGACAAGCCCATCGATGCTGCAACTAAAACAGCAGTGATCGACAACCTTCTTCGCGAACTTAATGACGCCTACGTTTTTCCCGAAGCAGCAAAGAAAATGGAGTCGGACGTAAAGAACCGCATCTCCGCGAAAGAATATGAGTCGATCACGACCGCACGAGCATTTGCCGAGAAGCTGACCGCGGACCTGCAAAGCGTAAGCAAGGACAAGCATCTCCGCGTCCGCTATTCTGCCAACCCGATCCCGGTTCGAAAGGAACGAAACGAGCCTACCGCCTCCGAAAAAGAGCAGTCCCAGTGGATGAACAAGCGCATAAATTTCGGTTTCGAACGCGTCGAACGGCTCAACGGAAACATCGGCTATATCGATCTTCGCGGCTTTAACGATCACGAGGCAGGCGCCGAGACAGTCGCGGCAGCGATGAATTTCGTAGCAAACACCGAAGCCCTTATCTTCGACCTCAGGCAAAACGGCGGCGGAAGCCCGTTCATGATCCAGTTGATCTCGTCATATCTGTTCGGCGACAAACCTGTCCACCTCAACAATATGTACTGGCGACGCGATGGCCGCACGGACGAGTTCTGGACCAAACCTGAATTGGCGAAAGTGAAGTTCACCAATAAGGACATCTACGTCCTGACCAGCAATTACAGTTTCTCGGGAGCCGAGGAATTTTCCTACAACCTCAAAAACCTAAAGCGTGCGACCATCGTAGGCGAGACCACAGGCGGCGGAGCTCATCCCGGCGGCATGGTCAGGCTGCACGAACATTTCGGTGTTTTCATCCCTGTCGGCCGCGCGATCAACCCGATCACGAAAACGAACTGGGAAGGAACCGGAGTCGAACCTGACATCAAAACTCCAAAAGAGCAGGCGCTCAAGACCGCCTATCTGATGGCCCTGCACAAGTCGCTTGCGAACATCAAAGATGAGCAGGTCAAGAATGGTGTGAAGGGCTTGATCGACCAAACCCAAAAGGAACTCGATGAAAAGAAACAGATAAGTAAAAAGTAAAAAGGCAAAAGTAAAAATAGGCCGGTCAACTTTTCGCGTTGATGATTATTTTACCGATGATCTTTGCGATTTCTACTGACTCGCCCTCGAGATCGACGATTCCTAACTTAACGGAATCGCTAAACTCTTCGGTGGCAATGATAAGTCGCAGCCAGTAGCTCGATTCGCGAGCTTCTTTTAGAGAAATTGCATTCTTGTGAATAAAATCGGCCTTGCTCTGCCCGGCCTTCGCCTCTTCGAGATTTGCCCCGACCGAAGTTCCGGCGTCTAGAAGTTGAAGAATTACATTCTTACTGACGCCGGAATTCTTCTCTAGAAACTTGCATAGCTTGATGATTCGAACGGCGAATTCAAAAGTTCTCTCTCTTATATCCACGATCTTCGAACCCGAATCGCCCATCCTCCCTCCGATTTTTCACTTTTCACTTTTCACTTTTAACTTTTGCCTTTTAACTTTTTACTTTTGCCTTTCTCACCGCTTCCAGTAATTTTTGATCTTCAGATCGAGCATCGGAAAGGCGCAGTATTCAACGCTCCGGCCGGATTCCCTCAGCTTTTGCACCATCGGTATCGCAGCGTCGGCGTTTCGCGTATGGACGATTATCGTGGCAGCCCGCTGCAACTCGGGGTTATCGTGCAGCCATTCGGCAATCGCGTAACCCGTGCTTGAAAAATCGTCGTGATCGTTGGATTCGTAATGATGCGGCAGCAGGTCGTGGTCAAGAAAGATCGCGTCATAGCTTCCATCTTTCAGGAATTCCTTCGCCTCCGGCACATTCTCCGCAATATCAAGGTCGTCACCCTTAAATCGCTTCTCGAACCACGCATGGCGGCGGTAATCGTCATCGAGCAAAAACACCGATATCGGCGTCCTCTCGGCACTCAGGTCCGACAGCCCGAACCGAATCATCATACTACGCAAAATTCCCATAGCCAGTTAACCGCAAAGTTTTGAATATACCATATTGAGGATTCGGGAACACATTATGAGGTCGCGTACAGATTGAACCCTTCGTGAACTTTGTGTCCGCCCTTCGTGCCCTTTGTGTTTAGCATTCTTTCTCAACACGAAGCTCACAAAGGCTAAGACACAAAGGTCACGAAGAAAGACGACTTCAACCTTACATTAGCCGCAAAAAATATCGAGTGTTATAATTCGCTTGATTCCGATGCCAAAAGAAAGCGCCAAGAAACATATACTGAGGGCCGTTCCCTCGGGACAGCCCGAACCAGTCGAAAGCGCCGTGTTTAGCACGACGGACGAAGAGGTGTGCCAAAAGTGTTTTGGTTCCGGTATGGAGGTCGTGAAGGGCCAAGGGGCTCGCATCTGCGAATGCCGCCGGCGTGACGCTCACTCGCTCAGGCTAAATAAAGCACGCATCCCAAAACGCTACGAAAAGTGCCACTTCAACACGTACGACCACAAACTAAGCGAATCGCAGAAGAAAGCGCTCCGCCTTGCCGGCGACTTTACGCAGAATTTCCCTGCCGTCGATCAGGGACTTCTCTTCACCGGACCCGTCGGCGTCGGCAAAACGCATCTCGCCGTCTCGATCATCAAAGGCCTGACCGAGCGCGGATTTCCGTGCCTTTTCTATGAGTTCGGCTCGCTGCTGAAAGAGATCCAGGACTCGTATAATCCGAATACAAAAAGCTCCGAGCTCGCGGTGCTGTCGCCGGTCCTGACCGCCGAGGTTCTCGTCCTCGACGAACTCGGCGCCTCGAAACCGACCGACTGGGTGCTCGACACGATGGCTCACATCATCAACACCCGTTACAACGAAAATCGCTTCACCATCTTCACGACCAACTATCCCGACGAGCGTGCCGCCGACGGCAAAGAGACCCTCGAAGACCGAGTCGGCGTCCGCGTCCGTTCCCGCATCTTCGAAATGTGCAAAACCGTCAAGATCGAAGGCGAAGACTACCGCCGAAACTTCGACCGCTCACGGCTCCGTTAGACAAAGAAGCATCTTCGGTTATCCTCTGTGACCTTTGTGTCCGCCCTTTGTGTTCTCTGTGTTTAAGCTTCTTACTTTAACCACAAAGGGCACGGAGGGAAGACACAAAGGTCACTAAGAACTCAAACCCAAACACTATCGAATCCTTCGACAGATTTACATAACTTTACGCACCTTACCGCCCGCCTGTGCTATACTTCCGCCAAATTCTCGCCCGAAAGGAGACAACTCAATGCGCCTTCCCAAGACTCTCTCGCTCGTCTCGACGATGCTCCTGCTTGCCTGTTTTTGCTTAGCTCAGACTACGACGCCGGCTGTCGACCCTGAAAAAGAAAAGGCTAAAAAAGAGCTCGATGAAAAGATCGTCCAGATGCTCGATCAGATCGTCAGCGAAGCGTCATATCTTAGGCTGCCGCAGAATAAGGCGATCGTCTTCGCGATGACGGGTGACCTCTACTGGAAGTACGACGAGAAACGCGCCCGCGATCTTTTCCGCTCGGCCGGAGGCGAGATTCTCGCCTACAACCTCGAATCCGAGCGAGAAAGGCGTGACAGTTCGGACGGCTCCCTGTACGAGTTCATGGACTTCAGCGACATCAGGAATCAGGTCCTGCCTCTTGTCGCAAAGAACGACGCCGAACTCGCACTCGATATGCTCGTCCAAACGCGCCCGGCCGCACTTGCCGAAGCCATGCTCCGCGCGTCTGCACCGGATGCCAAGCCCGACACAGGCTCATTCGGCTTCAGCCCCGAAAATCAGCGCATTAGGCAGGAGATAGCTCTCGAACAGCAATTTGCCCTGCTCGCCGCTGACGAGAATCCGGACCGTGCGATCAAGCTGATCAAAGACAGCCTCGCTAAAGGCGTTTCATACAACGTTCTCCAGCTTCTGCAAAAGCTGCACAAGAAGGACGAGAAAAAAGCTTTGGAGTTGGCCGGCGAAGTGATCAAAAAGCTGGTCGACACTGACCTTGGCCGAAAGATGGACGAAATGCAGGTTGCAATGAACTTCCTCCAGATGATGGCGCGAGCGACGCCAGCTCCCACATCGACATCGACATCGACATCGACCGCGGCCGAGGCCAAAACGAAGCCGTTCCAGTTCTCTGACGCCCAGGCAAAAGACCTTGCAAATAAGCTCGTCAACACCTTTATGCAGCCGTCCACTTCGGCACAGATGTCGATGTCGCTTGCTCGGGCCTTGCCGAATCTCGAGAAGATCGTCCCGGACAAAGCAGCTTTATTAAAGCAGCGTCAGGCAGAAAGCCAGCGGAACATGCCGAGTGAATATCGCGGTGCGATGACAATGCAGAGGCTCTGGGACCAGAACTCGACCCCCGAATCCATCCTTGCCGAGATCCCGAAAATGGGCGAGATGGAACGTATGACGGCTTACCAGGCCCTGACAAACAAGATCTCGCAGGTCGAGGACGAAACCCGTGCGAAAAGGCTGATCGACCAGATCGGCGACGAAAAAGCTCGTGCACGTGCCCAGGAACAATATGACTCGGCCAAGATCACGCGCATTGCGTCGGCCGGAAGGCTTGAGGATGCCCGCAAGTTGATCGGAACCCTCACGAACAAGCGTATCCAGATCCAGAAATTCGTCGGGCTCGCCCAGGTCTTCTTCAAAAAAGGCAC
>JANNNS010000021.1:0-36881 GCA_031398645.1 Acidobacteriota bacterium
GAAAAGTACCACCATTAGAATTCCGCGAATGTGTAAATCTAGCATCTAACCTAGCGCCTCCAGATTTTGTGTCAGTGTCTGAATCTGTCGTTCGATCTGCTCTTTTCTTTCCCTCAACTCCTTTACCTTTTCCTCAGGAGCCCTTTCGACGAAATTCGCGTTCGAAAGCTGGCCGTCGATTCGCTGGAGTTCCACGTCCAGTTTGGCTATCTGGCCCGCGAGGCGTTCGCGTTCTTTATCGAAGTCGATAAGGCCTTCGAGCGGAACTGCTATTTCGGCTCCTCCCGTCAGGACGGCTTTGGCCGATGCCTTCGGCACATCGAGTGTTTCGCCAAGAACAATCGTATCAGCACGTGCAAGCTTTTTGATCTGGGCCTCGTTTGCGGAAAGAATTGCGAGCGTTTCCGCGTTTCCAGCCACGTGAATTGCGAGGCGGTCGCTCGGTTTGATGTTCATTTCCGAGCGGATGTTTCGGACGCGTTTTATCGTATCGATTACCAACTGCATCTCGGCGTCGGCCGTTTCGTCGATCGCCGACGCATCGCCGGGCGGAAACGCGGTAAGCATTATGGTTGGCTCAGCACTCTTATAGGCCGCCGCGAGCATTTCCTTTGAAATCCCGGGAAGCTTTAGCCAAAGTTCTTCCGTCAGGTACGGCATAAACGGGTGCAGCATGCGTAGGGCGATCTCGAGGATCGTTAGGATTCGCGTGCGTGCCAAAAGAACCACCCCGTCAGCCGAAGCGGGTGCCACCCCTCCTTCGTAAGGAGGGGAGCCGGAAGTGATCTCGTCCTTTACGAGTTCAATGTACCAATCGCAGAAATCATCCCAGAAGAAATGATAGAGGAGTGACACTGCCGTATGAAACTCATACTTTGCCAACGCCTTATTCACGTCGATTGCCGTTCGATTTAACCGCGAGATTATCCACTTATCGGGGAGCGAGAACGTATCGTGTCCCACCAAGCTGGAATGGTCCACCTTTGCTCCGTCCGAATTCATCAAACAGAATCGTGTTGCATTCCAGATCTTATTGGCGAAGTTCCGGTATGTTTCTATCAGCAGGTCGTTCCATTTGATGTCCGCACCGGTGGCGATCGAGGCAAGGTAAATGCGGGTCGCGTCAACGCCAAACTTGTCAAACATCTCGATGGGATCGACGCCGTTGTTTCGCGACTTCGACATCGGCTTGCCATCTTTCCCAAGCACCGTTCCAGTGACGATCACGTCCTCGAAGGCCTTTTTGTCGACGAATTTCTTGGTCAGCATTATCATCCGCGAAACCCACAGAAAGATAATGTCGCGGCCGGTCACGAGGACGTCGGTCGGCAGGAATGTCTCGAGGTCCGTTCTCCTATCCGAAATAGCTGATAGCTGATAGCTGTTAGCTGTTAGCTCCTTTTCAGGCTTCTTTCCGTCTACTTCACCGGTCCAACCGAACGTCGAGAAAGCCCACAACCCTGAAGAGAACCACGTGTCTAACACGTCCTGATCTTGGGTTAGTTCTCTGCCGCCCGCCTTCTCTTTTGCCTCTTCGGCGGTCATTGCGACGTAAGTGTTGCCTTCGTCGTCGTACCACGCCGGGATCTGATGGCCCCACCAAAGCTGGCGGGAGATGGTCCAGTCCTTTAGATTCTCAAGCCACGCCGTATAGACCTTTTCGTGCGGAACCTGGGGCGAAAAGTGCGGCACGCCTTCGGTCCGCATTAGATCGAGTGCCATGTCGCGCATTTCGTCCATTTTGACGAACCATTGGTCAGAAAGTATCGGCTCGACCACCGTCTTGCAGCGTTCGCAGACCGGAAGTGTTATCTCATAATCTTCCACGCGTTCGAGCAAGCCAAGTTCCTCAAACATCTCGACGACCTTTTCACGCGCCTTGAACCGGTCGAGGCCGTCAAATTCCGTCCCCGCGGCGGCATTCATCGTGCCGTCGTCGTTCATTATAAGAAGTTGCGGAAGATCGTGACGGAGACCGACCTGATAATCGTTCGGGTCATGGGCCGGAGTGATCTTCACCGCTCCGGTTCCAAACTCAGCATCGACGTATTCATCAGCTATGATCGGTATCTCTCGATCGGTCAAAGGTAAGGCGATGGCCTTCCCGACCATATCCTTGTATCGCTCATCCCTGGGATTCACCGCAACGGCCGTGTCGCCGAGCATCGTCTCTGGACGCGTCGTTGCTACGGTGATCGTACGATCAGTCCCGACAACGGGGTACTTTAGATAAGTCAGCTTGCCGTCTTTCTTTGTCTCTTCCTTTACCTCTAGGTCGGAAAGAACTGTCTTGTCCTTTGGGCACCAATTAACGATCCGCAACCCTTTATAGATCCAGCCCTGGTCAAAAAGCGTCACAAATACGCTTCGAACCGCCTTCGAAAGATCGTCGTCCATCGTAAAGCGATGCCGAGACCAATCGACCGAAGCACCTTCTCGACGCATTTGTTCGGTAATCGTATTTCCGTACTGCTCTTTCCACGTCCAAGCCCGGCGGACAAATTCGTCTCGGCCGATATCCGTCGGCTTTTTATGCTCGTCCTTTTTGAGCTGTTCGACCACCTTTCGCTGAACCGAGATCCCTGCATGGTCCGTTCCCGGCAGCCACAAAGTCCGATATCCCTGCATCCTCTTCCACCGCGTCAGCACGTCCATTATCGTGTGCTGAAGCGCGTGGCCCATATGCAGGCTGCCGGTGACGTTTGGCGGTGGAATTACGATCGAATACTTGACCGCGTTCGGATCTTCGTTGATCTCCGGCATGAAAAAGCCGCTCGTTTCCCAACGTTGGTAATGGCTTTTTTCGGCTTCCTTCGGGTCGAATGCCTTGGCGATTTCCATAATGTAAAAGCGTGATTCTAAATCAAAGGCGGCCGGTTTTCACTCCGTCCGGAAAACCAGCCGCCGAATTTTTCGATATCAATTGGCGGCGGGCCTGGCCGCCGCCAGATGCGGTCAATACTTCTTGGCCAAACGTTCAACAACCTTCTCCACGATGAGGTCAATGAGTTCCGGCGATAGGCTCGTGATCTCTTTCGGTTCGGGCGAGGATGTCGAATTTGCCGGGACTGCGGCGAGCCGTGATGCTCCCGGAAGTTCGAGCAGATCGTCGTCAAAGCTGAACCTGATGGTGTCGCCCACCGAAACGTCATCCGAGACCGGCGGAGCGTCACCCGCGACCGATTCGAACGGATCGTTGGCGGCGTAGTCTGATTCCGCGGCCGCGGCTGCAAAGGCTGATTCTTCCGCCAGTTCATCCGTCGGGAACGAATCAGCGATCAGCGCCTCGGTTGCCAGATCGGCCTCGTCTTCCGCTAGATCTGAGAAATTGTCTGACGAGTCGGCTATAAAATACGTCTCTTCAGCTTCCGCATTCGGATCAGGATCTGCGTAGCTCGTCTGGATCATCTCATCATCGATACCGTTGTCGAACTCACCGTTAAGCCCTGTATCGCGCGGTAACTCGACCGTTTCGACGAAGCTCTGCTGATAAAGGCTCTCTATATCTGACACGTCCGGACCTGAAGCTTCCCCGACTTCAGTTTGCTCTACTGAATCTGCCATCTCGGCACTGGAAGCCAAAAGGCCCTGCACCGTTGAAACCAGTTCGGCGATCGACGTAAACGGCTTGGTCAGGTGACCGTTAGAACCTACCCGCTCGGCCTCCTCACGATCAAAAGGCTCGAATGATCCGACGAGCAGAATGACTGGAATATGCTTGTTCGCGTCGTCGCTGCGCATCAGCTCGCAAAGCTGATATCCGTTTATTCCGGGCATGTTGACGTCGGCCAACACAATATTCGGCCTGACCTGATCGAGATTCTCGACGGCCGCGTCGCCATCAGAAAATGTGATGACGTCCATGCCCTGATCGGCAAAAGTGAGGTTGACGACCTTCTGGATCGTGATCGAATCGTCAGCCAAAAGCAGTTTGGGTCTGGGCACTGTGGATCAACTCCTTATATCTGGATCGTTTGCTAGGGTTCTAAGCGAAATTATAGCCTACTCAACTTCAACGTCAAAAAATCTGTGAGGCTTTAGTGCGCGCAAGTTCGGCAGCAAGCTTGACCGCCGACTTCATACTCGACGGGTCGGCTATTCCCTTACCGGCGATATCGTAAGCCGTTCCGTGATCGACCGATGTCCGGACGATCGGCAATCCAAGCGTGACGTTGACCGATGCACCGAACGAGAGCGATTTGACGGCTATCGTCGCCTGGTCGTGATAGCACGCGACGACCGCATCAAATTCACCCAAATAGCCTCGAAGAAAGATGGTGTCGGGCGAAAATGGACCTGATACGTCCACCCCGAATTTGTCTCGGCAGACTTCGATCGCAGGGGTAATATTGCGTGCCTCTTCGTCGCCAAACATTCCGAACTCAGACGCATGCGGATTTAGTCCCGCAACCGCAATTCGAACCTTACGGTCAAGCAATCGCGAGAGCTGCTTGTCGGTAAACCTGATCAGTTCGATCAAGCCATCAGTCGTTACAAGGTCGATCGCACGCCGAAGCGAGACGTGTGTCGAGAGAAGAACGACCCGCAGCTTCTCTGCGAAGAAACTCATTCTAAAATCTTTAGTACCGGTCAGCTCAGCCAGAAACTCGGTATGGCCGGGGTAATCGTAACCGCCGAGTGAGATCGCCTTCTTGCTGATCGGAGCCGTCGCGATCGCATCTATTCGGCCCTCCTGGCAAAGCCTGACAGCGATTTCGATGCATTCCGCCGAAGCCTTTCCCGTCACGGCATCGTCGCGGCCGACCGTGATCGTACCGGGCAGATTATTTGTATCGAACACCTCGACGGTCAGCGGATCGGGCGCGTTCTCATCATCAAACGGAACCAGATCGAGGCCCAGGTCCAGGTCGCTTGAAGTATGTTTCAAAGATCTCAGATCCCCGACGAGAACCGGCCGGCATACGCTCCTGATCTCCTCGTCGGCAACGGCCTTCAGCGAGACCTCCGGGCCGATCCCGGCTGCGTCACCGATCGTGATGCCGACGACTGTTAGGCGATCCTCTCTGGGGTTATTGGCTTTTCCTTCTTCCACGATCTAGCTAACAAAAAACCCGGCAAAACCATACGGCTCGCTGGGCAAGTGTTGACAGTCTCTCAAGCAAACAACTGGCTAATCTCGGCAAACTTCCAGGCCTAGTCGGCCTGTCGACGGATGAACGTCGGGACATCCAGATCTTCGTTCTGCTGCTGCGACTGTCCGTACCCTGATGCGGCCGCACTGTTCGCATTTAGCGTTTCTACCGGCCTCGGCAGCGGCTTCATCGCTTGGACCGAACTATCAAAGCCGGTCGCAATGACCGTCACCTTGATCTGATCTTCCATGCCTTCCTTTACGACATTACCCCAAATGATGTCGGCGTTGTCATCCGACTCTTCCTCGATCATCCGGATGGCGTCCTCGATCTCTGCGAGCGGCATATTCTCGCCGCCGGTGATATTAATAAGAGCTGCCTTTGCTCCGGTTATCGAATTCTCTTCGAGCAGCTTATAGTCGAGAGCCGCACGCATTGCATGCGAAGCCGCATTCTCTCCGCTCGCAGTGCCGATTCCCATCAAGGCAACGCCCTGGCCGCGCATCACAGTTTTGACGTCGGCAAAATCCAGATTGATAATGCCCGGCGTGATGATCAGCTCGGTAATGCCCTGTACTGCCTGAAGCAGGACGTCGTCCGCCCGGCGAAACGCATCCATCATCGTGATGCCCGGTTCGACCTCGCGGAGTTTTGAGTTCGGGATCGTGATGATAGTGTCCACACACCCGCGAAGCTCAGCCAATCCCTGCTCGGCCTGAGCCATTCGCTTCTTGCCCTCGACGGTGAACGGTTTGGTCACAACGGCGACTGTCAACGCTCCCAGCTCGATAGCCAATGAGGCAACGACCGGGGCAGCACCAGTTCCGGTACCTCCGCCAAGTCCGGCTGTGACGAAGACCATGTCCGCACCCTCAAGCACATCGAGAAGCTTCTCGTGATCTTCAAGTGCAGCCGCCCGGCCGACATCCGGATTCGACCCGGCTCCGAGTCCGCGAGTCGATTTTCCGCCAAGCTGGATCTTCAGCGGTGCCGATGAAGCATTCAGCGCCTGAAGGTCGGTGTTCGCGACAATGAACTCGACGCCCTGGATGCCGGCTTCGATCATTCTGTTGACCGCATTTCCGCCGCCGCCGCCAACGCCGATAACCTTGATCCTCGCACCTGTGATGGGAGGTTCGTCGATGAACATTTTTAATCCGCTTAGTTGCATTTGAAGCCCGTCCGTACTCATTATTTCAAGTCCAAAAGTAAGAAAAATTGATCAAAATGGAAAGTTGCGATGCCCTGAACGCAATATTGACAGTAACAATATATTGTATTGACGGGAGCAAAGCATACTATGATTTGTGGTGAAAATCCAGTCGAGACGTTAATTTTATCTAAATTTGTCGCGAAAAGTTTCAAACCACTCGGCAACTTTCGATGACCGCTTATTTCCGCGGTTCATTTCCCGTACCTGCGAACGCATCGACGATAATGCCAGGCCTGAAGACACTGCCCATTCGGGGCCGGCGATCTGTTCGGCGAGGCCCCCGAAATTGTTTTCGTTCAAGTACCCCAAGCGAGTAGGAGCGTCGAAAACCTGCTCCGCGATCTCGACCATTCCGCGGGCATTTGAACCGCCGCCGGTCAGTATTACGCCGCTTGATATCTGCGCCTGCGTACGTGCCGTCTCATGTGCAACGTGCTGAAGGAGCTCGATCGCACGAGGCTGCATAATGTCACAGAGGATCTCTTTCGTCAGGCCGCGTGTTTCGGTCCGGCCTACGGGCATGATCTCAATGTTCTCCTGCCTTTCTTCATCGTCGAGCAGGAACGATGCGACGCAACCGTAACGCTGCTTGATCTTGCTCGCTTCCTGAATGGAAACACGGAGGCCGACCGCGATGTCCTTAGTGAAATGAAGCCCGCCGAAAGGAAAGACTGCTGTATGCTGAACCGCTCCCCGGCCAAAGATCATCATGCTTGTGATCTCGGAGCCGATGTTGACCAATGCACACCCGTATTCCTTGTCATCATCGGTCAAAGCACTCTCCGCGGCAGCAAGAGGTTCGAGCATCATTCGCTCAACGTCCAGGCCCGCACGCTTCACGGCTTTGTTCAGGTTCTGGCGTCCCGCACTTGGGCCGATAACGATGTGTACAAGCGATTCCAGCCTTGCCCCGGTCATACCGACCGGCTCCATGATTCCGTCCTGGCCGTCGATAATAAATTCCTGCGGCAGGCGATTTACGATCTCCCATCCCGCCGGAAGTTGCATTGCACACGCCGATTCAATGGCCCGCTCGACATCTTCTTCCGTTATCTCGCGTCCAGCCCCGGCGACGGCGACGACTCCATTCTTATTCTCACCGCGAAAATGCTCGCCTGAAAGATTCACGACCGCAGATTCGACTTCAAGGCCACTGACGCGTTCCGCCTCGCCGACCGCTTTCTTTACCGATTCGGCGACCGCCTCCGTCGCGGTCACGATACCTCGGCGAAGGCCACGCGACTCCGCCTCGCCGTAGCCGACGATGTTCATCGCACCATGTTCACCCGGTTCGCCTATCACACAGCGGACCTTGCTTGTACCGATGTCGAGGCCGATTGCGTGGATCTCGTTATTCATAATTACTGCGGAGACGTTTCCGAACTCTTTCTCGACGAAAGGATCATGTTCGAGCCTACAAGGCTAACTCCATCGAACATATCGCCTTTTCCCGCGATCGCACTTACGCCGTTCTTAAGGTGTTGGGCAAAAGCTTCGCGGCCAACGTCGATCGTTATCTGTTTGCCGGAGTCCTCGGTGACGGCTTTGGGCTCACGCAGATCGGCAAGGTTCACGCTCTGAACCCGTGCGATCAACCCGCCTTCACGCCATTCAGTCAGCATTCTTTGGTAGAGCTTCACCCGCTCAAGATTATCCTTGATCGCCTTCTCGGTCTTTGATTCGTCCCAGCCGGTCAGTGTGATCGGTAGGCCCTCCTCCGACTTACTAGCCGCCGCGAGAAGGTTCCCCTCGTTATCGACAAGCATCGGGCCGTTCGATAACTTGACCACGGCGATCGGAACGCGTTCGACGATGTAGACCGTCAGCCCGTCCGGCAGCACTCGCGAGATAGAAGCCGACTTCACAAACGGCTGTTTCTCGATCTTCGCCTTTAACTCTGCGAGATCGGCATTCCACACACCCGTTTTCTCGGCGGCGTTCGCCGTGATACGAGCGATGTCGTCTTTTGCGGCACGCTCAGTCCCGACGACCTCGACGGATTTGAGATCAAAGAACTTTGAAGCGGTTACGCTTTGCATTCCCATATACCCCAGAACACTGAGACATATCAGCAAGCAGATGCTCAGGAAAAGCGGAAGGAAGAAGCTGCCAAAGCGGCTGTTTCCGCTGTGCGAGTTTCGCCCGCGTGCGGCCTTTCGCTTTATCGCCGTCCGCGGCGTCCTGTCGACGATCGATTTTCTTTTGATCTTTGAAGCCATCGTTTTTTTCTCTTTCCTTTCCTCTTCCTTCCTCTTATTCGTCCTCTTCGGTGGTCAGAAGATCTTCAACCACAGAAAAAGAAGAATACGAGGATCAGTCTCTGCCCGAAACTTATGAAGCTGCCCTCAGTTTTTCGAGAATCTCGTCGGAAAGCCGGGTTACCGTTCCCGCGCCGAGCGTAATGACAAGATCGCCTGCCTGCAGGTTCGGGATCACCACGTCGGCGACCGTCTCGAGATCACCATGATAATTTACGTTCTTGTGTCCGTATTTTTTGATATTTTCCGTAAGAATCTCCGCGGTTATGCCTTCTATCGGCTGTTCGCTGGCCGCGTAAATATCAACAACATACACAACATCAGCATTGTTGAAGGCCAAGGCGAACTCGTCCATTAACTCACGTGTACGCGAATAGCGATGCGGCTGGAATACGACCACAGTTCGTTTTCCGCCGGAACTATTCTTGGCCGCGGAAAGCGTTGCAAGGATCTCGGTCGGGTGGTGGCCGTAATCATCAACGACCGTGATGCCGCGGGCTTCGCCCTTGAACTGGAATCGCCGATTAGCATTCTTGAACGTCGTAAACGCTCCGGCGATCTTCTCAAAAGGTATCTCGACCTCTAAGGCGACCGCTGTTGCGGCGAGAGCGTTATAGATATTGTGCTTGCCGGGTACGGGAAGTTCGATCTCGCCCAGCACTTCATCGCCTTTCCAAACAGAAAAAGTTGATCCGTACGAGTCGTTATAGCGGATGTCGTGGGCCGACACATCTGCTTGGGCTGTCAATCCATAGGTGACACGACGCCGTTTTATGTTGGGAATGATCAGCTGAACATTAGGATCGTCGAGACAGATGATCGCTGCACCGAAGAACGGCACCTTGTTTACAAAGTCGGTAAAGCACTGAACGACGTCCTCCATGCCTTTGTAGGACTCCATGTGTTCCTTGTCGATATTTGTTACTACGGCAATGGTCGGGTAAAGCATCAGGAACGAGCGGTCGCTCTCATCAGCCTCAGTCACAAACCAATCAGAAGCTCCGAGTCGCGCGTTCGAGCCGAGAGTTTCTACAACACCTCCAACAACTGTCGTCGGATCGAAACCCGCGTGGCCGAGGATCGTAGCGACCATCGATGTTGTCGAAGTCTTACCATGCGTTCCCGACACGGCCACAGCGTAGGGCTTCAGCACCATTAACTCTGCCAGCATTTCCGCTCGAGGAATGACCGGAATGCCGCGTTCCTTTGCTTCGACAACCTCGGGATTGTCTTCCTTCACTGCCGAAGAGTACACGACCACCTGTGCTGCACCGACATTCTCGGCCCGATGCCCTTCCGCGATGCCGACGTTGAACAGCGATTCGAGACGGTCTGTATTCTTTGACTTCTTCACATCTGAACCCGTTACGATAAAGCCAAGATTGCACAGCACCTCAGCAATACCGCTCATGCCAATACCGCCTATGCCGATAAAATGAATTCTTTTTACGTGTCTGAACATCAGTTTACGTGTCTGAACATCAGTTATCTTTGCTTCCTAGCTTTTCGATCAGGTCCACCGTCGCTTCGGCGGCGTCTATTCGTCCCAGTCTTTTCGCCGCGGTTTCCATTTCCGAGATCGCTTCCGGATCGTCTATCAATTCTGCGATCAACGCCGCGAGGCTCTCACCGTTCAGGTCCGCCTGGATCAGCATTCGCGATGCCCCTGCTCGTTCAAAGGCCTCGGCGTTCTTTCGCTGGTGATCATCAGCCGCGGTCGGCAGCGGTATCATTATTGACGCCTTGCCTGCGGCCCCGAGTTCCGCACAAGTCGTCGCTCCTGCACGGCAAACTACGATATCGGCGTTGCCAAATTCGACGAACATATCTGAGATGAACGGACGGACCTCGTGATCGTCGATACGCGACCGGCTGTACATCTCGCGTGTTTTTTCAAAGTCGGCTTCCCCCGTTTGGTGCACTATCCGAAGCCTATCGCTTCGGCTTTCGAGCAGAGGCAGGGCACTCATCATCGCGTTGTTTATCGCACGTGCTCCCTGCGAACCACCGAACACGAGGATGTTCGTTTTTTCGCCGCGTTTTTTCCGCGGCACTTCAAAGAACTCCTTGCGGACCGGATTGCCTGTGACGATCCCCTTTTCACCAAAGAAAGGCAATGCTTCATCGAATGTAAGAGCAGCCTTGTCGACAAATCGAGCCAGCTTTCGGTTCGTAAATCCGGGCAAGGCATTCGAATCCATAACCATCGTCGGAAACCTCATTAGGCTCGCGATCAACAGAACAGGCCCCGAAACATATCCACCCGCACCAACTACAACATCGGGTTTGAATTCCCTCAGTAACCGTGCCGACTCGAAAAAGCTGATCGGCAGAACGCCCACGCCTTTCAATTTCCCGATCACGCCGACGCTCTTCAAACCCGCACTGGTTATCAAGGAAAGTTGAAAGCCATTCTCGGGAACGATCCGCTTCTCTAGGCCACGCGATGTGCCGACAAAGAGGACTTCAGATCTTTCATCGCGACGCATAATTTCCTTCGCAATGGCAATTCCCGGATAGATATGTCCGCCTGTTCCGCCGGCGGCGATCAAAACCTTCATCTGACTTGCGTCTCCGATTCGGCACGGGACTTTTTCCCGGCGTTCTGGGAGATGTTCAGCAAGACGCCGACCGCGAGCATCGTCATCAGCACCGACGTTCCGCCGTAGGAAATAAACGGAAGCGGAATACCCTTTGCCGGAAGGATCGAGATCACGACGCTTATGTTGAACAATGCCTGCACAACGATGCCGGTGATTATGCCGATTCCAAGGAGCATTCCGAACCGGTCGGGTGCATTCATAGCAGCACGCGTGCCACGCCAGAGTAAGAGTCCAAACGCGAGTACGACCGCAAGCGTTCCGATCAAGCCGAACTCTTCACCAACGACGGAGAATATGAAATCCGAATATGGGTATGGCAAATAGAATAGCTTCGCCTGCCCCTTAGCGAATCCTTCGCCCACTATTCCCCCGGATCCGATCGCCATTAGCGACTGGACCACTTGGTAGCCCGCGTCTTCGGAATGGCTGAACGGGTCGAGAAATGCCATCAGCCTTTGAACACGCCACGGGGCCAATATGATCGCACCGATACCGCCGATAACCATCACTGCAGCGACCGACGCAATGTGCAAGAGTTTCGCACCTGCGGCAAAATAGACGGCCGAAAAGACGGCGCACAAGACGATCACCGTTCCAAGGTCAGGCTCCAGAAATACGAGCCCGCCCAACAGGGCGAGGGCAGCAACACACGGGATCACGGTGGACTTGATCTCGCCCATCGTTTTCTCATGCCTGGTCAGAAAGAATGCCAGAAAGACCGGCAGGGCAATCTTCGCCATTTCTGAAGGTTGGAACGAGAGTCCGCCGAACCTGATCCAGCGCCGAGCACCATTGATCGACGGAAAGCCGAAAACTGCGATAAGCAGCACAACGGTTATCGCTAGAAATCCGTAAACGAACCAAGTGCTTTGATACCGGCGATAATCGATCCGACTGACGATGAACATCGCGGCCAAGCCGACAAGCGTGAATCCGAATTGCTTATAAAAGTAAGTGAACTGGCTTTGCGACTCCTTCAGCGCGATCATCGCCGAAGCACTGTAGACCATCGCGGCCCCGAACAGCGATAATCCCGCGACTATCGCGAACAAGAACCAGTCCATTCTTAGTTTGTTTATCTGTGCCGCCATTTTTCTTGATCTTCGCCTTCTTTTTCTTTTTCTTTTTCTTCCTCCTCATCTTCCTCCGTGGTTAAACAGCTTTACCACTGAAGAAGAGGAATAAGAGGAAACAGAACGAAACCATTACGGTGCCGACGTCTTACTCCGTCCGCGACCGAGCGAGGCGACCGCTTCTTTGAATACTTTCCCGCGTTCCTCAAAACTTTTGAACATATCGAAGCTTGCACATGCCGGTGCAAGCAAGACGACATCGCCGCGTTCCGCATTACTAAGCCCCAGTTCGACGGCGTTCTCGAGAGAATTACCCCGGAGGATCACGGTCGTTCCGGCAAGCTGCGTCCGGATATTCTCTGCATCCTCGCCGATAACAACGATCGCCCGGACCGAGCTCTTGATCAGCGGCACGAGCGGGGCATACGGAGCGTTCTTGCCTCGGCCTCCAAGAATGAGGACGGTTTTGCCGGCTCCCTCGCTCATCGCTTCGAGCGCCTTTACGGTCGCATCAACTGACGTGGCCTTCGAATCGTTGTAGAAGGCGACTCCGTCGATCTCATCAACGTATTCGATGCGGTGTTCGACTCCCTTGAAAGTCGCCACCGTCTCCCGCATTGAAATTGGATCAGCTCCGCATGCGAGGCCGGCTGCAAATGCGGCAAGTACGTTTTCAACATTGTGCAGGCCCCTAAGAAATATTTCGTCCCGCGTCGTCAAGACCTTTTCGCTGCCACCCGAGCGGCAAACGAGCTCGCGTCCGCGCAAAAACAGTCCGTCGTCCAACGCCCGCTTCGAGCTAAACAGCGAAACATTTGCTTTCAAGCCGCTGGCCCATGAGGCCGTGATCTCGTCGTCAGCATTCAGGATGGCTGCGTCTTCAGCGGTCTGGTTCATAAAGATCCGATGCTTCGCTGCAGCATAATCGACGAATGAATCGTAGCGGTCTAGATGGTTCGGCGTCACGTTCAGGCATATCGCCACATTCGGGTGAAATTCTTTGATCGTTTCGAGTTGGAAGCTTGAAAGTTCGACAACCGTCCACGTCTCGTCTGTCGACGACTCCGCAAGGCTGAGCAGCGGCGTGCCAATGTTGCCGCCAACCTGTGTAACAATTCCGGCATTCTTCAGGAGCTCTCCGACCAGCGTAGTCGTCGTTGTTTTCCCATTTGAGCCCGTGATCGCAACTATCCGCCCCTTCATAAATCGATATGCCAGCTCGACTTCGCCTATGACCTCGCCGTCTTTCCGATCGACGTACCTCGCCGGTATCGTGTTGGTCGGGACGCCTGGGGAGAAAACTACCAGGTCGATCTGATCAAGCAGCCACGACGGGATCTGGCCCGACATTAGGCCTACACTGTGCGATTCTTTCAAAGATCGTGCCGCGTCAGACCACTCCTCGACCTCCTTCTTGTCGTGAAGAGCAACGACGGCACCACGTTCCGCCAGAAATTTGGCGGAAGCAACGCCGGACCTTCCGGCTCCCAGAACAAGTGCTTTCTTCTCGTTCAAATCCATTGCATTCGAATCGGAGATCTTTCTTCGTCTTCCCTCTTACTTCTTCTTATTTATCTTCCTCCGTGGTTAAGCGGTTCAGGCCTACCACAGAAAGAGAAGAATAAAAAGAATTAAGAAGACGGCTTCACCGTAGCTTCAAGGTCGATAAACTAAGTAACGCGAACAGTATCGCCACGATCAAAAACCGAAAGACGATCTTCGACTGCCGCCACCCGGCCATTTCGAAATGATGATGCAGCGGAGCCTGCAAAAATATTCGCTTCCCGACGCCACCGGTCTTCTTCGTAAACTTAAAGAAGCCGACCTGCAGCATTACCGAAACGGCCTCGAGAATAAAGATACCGCCGATGAACGGAAGCAGAAACTCCTGCTTGGTCAAGATCGCTACCGTACCGAGTGCTCCGCCGATAGCGAGAGAACCGACATCGCCCATGAATACCTCGGCCGGCGGTGCGTTGTACCACAAGAATCCCAAACTTGCTCCGACCATTGCACCGCAGAAGATCGTCAGTTCTGACGATGACGGGTTGTGCGTGATATCGAGGTACTCCGCCCATCTCTTATCGCTTGCGACGTAGGTTAGTGCCGTCAGGGCGGACATCGCAACGAAGGTAATGCTCGTCGCCAATCCGTCGAGGCCATCGGTCAGGTTTACGGCATTCGAAGACCCGAGCAACACAAAAATGATAAATATCAAATATACGCCCGGCCAAAGGTACGAGATGCCCATCGGTTCCGCCGTCGCCTTGATGAACGGAATACTCACGTTCCACGAATAGTTCGTCAGAAAATACAATACAGCCCAGACCAGCACAGCCGTAACCAGTTGGCCTGCTATCTTCTGCCTTTCGGTGAGGCCCAAGCTTCTTTTCTTGACGATCTTTATGTAATCATCCGCGAAGCCGATCGCTCCAAACAAGAGCGTTGCCCCCAGAGCAAGCCAGAGAAAGACGCTGTCGAGCCGAGCCCACAGGATCGTGGAGAGAAATACCGCTCCGAGGATCAGCACACCGCCCATCGTCGGGGTTCCTTTCTTGGCCTGGTGTTCAGCAGACAGCTCTTCGCGTATCTCCTGTCCTACATTCAAAGATCTGATCTTCCTAATGACCTTTCCCCCGAAAAGAAGCGAGATCAACAGTGCCGTGATCGTCGCCATTGCGGTGCGAAAGGTCACATACTGGATCACGTTGAGGCCTTTGAGAAAGTAAGACTCGCTCGTAGAGCCATATTCTCTAAATGCCAACTGATAAAGAAAGTAATAAAGCATTCGCCCTGTTTAACTACCGATTTCCTTCTGGTCGGTTGCAACGTGTCGACGGTCGAGAGCACTTGTGCTCTACAGCCGGCCGGCCTCCAGCGTTACTCTTTCTCTAACTCAAACTTCGCCAACAGCTTTTCGATGACCCTTTCGGTTCGGACGCCGCGCGACCCCTTTACCAGGACCAGATCGTCTTCCCTTATCTGTCCCAATAGAAGATCTCCCGCAGCATCCGAATCTGTTACAAACTCAGCATCCGCAAGGCCGGCATCCTTGGCACCTTCAACGAGATGAGCAGCAAGCCCTCGGACACCGATCAACTTATCGACGCCGACCTCTGCAATTTCCCGTCCTGTCTGCGTGTGAACGGCTGCCTCATCGCTGCCCAGTTCAAGCATCTCTCCCGCAACAATGATCCGACGCTTCGCCGACATACCGCCTTCGACGATCGTCCTGACCATCGAAAGCAAGGCTGCGGGATTTGAATTGTACGAATCATTCACTAAGGTGAAGCCCTCCTTAAAATGCAGCACTTCACCACGCTGGGGCGGCGGAACGGCAGTTCCGAGTGCGTCAGCTATCTCAGCCGCGGTCATTCCGGTGCTGAAGCCCACCGCTGCAGCAGCCAAGGCATTTAGTATGTTATGGCGTCCATTAAGCGGAAAATCGACCGTCGCTTGTCCGTCCGGGGTGACCAGATCGAAACGCGTCTCACCGAAACGTGGAAACTGGATATTCTTCGCTCGGATGTCAGCGTCAGTATCGATCGCAAAAGTGATCACTCGGCCTTTTGCTAGCTTGGTCATTGCAAGAACTCTAGGATCATCGGCGTTCAGGATCGCGGTACCGGTCTCCTTCATCCCTTCCACGATCTCTGCTTTTGCGTTCGCGACGTTCTCTATTGAACCAAGATGTTCAACGTGAACCGGAAGCACATTCAGCACAACGGAAATGTCCGGAGGCGTGATCGCACAGAGCCGCTGGATCTCGTTCATCGGCGTCGACATTCCCATTTCGAGGACCGCAACGTCATACGAATCATCTTTTGCCAGATTCAAAACAGTCAGTGGATGGCCGAGGCCATTGTTGTAATTCTTGATATTCTTGAGGACTTTTTGGCCGCGGGACTCGAGAACGAGGGCGGCAAGCTCCTTCGCCGTTGTCTTACCGGCACTGCCTGTGATCGCGACCACGGGCTTGTTCCACGCCAGGTAAACACCGTGGGCGAGATTCTGAAGTGCTTTGATAGTGTCGTCGACAAAAACGAGTTGGTCCAAGAACGGTTCCAACTCGGCGCGATACTCATCATAGCGATCGAAACGGACGACGCCCGCGACCGCACCATTTTTTAATGAGGATACGACGTACTTCGTCGCGTCCTCAAAGTCGCCGTTGAAACCGTTATTAGCGTAATCCGGCTGTGAAAGAGCAAAAAATACGTCGCCCGCCCGCACTTCGCGAGAGTCGATCACGACGGATTCGATCTCTCGGTCCTGCAGGGCGGGATTAAGTTGCGACGCCGCAGCTTTCATATGTTCGATGGCAGTCTTCAGCTTCAAGTCTTTCCCTTCTTCTTCTCGGCCGGGGCTTTATTTTTCACGGGCGTCTTTGGCTTTTCCGCCGGCGCCGGTTTTGCCTGCACCACTTTTGCCTTCGCTTTAGGCTCAACGGCCTTTGGCTTTTCGGCAACAGCCTTAGCATCCGCTTTGACTGCCGCGGCCGGCTTTTCTGTTCTCTTTACGTCAACTTTATCGGAGCCGATCCGCGTCTCGATCCTTGCTGCGGCCTCAACTTTCAACTGATCAAGGCTGTCCGCTGAAGGGCCGCTCGTGGTCGTGATCTCGGGAATGTCCTCTACCTCAGCCTCAGGCTCGACATAGCCTTGGGGTTTAACATTCAGCTCCGGCAGGATCTGCTGAGCGATCTCGCGAAAAACGGGGCCTGCGACCTGTCCGCCATCTCGCCCGCCGACCTTTGGCTCATCCATTACTACGGCGATCGTTACCGCCGGATCTTCGGCGGGAGCAAAACCGATGAACGACGACACATATTTTGCCGAGTTTACCTTCTTGAGTTTTTCATCGAACTTCCACGCCGTTCCGGTTTTCCCGGCTGACGTGTAGCCATTTAACTGAGCTCGTTTTCCAGTACCAGCGACCACGACCTGACGCATCATTGTAGTCATATCGCGCGCAGTTTCAGCACTCACGACCTGCGTTCTTTCAGGTTGGGCGGCGGACACGATCTGATCATCCGACTGGCGTATTTCCTTTATTATATGAGGCTGGGCCCGAACTCCGTTGTTAGCTATCGTCGCAAAAGCGGTCGCCATTTGTAAAGCGGTGACGCCTATTTCATAGCCTATCGACATCGACGCCAGCGAGTCGCCGTTCCACTTCGCAGGCGACCTCACAATTCCATTGGTTTCGGCCGGAAGTTCGATGCCGGTCTTCTTTCCAAACCCGAAATTTTGCAGCGTCTGGTAGAAGCCGTCCTTACCGACGCTCATGCCCGTTTTGATCGCGCAAACGTTGCTGGAATGGGCAAAGGCTTTGGCATAATTCACTCGCCCGATCGCGTGCGAATCGGTAAAGCGGTGCCCGGCAACCTCGATCGATCCATTGCCGCTATCGATCTCGGCCTCGGGAGAGATCATCTTTCGTTCAAGAGCCGAGCTGTAAGTGATCAGCTTGAACACGGAGCCCGGCGAATAAACTAGTTGAACTGCCGCATTCGAGAGATTCTCGTGCGTTATCTCATTCAGTTTGTTGGGGTCGAACGTCGGATGATTTGCCAGGGCAAGTATCTCGCCGGTCTTGTTGTCGATCACGATCGCCATTCCCGACTTTGCCTGCGAGGCTTCAACCGCTTTTGCAAGAGCCTGCTCGACCATGAACTGGACGGGCACATTTATCGTCAATACTACATCCTTCGGCGGCTCCTTGTCCGAGATCTCTTCTTCGTAAACTCTGCCCAAACGGTCGCGTTCCTGGGTCTTCTTGATCACCGCCCCAAAGAGAATATCGTTCTGCGACTGTTCTATACCTGCCTGCCCGACACCGGCGGCGTTGCTGAACCCGATAACGTGGGCGGCCAGCGTCTGGTATGGATAACTTCTGCTCTGCTCCTCTCGCCAGTGCAGACCGGTAAAGTTCGGGGAATCGAATTTCCTTACTGAATTGTCATCCAGTTCTTTGTTGATTCGCTCGACCGAGAGGTCGTCCAGGCCCTTTGCCAACGGAACAAATCTGCGAAGATCGGCCTTAGCCTGGGTTAGCTGAAGGACAAGATCCTTTTCCTTGCCACCGACCGCCTTTGCGATCGCCTTTGCCGCGGCTTTAGGATCATCTATTTCGGTCGGATCGGCGTAAAGCGTCTTGACCCGCACGCTCATTGCCAACGCCCTTCCGTTTCGATCGAAGATGTTTCCGCGTGGCAGCTTGCTGCGTTTGACATCGACCCGCTGATTGTCAGCTTTTTCCTTGAGCCACTCGTGCTTCGTGACCTGCAGATGGACCAGACGGACTCCGATCCCGCCCATCCACAGCACGAGCACTGCGACGATGAGCATAAAGCGTGTAAATGCCGTCTGGCGCGGATTCGCTTTCTTTGTCCTCTTAACTCGCTTTGCCATTTCTCAGCCTCTACCTCTTTGCTAAAGCGGTCAGTTCGGTTTTCGACGGTTTAGCTTTCGAGTCGGCTTTCTTCAAAGCTTGCACGGAAGCAGTCTTCTTGTCGGCATCGGGCTTTGTGACGGACGCCGAGGGACGCTGGAATGCGGTCTTTGTCACGGTCGGTGCTGAAGAGTCGCCGGGTTTCGATTGAACCGCAACCGCCTTGATCAACACACCGCTTTCGTCCATCTTCAGTACGGGAGCCGAAGCCGGAATAGCGACCGGGATCTCGCCCACGTCTGCAAAGCCGAAATTGCGGGCTGTTCTCGTTATCTCCATCGGTGAAAGGGCGATCTCGCGGGCGAGCGTGAGCCTTCGGTTCTCTGACTCCAGGTCATCCAACTGCTTGCGCAGCTTTGAGTTTTTCATTCCAAGATCCATCGACATGAAATGCTGTCGGGCGGCAAGAAGAAAGCCGGCTGCGATCACGCAGCCGCATATTGCGATAACGACAAAATAGCTCCACGGCAGGGTTCCGATCCCTCGATTCGAGAGATTGGTTGGGCGGGCTCTTCGAGCGGTTCTGTTTCTCATACGGTTGGGGTCCTATGGGTTCTTTAGTGATGGTCGGCTATCCGTCGTATTACCCTAAGCTTCGCGCTTCGGGATCTTGGATTCTGTTTTTGCTCGTCATCGCCCGGCGTAACCGGCTTTTTAGTGACGAGCTCGATCAACTTTTTAGCTCCGCAGATGCATATCGGCATTCGCGGTGGGCAAGAGCATTTGCCCGAAAGCTTTTGGAACGTTCGCTTGGCGATCCTGTCCTCAAGTGAGTGAAACGTGATCACCGCGAGTATTCCGCCTGTTTTCAAAATATCTATCGCATCCGCCAGGAATGTTTCGAGAACGTCGAGTTCCCCGTTCACTGCGATCCTGAGAGCCTGAAAGGTCCGCGTCGCCGGATGTATCTTGTCCTTCGGGCTCCGCTTCACCGATCTCTCTACCAACTCAACAAGCTGCTTAGTCGTCGTGACCGGTTCGCCGGCATTTCTTCTTTCAACTATCCGGCGTGCTATCCGCCGGGAAAATCTTTCTTCGCCGTATTCATATATAACGTTGGCGATCTCTTCTTCTGATAAAGCCGCAAGCAGTTCTGCGGCAGTTGGCCTGTCGGAGCCTTCGTCCATCCGCATATCGAGCGGTGCGTCGAAGCGAAAGCTAAAACCTCGTTCTTCGCTGTCCATCTGGAGCGACGAAACTCCGAGGTCTGCAATGATGCCGTCGACGCCATCGACAGCCTTGAGCACCGTCTTTATCGCCGAAAAATTTGCCTTTTCCAGGGTTACCCGGCCGCCGAACTCAGCAAGTCGTTCTTTCGCCAGCTCAAGAGCCTCACCATCCTGGTCAATACCGATCAGACGGCATGTTTCGTTCCTCTGGAGTATTTCTCGGGCGTGACCCGCCAGGCCCAGAGTGGCGTCAACATAAACCCCGTCTTCCTTCACCTCGAGGAAATCTACGGTTTCCTGAAGAAGTACGGTCGCGTGTATGTTTTCGAGGGCATTCTCGGCCATTTTTCAAAGATCGATTCGAATTTGGACACACCTCTACCGCAAGGCTTTTGGCCCTAAATTAGCTGAATTACCTGCCTGTCTACGGATTAATGCGACTAAAGTCCTTAACAGCAACACCCTTGTGTTAACCGACCATTTTCCGCCGCATTATAGAGCTTGTATTGATGGGGGCAGTGCTTAAATTTCTTAAACACTTTTACTTTCGTCGTCCCGCTCCAGCCCGTTTTTGAAGCGTCTTCTAAAGTGCTAGGAAGAATAGTACGCTTAAGGGAAAAACCTGTCAAGACCTAAATTCACGTTTGATTTAATCACGCGTTTAAATTCTTAAGGAGTCAGGTGACGGCGAAAGCATCGAGGCATTCGGAGGGTTTCAGTTTCCGCACCAACTGCGTTAAAGTCTTATATTTGCCGCGTATATGGACCCAGTTCTGGGACAACTTTTGGTCTTCGGTTTGATCGCCGCACTCGCAAACGTGCTCGGCGGGCTTATTTTGTTTCCGTCGGCAGTAAACCGGAACTATCGGAAGTACCTAAAGTATTTGCTCGCTTTGGGGGCCGGCTTCATGTTGGCGGTCACTTTCTTTGAGATCGTTCCCAAAACGGTACTTATTTGGCAAAAGACCCATCCCGAATCCGCGGACAATCTCTATGTCCCGATGCTGCTGCTGTTGACGGGATATTTGTTGACCCAATTCTTCGAACACACGATCGCTCCGCACTTTCATCTCGGCGAAGAGGTCGATTCGCATGAGCTTATCTCGACAAGATCGGCTTACTCCGGCGTCGGCGGATTGCTGATCCACACCTTCTTCGATGGCGTGTCGATCGCGGCCGCGTCGCAGATCGATGTAAAGATCGGCTTGCTCGTATTCGTCGCGGTCTTTCTGCACAAGTTCCCGGAAGGTTTCACGATCGGTTCAATGATGGTAGCAGCGGGCAAGGGCCGGCGTGAGGTGTTGATCGCGACGAGCGTGATCGGTGCTACGACGCTTGTCGGCGTTCTTGTGTTCTATTTTATCGGCAGCAATCTCGGGTTCACGGTCGCCTACGCGTTGCCACTCGCGAGCGGCGTCACATTATACGTAGCAGCGAGCGACCTTATTCCCGAGGTCAATCATCACGGCGGCAAACGTCCGCTCGTTTCCCTGTCGGTGTTTGCTGGAGTGGCATTCTTCTTTGCGGTTCATTTTGCAGTTCACGAGATCCTCAGCCACTGACACGAAACATTTTTGCAACAAATCCCGATCTCATTCGTTATTAGTATGCGGAGGTAGATTAAAACAATGCGTGAACCAATTTTGGCAGGAATTTTGAGTCTCTTAGTTCCTGGTGTTGGACAAATTTACAACGGCAGAATACTCATCGGTATTATATGGTTGGTTTTGACCGGAGTTTCGTGGATCGGATCCGCGGGGCTTCTGGGTTGGGTTGTCCATCTGATCGCGGCGTGGTGTGCTTACAGCTACGCCAAGGATAACCCGGTCCGCAGTTAAAATTTCTTCGCAATCCTCCTTTGGCCCGGTGCTTAAGCGACACCGGGCCTTTTTTGTTTTCCAAATCCGCTCTAATCAAGTAAACTTGGACTTTCATTCAAAGCGGTAAACCGAACAGCCACAACGCCTTCGCTATTGCGGTACCGCAGACTATGGTAAAAGAAGGATTCCCTTTCGTAATCACGCCGATGATCGCGGCTATGATCTTTGCCTATTTCGGCTTATGGATCGTGTCGGGCATACTCGTAGCGCTTGCCTTGTTCATGGCGTACTTCTTTCGCGATCCGGTCCGGCGGGTGCCGGATGAGCCGGGTATCGTTGTTTCCGCCGCAGACGGACGTGTGACACGAATTGATGAAAACGAGTCGGGCAAGACGATCAGCGTGTTCCTTTCACCGCTGGATGTTCACATCAATCGTGCTCCGATCGCGGGTAAGGTGACCAAGATCGACTACATTCGCGGCAAGAAGGCTCCTGCCACCAGCGACGAGGCCAGTTTTACGAACGAGCGAAATTCAATTACCATCCAGAATGACAACCTGACAGTGGTTTGCACGCAGATCGCGGGTATCGTTGCCCGGCGGATCGTCTGCTGGCCTAAGGTCGGCGACGAACTTTATCTCGGTGAACGCTACGGCCTCATCAAATTCAGCTCCCGCACGGATGTTTTGCTCCCATTGAACGCAGTGGTCGAAGTTAAGGTCGGCGACCGCGTGGTCGGCGGCGAAACTATCATCGCCCGTTACGAGTAAACGCGGCTTATGGAAACCGAAGAAGAACCGAAAACCGTCCACAGGGGCATAAAGAAAGGACTGTACGTCATCCCGACCGCGTTTACGGCGGCGAATGTCGGCATGGGCTTTCTTGCGGTTATTTATTCGATCCGCGGTTTTCAGGTTGTCGCGACCGATCCGACGGCGGCATCGGGTTATTTCAATTACGCTGCGGTGGCGATCGGCCTCGCAATTCTCTTCGATACGCTTGACGGACGCGTCGCGCGGATGACCAAGACCGCTACCGAGATCGGAGTTCAGTTCGATTCCCTCGCGGACGTACTCACATTCGGGATCGCGCCGATAGCCTTGATCTTCAGTTGGGGCATCGCCGCGGTGTATCAGGAAAGCAGCACGCAATATCAGCTCGGTGTGTTTCTTTTGTTTATGTACCTGATGTGCGGAGCGTTTCGCCTCGCGCGGTTCAACCTGCAATCGACGCGGCCGCGCGTTCTTGCCGAAGGCACGCCAAAGGTCGATAAAAAGAACTTCGTCGGCCTGCCGATCCCGCCGGCAGCCGGCTTAATGGCGTCGATCGTCCACTTTGCCCCGATGCCGCTCAGTTCATACGGCGAAGGCACCGGCAAATTCTACACATCGCTGATAATGATCCTGATCGCCGCTCTCGGCGTCCTGATGGTCAGCACCATCCGTTATTCCAGCATGAAAACCGTCGGCACCGGCCGCCGCAACCTATATTTAGTACTGGTCATCGCCGCCGTCGGCATGCTGATGTGGCTTTATTCCAACTACGTCCTGCTCATCCTCTCGACCGCCTACGTCTCGCACGGCGTGATCTGGTACATCTACAGCCTCCTCACCGCAAAACCCAAAAGCATAGACGCCGAAGCCTAAACTCATCTTCTGCAAAAGCCCGCGCGTGAGCAAGGGCGATACATCCAATACAGCCCACAAAGAGAATTTGCCGCAAAAAGGCGCAAGACACGCAAATGGGTCAATCTCCACAATAGGCACAAGATGCGCAAAACGAAGAAAGATCTTTGCGCTTCTTGCTCCTTTTGTGGCAATTCTCTTCGTGGGTTCGCTGGATGTTACGCCCTTACTAACGTGCGGGCTTCTGCACCTGATGCGACAATTGCCGCAAAAACGCACAAAGGGCGCAAAAGGAAGAACGATCTTTGCGCTTCCTGCGCCTTTTGTGGCAATTCTCTTCGTGGGTTCGTTTGATGTTCCGCCCTTACTGACGTGCGGGCTTTTGCATGGCGGAACTGATCGGTATTGGGTCGGGCGGCTTTGAGTAGCGGCGTTTTTGCCAGTCGGGGAGTTCGAAGTCGTCGGGATAGGTTTCGCGGCAGACGACGATGAGGGCCATCAGCAGTATGAACATCAGCGAGATCGCCGTCGTGTGCAGGACGAAGTCGAAGATGCTGTGGACGAGGACGGCGAAACATCCGGCCAACGCGCCGATGGCGACGCCGCGTCGGTAGGTGTTGGCGGTATTTGCCGCCGATAGTCCCGAGCGGAACAGCCACACGAGAAAGAACAGGCCGATAATTATACCGACCAATCCGGCATCGGCCGCGACCTGAAGATAATCATTGTGCGCCTGTTCGACGCGTTCGAGCCCGCTGTAGCTGTCGTAAGGCGTATAGGCAACGCCCAACGCCCCGAAGCCGGCGCCGAATGGAAAGTTCTTTACGATCACGCTGGTCGTCACTGCCCAGATGTGGCCGCGGTCGGTCGTGATGTCTTCGGACGTCGCGGTCTCGGCGATGCGCGTCAGCGAACTTTCGCCGCCGATAAAGAACGAACCGACCACGATGGCACCGATCAAAACCGCCGACGCCGCAACCTTGAGCGCAAGCCGCCGCTTGTTCTTCGCACCGGTCGTCAGCATGATCAGAAAGATCACCTGAGCGACGAACGCGACCAGGCCGCCGCGCGACCCGCTCAGGATAAGGGCGACTCCCATCAGCGCAATGCCCGTGACATAAAGCAGCCGCTTATCACGCGCGACCGCACCGGCGAAGAGCATCCCGAGCGGCACACCGATCGTCATCTCCATATACGCCGCGAAGTTGTGGCGATTGACGAACGATCCGAACGGAGCCGCACCGCGCACCTCGTAGATCCCGTAGATCTTGCCAGGACTAAGGACCGTCTGCAGGATCGCAAAGAACGCGAATCCGAATCCGAATATGGCGATCGCGATCACAAGTTTCCGAATCCGCGACGCCGAATCGATGAACACAAGAGCGAGCGAGAAGAAAAGCCCCAACGCAAGGAAATGCAGTGCGGTCATCTGCGTCGCGAACGGGTCGAGCGAGATGGTGCGTGGAATGGACGAGACTCCCGCGGTCTCCGCTATCGTGCCGAATGGAATGACCTGCACCAGCCCATACACGCCCGCAGCGTAAAGCGGAAGCTGGAGCGGTGATAAATTCAACCGGACCGCACCCGACTTGAAGCCGTCGACCGCCCAAAGCAGCATCAGTATCGTGACAAAAATGTAAAAGAGAGCGAGCACCGGCTGATGCACGGCGCCATAGGCTATCGTCGTGAAAACGATGATAGCCATGATCAGGCCGAATGCGAGCTTGTTCGGGAAGGTCATAGGCGCTCAGAATCTCTCCAGCGTGAAGTTGTCGAGCCAGACCATTCCGGATATCGGGCAATTCTCGCCGCATGTCTCGCGGGCAGTCCTGATCGTGATGCCGTCACACTTTTCCGGAACCGTGAACTCAAGCGTCATCTGCTGCCATTCCTGCGAACCCAGCGGAAACCGCGGCGTGCGGACAAGCATTATGTCACTGTTTGCGTCGACCACCTCCATCACCGGCTCACCGCCCGTCCTAAGATTTTCCACGCGGAGCATGAACGTCAATCGATAACGCGCCGACGGCTGCACCGCGACCAATTGCGAGACGTTGTAAAGATCATTCTTGGCGTAATTCTTGAAACTGATCTTCAGGCTGCGTTGGCCTTCGGCACGGACCACACTGTCGGCCTGAATTTCGATCTTGCTGTCCGAACGGTTCGCCTTCCACCCGAAAAGCGTTCCTTCTGTGTAGCCCAAGCCCTTTTCGAACCCCGCGTTCGAGATCGTCTCTGCCTTGACCTCGGGATCGATGCCCGATTGACGAGCAAAGTCGACGGTCTGGCGATAGAAACGCTTGGTGTAAAGGTATTGGGTGATGTTCTTCAAGATTTGCGGGTGCCTTGCCTTCTCGGCTTCCGGGATCGTATTCCAGATGCGAAGCGAATCACCTGCAGCACCACGCTGTGCATAGAACTGGGCAAGCGAAACTCGGGCACTCGGCGTGTTCGCGGCGATTTGCTCGACACGCTGCGGATCTTTGTCGAAATAATCCCACGCAAGGGCATAAACCTGTTCACGATAAACGATGCTCTTCTCCGTGGCTGTGGTCAGATGAGCGAAAGCCTCATCAACGCGGTCCTGACGGAGGAGAAAGTTGCCGATCTGCCATTGCGGGAAAGTATAGGCCGGTGCGAGTTCGACGGCCTGCTTGAATGATCTCTCGGCTTCCTCGTAACGCTCGGCTTGCTCGTATGCACGGCCGAGCTCTATCCACCAGCGATAGTTCTTCGGCGAACGGCGGACGGCCTCTTGAAAGTTTCGGATCGATTCGGCAATGCTAGCCTCGTCGAACTCTTCCTTCATCTTGGTCGCCAACAACCATCGCGGCTGCGGATTGCCGGGAGCAAGGCTGATCGCAGCCTGGGCGACCTCAAGAGCATTTTCCTGCGACGGCTGTGTCAGTTCGCCGAGCATGCTGCCCACCTGCCACCGAACACCGAACCACGCGAACGCGAGTGCGATAACGATCGCCGCCAGGATAATGATCCTGCCGACCGCCGTCTTTGCGTTGATGACCTTAACGGGCTGACTCAATCAGAGTTCCTCACCTTTCGTAGAATTCCGCGATCTTTTCGACTACGTACTGCTGCTGCTCGGGTCTAAGTTCAGGATAAATTGGGAGTGCAAGTGTCTCACGCGAAGCCCGCTCCGATTCGGGAAAGTCGCCCGCCTGATAACCCAGATACTCGAAGCATTCCTGCAGATGCAGCGATACGGGATAGTACACATCCGTACCCACGCCGCTATGGGTCAAATGCTGCCGTAGTTCGTCACGTCGCGAAGGCACGCGGATGACAAACTGATTATAGATGTGACGCACGTTCTCGCGTTCGTGCGGCAAGGCGATCTTTTCTTCAAGTCCGAACTCGCCGAACAGCGAGCGATAGCGGTCAGCGTTCGCCTTTCGCTGATCCGACCACGTGTCGAGATGCGGCAGCTTTACACGCAGAACCGCTCCTTGAAATCCATCAAGGCGCGAATTAAGCCCGACCCACTTGTGATAATACCGTTCCTTTGAACCATGGACACGAAGAGCCAGCAGCTTTTCGGCGAGATGATCGTCGTCGGTCGTCATAAACCCGCCGTCGCCCATTCCGCCTAGGTTCTTCGACGGATAAAACGAAAAACATCCGATGTCGCCCATGGAGCCCGCTCGCCTTCCATCATCCTCTGAACCGATAGCCTGAGCCGCGTCTTCTACGATCGGAACGCGGCCGCAGACCGACCTGAGCTCGTCCATTTCAGCACATTGCCCGTAAAGATGAACCGGCTGAACTGCCTTTGTCCGATCAGTGATCTTCGCCGCAACCTGAGCGACGGCAAGGTTATACGTTTCGGGATCGATGTCGACAAAGACGGGCTTTGCGCCAAGCCGCGTTATCGCACTGACCGTTGCAAAAAAGCTATACGGCGTGGTGATCACCTCATCACCGGCCTGAACGTCCAACGCCATCATCGCAAGCAGCAGAGCGTCGCTGCCCGATGCACAACCAATGGCGTATTTGCTTTGGCAATACTCCGCAAGTTCCTTCTCAAGCTCGGCCACTTCCCCGCCGAGAATAAAACCGTTCGTGTCCAACACACGTCCCAGCGCCGCCTCGATCTCCGGCCGAAGCGATTGGTTCTGTTCTTTTAGATCAAGCAGCGGAACGTTCATACATTAGCAAGACTTTGCCACAGAGGACACAGAGAGAGAACTTTAATTTGAGACTCTCTTCACACCGTCAACGAGACGCTTTTCGCCAAAATTGATATATAAGGCCGCGTCTTAATCCCGTAGCTCTTAAATATGACAAGATCTGGGCCATGACGACCTCCGGCATTTTTGATAAGGATTTGATCTCAACAACGACCTCGTTCTCGACGATCAAATCAATTCTCTGCCCCTTAAGAACGCGTCCCTTATATGTCATGTCGATCGGAAACTGTCGCTGTGTGCGGATTCCGCGAAGCTCAAGTTCATAGCAAAGGGCTTCCTCATAGATAGATTCCAGCAAGCCTGGTCCAAGGGCCTTATGCACTTCGATGGCAGCTCCGATGATCGCTTGAGTCAGTTTATCGGATGAATTGGGCGACGACGTATCCACGCACGCAAATGTAGAACCGAATCACGAGGATGATTAAAAATAACTCCGTGTCCTCTGTGGCTAAATTCTACCCAAACAATCGTGAATTTGCATTTTGCGGCGGCGTTTTTTAGGCTAGGGCGAATGATCGCTGACAAGAAGAAACGTACCGTTGAGATAATCAAGCGCCTGAGAAAGGCGTATCCTGACGCACATTGTGCTCTAAACCATACGAGCCCGTTCGAACTTCTGATCGCGACGATCTTGTCAGCCCAATGTACGGATGAACGCGTCAATATCGTGACGGCAGACCTGTTCAGGAAGTATCGCGGCCCGCAGGATTTCGTAGATGTGTCGCAAGCTGAGCTTGAGCGGGATGTTCACTCAACGGGCTTCTTCCGGAACAAGGCAAAGAACATAAAGGCGGCTAGTCAGAGGCTGGTCGAAGTTTATGGCGGCGAGATCCCGCGGACAATGGACGAGATCTTAACGCTCGGCGGCGTCGCTCGAAAGACGGCAAATGTCGTGTTGGGGAATGCTTTTGGCATAGCGTCCGGTGTCGTCGTGGACACACACGTGTCAAGGCTGTCGCAGCGGCTGGGACTAACGGAGAACACGACGCCCGAAAAGATCGAACGCGATCTGGAACAGCTTGTGCCTAAGCGAAGCTGGATAATGTTCCCGCACTGGATGATCTTCCACGGCCGCCGAGTTTGCCAAGCACGCAAGCCAAAATGCGGCGAATGCTCGCTGGCGAATATCTGTCCATCCTTTCCGATCTTTACGGCCGCAAACTAGTTCTCATTCGGCGGATGTGGCGGCCTTTGAGCTGGCGGAGCGACCGGCTTCGGCGCATCTTTTACCGGGGCTACTCTTTTCTCACTCGCCTCTCCATTCTGGTCGATACCAAGCTGCGCCATTATGTCCGGCAGGTTAAGCCCGAGTGCCTCAAGCTGCTGGAGGACCGAGAAGATGAGCTTCGGCGTCGTCTGAGCAAAGCGGTTGATGCCGCTCTCGCCGTCGCCGCTGCCGCCCTGATCGATCATAACGATCTTGTCGATATTCCCAAGAGGTTCGGCGACCGCCCGGAACACTGGAGCCGATGATTCGATGATGGCCGGCAGCTTTTCAAGAATTGTCTGCAGCCGTGCGGCGTCGTTGAACTCGCGCCACGCCGCGGCCTTTTCTTTGATCGCGGCAGCTTCGGCAAGTCCTTGTGCCTCGGTCGATCGTGCCTGTGCGAGGCCTGTGGCCTGCAGTTTTTCGGCTTCTGCCAAACCGACGGCACGGATCTTCTCGGCCTCGGCTTTACCTTCGGCAGCGACGGCGGCGGCTCGGCCCTGGCCTTCGCGCTCAAGAGTTTGTGCGTCGGCCTCGGCGATCGAGATCTGGGCCTGTTTCCGGCCTTCGGCTTCGAGGATCGCAGATTCCTGCAAGCCCTGAGCACGAAGGACCGCTGCCTTGCGATCCGCCTCGGCCTGCTTAACGACCGTCGCTTCCAGTTCCTTCTCTTTGCGAAGAACTTCCTGCTCCTGGACAGCGATCTGTTCCTGCGTCCGGACCTTTTCAACACGAACTTCTTCTACGGTAACCTGCTGCTGGGCCTTGGCATCCGCGAGCGGGCCGGCCTGCAGCGACTTGGCACGTTCAGCTTCGATCTCGGCCTGTACCTGTGCCTTCTGGATCTCGGTTTCGCGGGTTGATTGGGCGATAAGAGCTTCGGTCTCGAGCCGAACCTTTTCGCCTTCCTGAAGTGCCTGAGACGCTTTTATCTTTGAGTCACGGTTTGCCTCGGCCTGGCCGATCTCGGCATCGCGTTTGACCTCTGCCGTTCGGCGTTTGCCGAGTGCGTCAAGGTAGCCTTCTTCGTCGGAGATCTCCTGGATCGTCAGCGCATCGAGTCCGATCCCCATTTTTTCGAGATCGCCCGCAGCCTCGGTGGTCAGCTTCATCGCAAAGCTTTGGCGATCATTGTTGATCTCCTCGACCGTCAATGTGCCGAGGATCGCGCGAAGATGGCCCTCGAGCGTTTGAAAGACCAGCTGATGGAACTGTGCCTGCGGCATGCCGAGAAAGCGCTCGGCTGCGGACCGCAGCGACGTATCGTCGCCCTTTATCTTGACGTTCGCGACCGCCTTTACCGATACAGGAACGCCCTGAACGGTATATGCCCGCTGCGTGGCGAGCGGGACGGTAATTACATTAAGATCGAGAAACTCAACTTTTTCCAGAAAGGGAAACACGAGCGTCGCACCACCGCGTACAAGGCGGTAACCGGCGATCGATCCGTCCGCCAGCTTTCGCCGCCGGCCCGAGATGACTGCCGCCTGATTTGGTGAAACCTTGATGTAGTTTCGGCTGATCAGCATAAGTGCGATGAGAGCCGCAATGACTATGACCAGGACGATGACCGGGATCAGGATGACTAGGTTGTCAGAAAATATATCCACTATTTTTATCCTCGTTCGATCTCAACAATTACTGAATCGCCCGCGACGGCGGCCACTCTTACTATCGCTCCTACCTTTATCTCTTCGCCGTCTTTTGAACGGGCGATCTTTTCGACCCGCTCGTCTCCAATGCGTACGGAGATCTGGCCGACCTGTCCTTGCTTGATCCCGACCGCGACCTGTGCCGTCTTTCCGATGAGGTCGTCGTCGGTCACGCTGCTTGAGGCTTGCTGGCCGATCAGGAATCGCCCGAAAAGTGATACGATACCGCCAAATATCACGCCGCCAAGCAGCCCGATCAGCGAACTCCCGATCGCGCCAAAGCCGATCTGCACGCCGATCGCTCCGAATCCGCCAAAGGCAGTTATGAACACGGCGAGCACGCGGCTGTCCAGAAAGCCAAAATCCAGCCCGCTGTCACCCGCGTCGAGGTCGAAGCCCACGGCCTCGAATATATCCCCTACGACAAGCGAAACAAGCAGGAACACAAAGCCTATTCCCCCGATTATCGCGAAAAGTGCAAGCAAATTAAGGTTCGAGACGAAATCCATTAAGGGTCTCCAACGGTCTAACTTAAAGTTTGAGTGATTTTACAACGAATCTGGGCGGGCGGGAAATTGGCAAAGTACGATTGCAAAGTCGGGCGGGCAGCGGAATCGTCGGGACGGGCGGCCGACGCTGACAAACGGGCGTTCCGGCCAAAAGATCGGCCAAGGCAATTGCTTTTAGGTGTTCGGCAATGCCTTGCAGGCGTTCGGACGGCCGGGTCGGCGTTCACGACATGCCGAAAGGCCCGACCGACGGCTGGATCTGCCAATGATCATCGCCGCGTGGCCGGGCTTAGGAGTTGAGAAGCCATTCCTCGGCTTCCTTAGGCGATTCCGTGACGAGAAACCTCGCTCCGCGGTTGACCGCGGCCAGTTCGCCGAGCTTGGTCACCTGTCCGACCGGCATTATCAGTGCCACCTGGATGCGGCTTCCAAAGACCTGGGCGACTCTCTGCCCGCCCTGAAAGCGATCCGCTTCCGTCATACTGCCTTCGAGGTTCGAGCAGTCGATCAGGACCTTTGTCCGGCGTGCTTTATCAGCTTCGACCCGCACGAAATCGATGAAATCAAACATTTTGGCGGAGGAATACACGTCCGAAACGGTCAGCAGAAGATGGTCCGGCTCGACCGAGGTTACAGCATTAAAACTCATTGGTACTACTTAGACTACTTATCTGTTTATTGACCGCAGAAATGCCATAACATCCCGTTATACATCTCCAAAAATAAAAACGTGCTCTCGGTCAAAAGAGCACGTTTTAACTTACTATAATTCAAGGCTAACAAACGGACTGTCCTGAGTCAATGATGGACTTGGGACGATCTAGTTTGCCGGTGCCTGAAGACGCGGCATCTGGTCCGCACTAAAGCGTGGGATCATCTGATCGCTCATCGCCAGCTGATAAATAGTTCCCGCTACCACGATCGCGCTTTGCTGCAGGTCGGCTTCGATGACACGTTCATAGGTATCCAGGTTGGTGTGCCATGTGTGGGTGTTGTACTCGATCGGATCCAGGTTTGTGCCAATACCCGGCAAGCCGGCGTTATTAAACGACGTGTGGTCAGAGCCGCCGATGTTCCGGCTGCGGGTAGTCGAGGCTCCCTCGATTCCCATAAAGCTGAAAGGGCCGACAAAGTTTCTGAGCATGCTTGCCGCTTCGGGCGGGCCGAATACAGACAGGCCGCGGATACGTCCCGTACCCGTGTCGTGGTTAATATATCCGTTGAACTTAGCCCACGCCGGTGTCGGATTCTCAGCCGAACCGAAGTGCTTGGCGACATAAGCCCTTGAACCGAGAAGCCCCTGCTCTTCTCCGCTCCACAGAGCCACGCGGATCGTTCGCCGAGGCTTGACGCCGAGTGCGATCAGGATGCGGGCGGCCTCCATCATCACGGAACAGCCGGTGCCGTTGTCCGTGGCTCCGGTTGCCGAATGCCAGGAATCGAGATGGCCGCCGATCATGACGACTTCATCTTTCTTGTCGGTGCCCACGATCTCGGCGACGGTGTTATATGCCGTCTTGCCCTCGGGATACGTCTTGTTGCGGATGTCGAACTCTAACTCAACGGTTCGCCCGCCGCGTACGAGACGGACAATGCGGCCGAAGTCCTCGTTCCTCATGACAACGGTCGGTACTACCTTGGTCGTATCATAAGTCCCGTTCGAGAAAGCACGGATCTGGCCATGCTCACGGCCCGCATCATTTACCCGGACGACGACTCCGTTATCGATGAAGAACTGATTTATCTGATTATTGACCACGGGAAATGGCAAAGCACCTTCCTTGGGAGTCGGCGGAGTAAATGCCGGCCCCTGGAACTGCGGCGGAGCTGCACCCGGCGTCACACGGCGTTTTGCCTCGTCGTCAGGCGTTCTCTTGGCAGGCGGTGTGATGTTAACCGGCACAACACCAGGATTACCGTAAAACACTACGCTTCCGCGGATATCCGCCTTGATCTTATCGAAATACGCCGTGAGCTCAGCTTGGGTCGGACGATCCGGCGGCATGAAGTTAAATGCCTTTCCTTTGACCACTCCGGCCGTACTCGGCGTCCATGCAAGGACCTCGAACACCAGTGAATCCTGGACAGGAGACGTAATGAAGCCCGAAGCACGTTCGTTGACCCAACCGGGACGAGCAAAATCCCACGGTTCAAGTGCAGCATTCTGCATTCCCCACTTTGTCATCTCGGCGGCGGCCCATTCACCCGCGGCTTTCAGCTGCGGCGAACCGGTAAGACGCGGCCCATAAACGTCCGTCAAGACCTGGAGCGTCTTCATGACCTGCGAGTTTTTTGTTCCTTCCTCGCGGATCCGATCATAAATATCCGCCTGCTGCGAAACGGCAGTACCCGGAAGCAGGATCGCGGTCAAAAGTGTTAGTACGACTATCGATCTAAGCATAGTTGGTTTTCTCATTGGCTGTATTCATACGTCCCATTCTCAAAACTAGAATGGCCGTTTTATTCTTTGGTTGACTGGCTATGGTATCGGTTAGAGTTAACTTTGTTTATACTCTAACATCGAATCTTTAGTTTCAAAAAAGGGCCCGAAGCCGGATACAACCCGGCTGCACTAATGTCCGCCCACGGTAACGCTTATGAGAATAGCTGCCGCCCTGCTTACTGCGTTCGTTGCTATTGAACATTTTGGGATACTTGTGCTGGAAATGTTCTTCTGGGACCATCCGATAGGCCAGCGAATATTTGGTATGACGCCGGAAGTGTCCGCCGCCTCCGCAACGCTCGCGGCAAATCAGGGCCTGTATAATGGATTTCTCGCCGCGGGACTCGTTTGGGGACTGGTAAGCGGACGACGTGAGATCAAGCTCTTTTTCCTGGCCTGTGTAGTGATCGCCGGACTATATGGAGGCCTGACCGCAAAAACTTCGATCATACTCACTCAGGGATTGCCCGCACTGCTCGCCCTGATCCTTGTTTATATCTCAACCAACTCAAATGAATAAATTTATCCAGGTCGGTCCAGCGTCGCTCGCGATCGCTTTACTCATTTCTCTCTCTTCCACGCTGGTCGCCGCCGGCCAGTCGCCGGACGAAGCACGGATCCTCAAAATTGTAGACCAGCAGAACGCGGCCGCCGTCGACTTTCTTGAAAAGGCTGTGAATATCGACAGCCCGACCGAAGATCTCGAAGGCGTTAAGAAGGTCGGGATGCTCTTTGCAAAGGAACTTGAATCGCTCGGGATGGCGGTCAGGTGGGCCGATATGCCGGCAAGTTCGAAGCGTGCGGGTCATTTGATCGCCGAGACGAAGGGTTCTAAGGGCAAGCGCCTTCTACTGCTTGGCCATCTCGACACAGTTCTTAAAGGCGAACGGTTCCGTCGAGACGGAGATCGGGTCTATGGAAGTGGCGTCGCCGATATGAAGGGTGGAAATGTCGTCGCCCTCTACGCCTTGAAAGCCCTTCACGCAGCCGGGCTGTTGAACGACACGCGGATCATTCTCATGTTCACCGGCGATGAGGAAGATTCCTGTGAGCCCGTCGCGGTTTGCCGCGGAGATATGATCGCGGCGGCGAAACGAAGCGATTTGGCCCTTAGCTTTGAGGGATCAATTGGGAAGACCGCAACCGTCGGCCGACGAGGCGCAAGTTCGTGGACGCTGGAGGTCGAGGCAAAGACCGGCCATTCGAGCCAGATATTTCGGGAGACCATGGGCAACGGTGCTATCTTCGAAGCGTCGCGGATCCTCAACGAGTTCAGGCTGACCCTCGGAAATGAAAAGTATCTGACATTCAACCCGTCTCTCTTTATCGGCGGAACAACAGTCGAACAGAAAGACTCGGACGGTTCTGCGAGCGGCAAAACAAATGTAGTCCCTGCAAAGGTCGTAGTGAACGGCGATCTGAGATTCATCAGTGAGCAGCAAAAGGAATCGGCACGGGCAAAGATGCGAGAGATCGTCTCAAAGAGCCTTTCGGGAACAAAGGCGAAGATCACGTTTCAGGACGGCATTCCCGCAATGACTCCGGTCGACGGAAATTACGATCTTCTAAAACAACTGGATAGAGTGAGTCGCGACCTAGGCTTTGGGCCGGTCGAAGCGCTCGATCCCGGCGACCGCGGGGCAGGCGATGTTGCTTATGTATCCGACCTGCTCCCATCTCTCGACGGCATTGGCATCGGCGGCGGCGGTAACTCTCACGCCAAGGGCGAATGGGCCCAGATCGACACGATGCCTATGCTGACAAAGCGTGCTGCGGTCCTTATTTACCGGCTCACTAGGTGACCTCATTTCTGTCGATGAGCTGAAAAAAATTATTGGGTATGGAGAAACGTACTGAAGGAGCGAAGGCGGCCCGAACCAGCAGCGGTCAGGCGGTTTAATTCCTATGCTGCGTCGGTACCTTCCGCAATTTTCCTGGATGTGTGCGTCTCTCCATGGAATGGCCTGAAGCCTTTTGATAAAGGAGACGTTATGACAACCTGTCTACAAAGTTCGTTCGCAAGCAGCCGTTACAACGATGGCATAACCATCGATTACTCGATGATGATCCGGTTGTGGAGTTCTTTGGACCGCTCTGTCACAGCATTTAATCGAAGGTGCGGGGTCGTCGTGACAAAGGCTGAATCGAAGGCGGAGAACGATCGAGCCACAGATCGATCCAAGTAGCCTTCCGCTTGGAATAATGAATTTTGACGATCAATTAAAGGAGATTTCGGAATGGGATCAAAAATGACCGGTCTTTTCAAGACCTTGGCCTGGACGGACTTCAAAGGGGCGCAGCCCACGTCTAACCCGCACAATATGGCGGCCGCGTCGATGCCCGGCATATCGGTGGCGGGAGCTTCCACCGTTTCGATCGGCACGGGATCATCAATGTCATGGCAATTAGCCGACACAATAACCGTTGCCGTAACTTGGGATCTAAAGAGTTGGGCACTTCCTTCCGTCGCGAGCATGCCAAAGGCCGATCAGGACGAGCTGTTGAAACATGAGCAGGGCCACTACAATCTGGTCGCCCTTCTGGCGAGGGACATGTTCATCGAGATGATGCAGCTTAAGGGCGCTCGTCTGTCCTCTTCGTTGCTCGTTGCCCAGGAAGTGCAGGCGATCCACACCAGATACGCCAATCTATCTCAACCACTGCAGGATCTCTACGACAGCAAATCCGAAACTGATCACGGAAAGAACAAGCCAAAGCAGTCGGCCTGGGAAGGCTATATCAATACGGCCTTTACGCAGGTGCGTACCCCGGCGCAATCGGCTCCGGATGGAACGACTTACAAGGTCGAACTGCTGCCGCTGCTCCGACAGAACGGGTTGAAGATCTGATAGGATCTTAAAAAATGCTAGCTCAATACGATCTCACCGACGAGGTCGTATTCGTGTGCCTGGGTTATTCGGACATCATAGATCGCGCCGATCTGGGGATCGAGGTGTTCGGGCATGTCATTGATCAGTATGTAGCCATCGATCTCCTGGGTCTGTCCCTGCAATCGCCCCTGAAACAAGAGGTCAGATTCCTGAGACAGGCCTTCGAACATTACCGGATAGGTATTGCCGATCTTAGCTTTGTTTAACTGCTTACTAATCTTCGCCTGTTCCTTCATCAGACGGCTTCGACGCTGCTTTGCGATCCTGCCGTCAACCTTATTCGGCAAGTCGAAGGCGGGAGTTCCCTCTTCGTCCGAGTATGTAAAAACGCCAACGTTGTCGAACCGGCAGTTTCGGACGAACGCCATTAGTTCCTCAAAATCTTCCTCGGTCTCGCCGGGGAATCCGGTTATAAAAGTGGTGCGGATAGTGATGCCCGGCACTTTCTCGCGAACTCGGTAGATCAGTTTTTCAAGCGATTCGCGGGTTCCGCCCCGTTTCATCAGCTTTAGGACATTTCGCGAGGCGTGCTGCAGGGGCATATCAAGATATTTGACCGCTCTAGGAGTCTCAGCGATCGCAGCGAGGAATGCGTCGGAAATATGAGTAGGGTAAGCGTACATCACGCGAACCCATTCGACCTCCTCGATCTCGCCCAACGCCCGGA
>JANNNS010000153.1:0-22540 GCA_031398645.1 Acidobacteriota bacterium
CTCGAACCCGCACCACCGCCCAAGATCACCGCTACGACATTATCGTTTCGACTCATAATTTTAATTCGATTGTTCCAGTCAGGAGCTTTTTTCAGAATAGCCCTAAGTCATGCAGTTTTCAAGCTGTTTGCCTTCCTTTGCGTGGTTCTGGAGGTTTGCGTGAAACCGCTTTTTCTCGCGCAAAGGTCGGCCGAAACGGACCATTATGCGACCACATCCTCAGGTTACCCAATGCCGTGAACGCCTTTCGTCAAAATGTCGTATATTAGTATTCGTTCACTGTTCGCGACTCCGACTGCTTCTATGTGGTATTGGACTAAAGTCTTATTTCTTATTTTCGCCGGAGCCATCGGCGTATGGCTGCTTTATGAGCTGATCACGTTTCCAAGCATCTCGGGCCTGCGGACCGAGAACCCTGTAACAACGTCGATGATCGAATACCGGCTAAGCGAGGCCCGGGCAGAGAACAAAGAACCGCGGAAGTTTATGATCTGGATGCCGATGGAACAGATCTCGCCCAACCTCGCGAAAGCCGTGCTTGCGGGTGAGGACGCCAGGTTCTTTGAACACAATGGCTTCGATTGGGACGCGATCCAGGCCGCATGGGACCAAGCCGTAAAGCTTGGCGAAAAAGAAGCAAAGGAAGAATGCGAGGCCGAAGCCAAGGCGGCCGGCGAGCCAAAGAAGGATTGTTCGACGAACGAGGATGACTGGATCCCGCCGCTTCCAAGCTTTAAGCGAGGTGCCTCGACCGTCACCCAGCAACTGGCAAAGAACCTTTATCTATCCGAAGACCGCAACTTCCTGAGAAAGGGTAGAGAAGCGGCCTATACGTATTTCCTCGAGCGTAACCTTTCGAAAAGGCGGATTCTGGAAATATACCTCAATGTTATCGAATGGGGCGACGGAATCTATGGAGCTGAAGCCGCGTCGCGAAACTACTTCAAGAAATCCGCATCGAATCTCACCCGCGAAGAAGCCGCGTATCTTTCGGCAATGATCCCGAGTCCATTGAATGTTTTTAACCCCGCCAAAAATAAAAAGCGCGTCGTCCGCCGCCAAAAAGCGATCCTGCGCGGCATGAACAGCGTTCAGCTAAAGTATTAAAACCATACACCCGCCTGGCTGGAGCTATCTGATTCGATACCTTCGAGATCGTCTCGCCTAACGAGTGTATCGAAGTATTACAGTTCGCCGATTACCGAAATTACTAAGTGCCTGATAACTAACCACTTATCCGAATGGTACGCACATTGCAATAGTCAGACTGAAGCAGAAGGCAGCAAAAGCAACAATACTTCTGTCGCCGAAATTTTAATTTTACGGAGAATAAAGGATCATGCTTTGGACAATATTGATTGTATTACTCGTTATGTGGGCTTTGGGTTTTGGACTCGCGGGTGCGGCTGTAGGTAACCTCATTCACATCTTGCTGGTGGTGGCTCTGGTCGTACTTGTGATCCAGTTGATCACCGGTCGAAGGGCAGTGTAAGGGAACATTTACGTAAACAGGGTCGCCAGAGCTGATCGAAGTTCTGGCGGCCTTTTTTGAAAGGGAACCAATTACCAGGAGGAATAAAATGGCTACACCAAAAAAGGCAACTAACAAGTCAAAGACAACAACCGCGTCGACCGCTAAGGGGAAGGCTGTTTCGGTTCTCGGCAAGGTTAAAAACGCCGTAGGTGAAGTTCTTGCGGGCGCCGCTTCAGGTGCGGTCGCTGGGGCTGTTGAGTCCGCTGCGAAGGTCGGTGGGGGCAAGGCCGATCCGAAACCGACCGGGCGAGGCGTTAATTCAAAGGACACGAAAGCCAAATCGGCCACCGCTGCCCAAGAGAAGGCGACGAAACCAGCAAAAGCGAAAAAACCGGCGCCCCCCGCAAAACCGAAACCGGCTAAAAAGAAGTAGCGAACGAAGCGAACAATTTTGCCGCCTTTGCTCCCTTTCCGGGAGCATTTTAGCTTGCGGTCAGGTCGCACGGCGAAAAAAAAGACAGGCCCGAAGACCTGCCTCTTGATCGGAATTCTACCCTCCGGATCAGTTGGAAGTAGACTTTGTTTTCGCGCCGCCGACTAATTTCATTTCATCGACGACCCATTTGGCGTCACCGAATTTTTCGACCACGAACAGGACATACCGGATATCAACACTGATCGTTCGGTTCATGTTCGGGTCGTAATAGAAATCGTTGCCGAGGCCTTCATAGTTTCCGTCGAAGCACAGCCCAACTTGCTCACCATTTCCATTCAAGATCGGCGAACCGCTGTTTCCACCAATGATATCGGTCGTCGAAAGGAAATTGACCACGACGCTGTCGCCTTGACCGTACCGGCCGAAATCTCTCGCCCGCTGCAGATCCTTGAGCTTTTGCGGAATATCAAACGGGTTGACGCCCGTCTCCTTCTCAAGCATGCCCTTTATGGTGGTGAACGGGGTTCTGTACTCAGCTTCGCGCGGAGCGTAACCCTTTATATTGCCGAACGAGAAACGAAGGGTCGAGTTTGCATCCGGATAGGGCGTCATGCCTTTCATTTCAGCCATTCCCTGTTGATAGGTGAGCCGAAGGCGATCGATCTTGCCGGCGAATGCGGCGGCTCGTGCGTTAGCGGCCTCTTTCTCCTGCTTCAGTGCCATAGCAAAGCCTCTCACGTTATCGCGTTCCGGCCTGAAGTCCATTGTCTGCGGTCCATAAAGAGCAGCAACCGATTCTGCCGTCCAATAGCTGCCCTGTGCCACATTTTCGGCAAAGGCCTCCTCGGCTGCACGCCGCCCGCTTCCTTCGAAAGTCTTAAACAGATTCTCCGCTCCCTCGAATTTCTGTCCTTCCGGCAGATCCGCAAAAGCTTTGAGGAAGAATTTGATCATCTCGCGTTCATACAGTGGCTCACGGTCGGCGAGGCCTTTCTGGATCTCCGCGACTTTGGCCTGCCGCTGTTCGTCCGACAGCATCTTGCCATCGGCAACCGCCATGTAGATGGAACGGAACATCGGCGTCGTGCCATCGCCCATACGACGTACTAGAATATCTCGCTTGGCGTATCGGTTAGACTCTGCCGAAGCCGCCGCAAGGTCCGCCAGAACGGTTCCATATTTCTTTTGCCGCTCGGGATTAGCCGCTACCCACGCAGCGAACTGGGCCTCTTGAGCTTGCCGTTTTGCGACGACGTCCGACTGGTGAAGCCGGCGTCCACCGCCATCGAACACCTTGAACGAATTATCGAAATTAGCAATCTCTGACTGGAATTTAATGCGTTTGTCCTCATCGGTCCGCCCGATCTCGCGCAATGCGTTGCTGCGAGCTGCGAGCCACGACGACAGGAAGGGGAAGTTGGCGTCACGGGCATATTCGATCGACTGGCTTTCGCGATAACGCGTTGTGCCGCCCGGATAGCCCATCACGAAAACAAAGTCGTCTTCCTTCAGCCCGCCGATGTTCATCGTGAGGAATTTCTTCGGTTTATAGGGAACATTCGTCGCCGAATACTCGGCGGACGAACCGTCAGGAGCAGTGTAGGCACGAAGGAATGTAAAATCGCCGGTGTGACGCGTCCATTCAAAGTTGTCCGGGTCGCCGCCAAAGACACCGATGTTTCGGGGCGGTGCATAAACAACTCGAACGTCCTTTATCTGCTTTGTCTGAAAAAGATAGTAAAAGTAGCCGTTGTTCATCATCTGAATGCGAACCAAGGATCCGGCAGGTGCTTTTGCCTGCTCAGCTGCGGTCAGGGCATCGACATTCTTTTTAACGGCTGCGGCCAGAGCTTCGCCCGACAGGTTTTCGGTCCCTTGCAGAGCCTTGGCAGTCACGTCCTCGGTGCGTTCGGTTATGTAGATCGAATATCCCTTGGCCGAGATCTCGCCAGCTTTGCTGTCAGTCCTAAAACCGGTCTCGACCAGATCCTTCCCCGGCGTAGAAGCTGTCACCAACGCGTCAAACGCACAGTGGTGATTGGTGAGAATTAGCCCTTCGGGCGAAACGAACTCGGCCGTACAGCCAATGCTCAGGCGAATCACCGCTTCTGAAAGGCCGCCGCCTGCCGGGTTGTAGATCTCTTCCGGCTTGATCTTGAGGCCGCGCTTTTTCAAGTTCGCGATCGAGCCGATCTTGTCGGGCATATACATTCCCTCGTCCACGCGGGCAAAGGCGGTCTGCACCGTCGACATCGTCACGGCACACAGCAAAACAAACGAAAGGACTACATTCTTTCTCATAAATTCGAGGTTCCTTGGATACTAGGTTTCAAAAACTCGCCAAACGCTAAATTGTAACGGTATTAGCAATTATCTACCAACCTCTGCTTTGATGGCGAAAAATGGTTTTAGGATGGACTGATGCGAGCAGATCGAGCCATTGTCATATAACTGGTCAAATGAAAGGTCAGTTGCCGTTGTAAACCTTTTCCATCAGTTCGAGGAATCGGGGATCGTCACGCAGTGGATTCAGGCTTTTGTCGTGTTCGAAGTGAGGTTTGTTTTGGTTGCCGAGTTTGACGGCGCGGTTTAGCCATTTGAAGGCGAGGTCTTTTTCGCCAAGGATCGAGTATGTGCAACCGACCCAGTAGGCCATATCGTGGTCGGAACGCGAAAGGCTCAAAGCATCGTCCGAAAGCTGTGCCAGAGCCTCTTCTCGACGGCCGGCACCTGCAAGATAGATCGCGTAGAGCGGCCTGATACCGTCCATTTCAGGGTGTTCGGCAAGGACCTTCGACATCAGTTCGATCGCATCTTCACGGTCGCCCCGATAGTAATAGACCGCGGAGCGAAAGATCTTGAGCATCGGATGCTCGGGCTCGGCCTTTTCGCCGCGTTCGATCTCGCGGATCGCACTTACGTAATCGCCCTTATAGATATATATCCGGGCGCTATTATATGCCGAAACTGCACGTGCCGCCGGGTCCAGGCGTGAGAGCTTTTCGTAAGCCTTTAACGATTCATCGTACTCACCGTCGAGCCGGTGGACGACGCCTTTAACAAAATACAGCGGGGCATCGTTCGGGAACTGTTTTTGCAGAATGTCGATCTCAGACCGGGCCTTTTTCTTTTCCCCGCGGGCCATATAGATCATGGCCATCAGGACGCGGGCTTCGACCACGTTCGGATCGTAGAAAAAGGCTTTGGTGAAGGCGGTCTCCGCGTGGGTATAATCCTCGGGCTCGCCCATTCCCTTAAAGAAACGGTTGCAGTAACAGGCGCCGAGCCCGCTGTACGCAAGGGCGAAATGAGAATCGAGTTCGATCGCCTTCTTAAAATTCTGGATCGCCGCGTCACAATCGTCGACCTCAAGCGTCCTAAAAATGAAGCGTCCAAAGTTGTCGCGGCCGCGAAGATATTCTTCCCACGCTTCGGCATTGTCGGTTGCACGGCGCTGAAGCTTCTCCTGCTCAATATCAGAAAGCTCAAGCCTTAGCCCTTCCAAAATGCGCTGGGCGATACTGTCCTGCACAACTAGAATGTCCGAGCCTTCGGCGTCGATCCGGTCGCTCCAAAGTATCTCTCCAGACACGACATTCAAAAGCTGGGCAGTGACGCGGAGCTTATCACCGCCGCGTAGGAATCCCGCCGAAAGAACGGCATGCACGCGCAGCTCGCGGCCCGCCTCACGCGGATCGATATCCTTACCGTGAAATTTCGCGATGACCGAACTTGGCCGAACGATTATAGAGCGGATCTGAGCAAGTTCCGTGATTACCGCATCCGCAAGGGCAAACTCGTAAAAGCTAGCGCTCGGGTCGTCGCCGAGATTTTTGAACGGTAAGATGGCGACGCTCTTTTTTTCCTGTCCGGTCGACGTCAGGTTTACATCCGGGACGTACGAAGGCGGATTTGAGACAGACGGTGAGCGGCCGGAAGTCTGTTCCGGGACCGATTTCCCCGTGAACCAATTCAGCGCACGCTTAAAAACACCGCTGTCCACGTGGCTCGGGGCAAACGTGTCGCCGGACATTAACTGCGCACCGGCAACCTCTTGAAGTACGGCTCGCAGGTCGTCTCGCATTTTTGCGATCGATTGATAGCGGTCCTTCGGATCCTTTGCCAGTGCTTTATCAACGATCTGCTGAAGCTGTGGCGGAAGCGGCTGCTGCCGTTGCTGTTCGAGTGGTTTGGGCGTTCCGTACAGGACCTGATGCCGTACGTCTATGACCGTCTTCCCCTGAAATGCCCAAATGCCGGTCAGCATCTCGTAAAGAAGTACCCCGGTCGAGAATATGTCTGAACGAGCATCTGCCCGCTCACCTTTAGCCTGTTCCGGGGCGGCATAGGTAGCAGTTCCGTACGGAATTCCGAGCTCGGTGATCTGCGTTTTATCGACACCTCTGCTTTCTTCGATCTGTTCATCCTCGAGCAGCTTCGCCAAACCAAAATCAAGTATCTTCGCTTGGCCGGCGGGATTCACCATTATGTTGCCGGCCTTGATGTCGCGGTGGATTATATTCTTGGAATGGGCGTAAGCGAGGGCGTCAGTGACCTGAATACCGATCGACAAGGCGCTTTTTAGCTCAAGCGGGCGGCCCGAAACTAGCTGACGAACGTTCTTGCCATCGACGTACTGCATCGCGATGTAAAAGACCCCGTTTGCCTCGTGAAAGTCGTAGATCGTACAGATGTTGGGATGATCGAGCTGAGAGCAGAGCTGGGCTTCGCGTTCGAAGCGTTTGAAGTTGGCTGTCTTTACCGTCAGTTCCGGCGGAAGGATCTTTATTACGACGGTCCGGTTAAGCTTGGTGTCGAGAGCCCTATAGACCGTCCCTTGTCCACCCGAGCCGATCTTTTCCTGGATCTTGTATTGATTGATCTGCGAACCGATCATAAACATTCCGAAATGCGTAACGCGGATTGCGGCTACTAGGTCAACCGCAATCCGCTACGCTCCGGATCACATTAATGACAAATATTATAATGCAGATCGCAAAAACCGCAATCCGCACAAGGGGAACTAAGCACTTTCCGGAACTATCACACAACCCCGAGCCGGGTCGCCCCAGCCGGAACTGACAAATACCCCGTCTTCAACGAAACAAGGGACCGTCGGATCGCCGTTTGAAACTTCAAGCATTCTTCGCTGATGTTCCGGATCGTTTTGTGCGTCGAACTCGGTAAAAGGAATGCCATTCGTTTTGTAATGCTCGATAGCTCGCTCGCAATAAGGACAATGAGGTTTGGTGTAAATGACCACGGACATTTCGTTGTTACCCAGAGCTTATTCTACCCCTTTTGGGAAGCCATCACCAAAAGGTCTTGCCGTCAAACGGCCCAGTTTTTGGTAAACTGATGAACCAAGACCGGCACGCTTGCCGTCGGGATTGACCACAAAATGATTGAAAGAGACGACCTGAGAGAAATGTTCGAGCCATATGACCGGCTCATTACGATCAATATTTGCGGCGAGGAGGCTCAGGTTCCGGAGAATAACACAATACTCCGAGGGCTCCAGTATCTAGACATGGAGCTGATCTCTGACGCCGAGCTTTGCTGGAACGGCGAATGCCTCAATTGCCAGGTGTGGATCCAGAACGGCGATAAAGAAAAAGCCGCGATGTCCTGTCGCACGAACGTCGCCGATGGAATGGTCTTAACGCGGATCTCTGAGGCACTAAAGTAAGTGTCCTAGAAAACTCTATTCTCGTAGGAGTTTGATATTTCGCAGTCGCAGGGCATTCGCGATCACCGACACGGAGCTGAACGTCATCGCCGCACTTGCGATCATCGGCGAGAGCAGCAGGCCGAAGAAGGGAAACAGCACTCCGGCGGCTATTGGCACGCCGACGATGTTGTAGGCGAAGGCGAAGAAAAGGTTTTGGCGGATGTTCTTCATCGTGGCACGGCTAAGGTTTCGGGCTTTGAGGATGCCGTTCAGGTCGGGTCGGAGCAGCGTGATGTCGGCGGATTCGATGGCGACGTCCGTTCCCGAAGCGAACGCGATGCCCACGTTGGCCTGTGCAAGTGCCGGAGCGTCGTTTACACCGTCCCCGGCCATTACCACGATCTTGCCTTGAACTTGAAGCTCTTTTATCTTTGCAGCTTTGTCCTCGGGCATCACCTCGGCAAAGACTTGATCGATTCCGAGTTGTTCGGCGACGGCTTCGGCGGTCGTCCGGTTGTCGCCGGTCATCATTATCACCTCGATGCCTTGTTTATGAAGCTGGTCGATAGCCTGTTTTGCTGAAGGTTTGATCGCGTCAGTGACCCTGATGAGCCCGGCAGCTTTACCCTCGACTGCGAGAAAGATAATCGTCTGACCTTCGTCCCTAAGTATGGTGGCCCTCTCCAAGAACTGGACTTCTTCACGCTGGATAGAATTCTCTAGCACAAAATGCTGTTTACCGATCCTAACTTTCTTTCCGTCGATCCTGCCCTCAATTCCGTGAGCAGTGATGGATTCAAAGTCGGAGACCGGTATCAGATCAATTTTCAGCTCCTCCGCATGTGCAACAACAGATGCCGCAAGAGGATGTTCACTGAGTTTTTCCAAGCTCGCCGCAAGTCTCAAAACTTCGTCACGAGTGTATCCATCAATCGCAACAATACTTAGCACCGACGGTTTGCCTTCCGTCAGGGTTCCGGTTTTATCAACTACGATGGCGTTTACTTTCTCTAAAATTTCGAGTGCTTCGGCCTTTTTGATAAGGACGCCGTTCTTCGCACCGTGGCCGGTGCCGACCATTATTGACATCGGTGTGGCGAGGCCAAGGGCACACGGGCACGCAATGATCAGTACGCTTACGGCGGCAACGATGGCGTAAGCAAGACTACCCAGGAGCAGCCAAACGATAAACGCCACAACGGCGACCACGATCACGGCGGGTACAAAGTAAGCCGAGACAAGGTCTGCAAGGCGTTGGATCGGGGCACGGCTCCGTTGGGCTTCGCCGACCATTTTTACTATCTGTGCCAATAGCGTTTCGCCGCCGACCTTTTCGGCTTTCATAAGGAAAGTGCGGTTGCCGTTGATCGTTCCGCCGATGACCTTACTTCCGGCGGCCTTTTCAACCGGCATCGACTCGCCTGTGACCATTGATTCGTCGATCGACGTACTTCCGTCGATGATCTCACCGTCGGTCGGCACCTTTTCGTTCGCCTTTACACGCAGGGTTTGGCCGGCATGGACGTGACGCAGGTCGATTATCTCTTCGCTGCCGTCCGCTCCCACGACCGTGGCGTTTTCGGGTGCAAGCCGCAGCAACTCCTTGATAGCGGACGATGTTTGCGAACGTGCCCGCAGTTCCAAGACCTGTCCAAGCAGCACCAGTGTCGTTATTACGGCAGCCGATTCGAAATAGCCCGGGATCAGCCCGGAATGAGTGTCCCGCATCTCGACCGGAAACCAGCCGGGCATGAACAGTGCCGCTAAACTCAGCAGATATGCCGATCCAGTCCCGATCGCGATCAGAGTGAACATATTCGGGCTCAGGTTCTTCACCGAAGCCCCGGCACGCTCAAAGAAGGTCCATCCGCCCCAAAGGACGACTGGCGTCGCAAGCACGAATTGCACCCAGATAGACGTTCGAGGTTGGATTAGGTTGTGAAACGACGGGAACATCTCGCCCATCGCCAGCACGAAGACCGGAAGCGTCAGGACAGCCGATATCCAAAACCGACGCTTCATGTCGATGTATTCGGGGTCGGGTTGATCGTCCAACGTGATCTCTTTGGGCTCAAGGGCCATTCCGCACTTCGGACAGGAGCCCGGGCCGATCTGGACTACCTCAGGGTGCATCGGGCAGGTGTATTCCACATCCTGCGGAAGGTCTTCAATGGGCTGCGGATCTAAATACTTGCCGGGATCGGCCGCGAACTTCGTTTTACAACCCGGATTGCAGAAATAGTAGGTAGTTCCCTCGTGATCAAAAGTTGCCGCAGCCGTTTCCTGCATTACCAGCATTTTGCAGACCGGATCGACGTGCGGTTCCTGAACAGGCTCGACAGGTTTTCGGCCCAACTGAACGAGGTTTGACGGATTCGGCGAATGATCGTGTTTCATAGTCTTTAGACTCTCCAAAACCATCTTACAGCCTGTGAGTTGGTGTCAAGTCAAGTCTTGGACGACGGATCGGCAAATGACTCGATCAAGCGGCAAACGGAATGTCCGTCGGGTGTCGAGTTCTTCCTTGTCTTCCAATCTTCGGCGGCAGCTTCTAAACGCTTCTGCAATCGCTGCAGTTCACGGATCTTCTCCTTGTTCTCAACAATCCGCTTCTCGACTACCTCTCGCACCATAGGGCAAGGCGAATTGTTATGTGCTGCGTGGTCGAGGATGTCTTCTATCTCACTGAGCGTGAAACCCAGTTCCTTAGCAGATGCGATGAACCTTAGCCTGTCTTTGTCGGCGGGTTTGTAGATCTTATATCCGTTTCGAAGGTCGCGGGACGGTTTCAGAAGGCCGATCCTTGTGTAATAGCGGACTGTAAACAGCGGAACGTCTGCCCGCTTGGCAAGCACGGCGGCGGTCATTTGAGTCGACATATTCCCTCATTCTAACGCAATTATGGAAAGCGAAAGCCATTGCAGATGTCTTTAAATAGGTGAACCTGTATGAGGTCCGCCACCTTAACCGAAAAGGCACGTGTCCGGCAACGGGCATACGCAAAGCCAAGGAGTTCCTGAAAGGGACAGTCCGGCTACCGAAGTGAGGTCCAATGAAGTTCCGTTTTCTTTTATTTACCACATTAACCGCCGCACTTTCGGCAGCAGCGTTTGCTCAAAGCAGCGTAAATCCTTCTCATCTGAGCCTGCGTACCGGTACAGGCATCGACCGTATGCCGGTGACGTCCGATACCGCGATCACTCCGGCAGCGGTACGGGCTCTCGAAAAGGATACGTTTCAGCTAATCAATACCGAACGTGCGTTGGCGGGCCTCTCTCCCCTGAGATGGAGCGACAAGATAGCGGATGTTGCACGCCTTCATTCGGCTAACATGGCTGACTATAATTTCTTCAGCCACAAGGGTCTAGACGGGCTGATGGTCGATGACCGAGCCGCTCAGCTAAAAATGGGTGCATGGCGTGCGATCGGCGAGAACATCGCCTTTATGAAGGGTTATGAGAATCCTGTCGGCGTTGCGGTCGAGAAGTGGCTCCAGTCGGCGGGACACAAAAAGAACCTTCTAAACCCGGACTGGACCGAAACCGCCATAGGCCTAGCCGTGACCTCGGACGGCAAGTACTACTTCACACAAGTTTTCATCCGTTAACTAGTCGTCGGATCTCAAGCGTCTCGCTTGCGGTCCGATGAGTTCGACAATCACCGCAGCGGCTTTTATGCTAGTGCGGTGCTTTCGTTTACGCTGCCATCGTTTGCCAAGGTAAACCTCTGCCTGCGGGTGTTAGGCAAACGTGCCGACGGCTTTCATGAGCTGTTCACAGTATTCCAGACCGTCTCGCTGCATGACGATATTTCGTTTACAGAGAGCGACCATATCTCGCTGACCTGTGCTAACAAGTACATCCCAACTGACGAAAAGAATCTCATCATAAAAGCCGCACACCTCCTCGATAAACATTCGGGCGGCGGAAAAGGTGTCGCAATGCACCTTAGAAAGCGGATACCCGCACCGGGCGGTTTGGGCGGAGGCTCGTCGAATGCCGCAGTAACGCTCATTGGCCTGAAACGGTTGTGGAACCTTGATATTTCAGTCGAAGATATGCACTCGATGGCGGCTGAACTCGGCTCAGACGTACCGTTCTTTCTCTACGGAGGATCTGCTATCGGAACCGGCCGCGGGACCGAGATACAGCCGATACGGGACGTGCAGGAGCCTCATATGCTGATAGTGACGCCAAATAAGCGGGTTTCGACCGCCAAGGCGTTTGCCAGGATCAACGCCGAAAACTTGACAAGCGAGGCCGCCGAAAGTATTCTCATTGTTTGCCGTTCGGACGCGGAAAGCCTTGATCTAAGGCATAGTGCACTCCGAAACGACATTGAGGCGGCGGTTTTCGCAGCTTTTCCCGAGATCGAACGGGCCAAAGAACGGCTCATTGAACTCGGTGCCGTAAACGCTCTGATGAGCGGGAGCGGTGCAAGCGTTTTCGCAGTTTTTGACAAAGAAGAGACACGGCAAACAGCATTAAAAGCCCTTGACGACGAAGTCAACTGGCGAAAGTTTGCCGTAGCGGCTATCTCGCGTGATGAATATCGCGAGAGGGTGTACAACAAACGTTAGTTTGTTGATCGGCAAGCGGAAGTTTGCTGGCTACATTCGCCGTTTCCGATAAGTTTCTGAAATTAGCATTGGGGCGTAGCCAAGTGGTAAGGCACCGGTTTTTGGATCCGGCATTCGTAGGTTCGAGTCCTCCCGCCCCAGCCAATTCTAGATGATCGGAACGGCTGCCTTTAAAAGGCGGCCGTTTTTATTGTCCGCCACGTTCGGCAAACTTCGGTTTGCCGATCCGGAAAGAGCATCAAACTAAGGGTTTGATGGACGGTTTACGAATACGAATGAGCGTAACTGGCAGCATCAAGATCTTTGCGGGAAATGCACATCCCGCCCTGGCGGAGGAGATCTGCAGCCATCTGCAGTGCGACATGGGAAAGGCGAGCACCGACCGGTTTTCCGACGGTGAGTTCAATTTCCAGATCGGCGAGAACGTTCGAGGTGCTGATGTGTTCATTGTTCAGCCGACCTGTCCGCCGACCGATCAGAACCTGATGGAGCTGCTGATAATGATGGACACATTTGTCCGTGCATCAGCAAAACGGGTTACCGCGGTAATTCCATATTTTGGTTACGCACGCTCTGACAAGAAGGACCGTCCGCGGGTGCCGATCGCGGCGAAGCTCGTGGCCAACCTGATCGTGAAGGCGGGTGCGGAGCGAATACTGACGGTCGATCTGCACGCATCGCAGATCCAGGGGTTCTTTGATGTTCCGGTGGATCATCTATACGCTGCTCCGATCGTAGTTGAGTATTTCAACGCGAACCCGATCGAGAATTTGATCGTGGTCGCACCCGATACCGGCGGTGCCGAGCGTGCCCGTGCTTACGCGAAACGATTGAATGCAGGCCTCGCACTATGCGATAAGCGAAGGGAACGAGCCAACGAGGCTGACGTTATGAACATCGTCGGTGATGTTCGCGGTAAGAATTGTTTGATAGTCGACGATATGTGCGACACGGGCGGTACCATTTGCAAAGTTGCAAAGGCCCTTCACGAAGCCGGCGCGAACGATATCTACGCGGTATTCACGCACGCGGTGTTGTCCGGTAAGGCTATCGAGAACATTGACTCTTCGTACCTAAAGAAAGTGATCGTCACGAACACGATCCCTCTCGGTACGCGGGAAAGTGAAAAGATCGAGGTTTTGACCGTCGCGAAGCTTCTCGCTTCGGCGATCAAATCGATACATGACGAGACAAGCGTGTCGTCGCTCTTTATTTAGGAAGTCGAGAGAATGCTCGACCAATCAAGATTATGGCTGAAAAATTTGTAGTTAAAGCTGAAAAGCGTTCGGACCTTGGCAAGAACGATTCGCGTCGGCTTCGGGTCGCAGGCAAGATACCGGTCGTCGTTTACGGCGGCGGTACCGATAGCCTCGCGGCTGCGGCCGACCTGAAGGACCTTGCGGCTATCATCCGAACGGATGCCGGTGTGAACTCGGTATTCTCGTTGGACATTGCCGGCGAAGGCATCAATGACGTGATCTTCCAGGATCGTCAGATCCATCCGGTGACAGGACGCCTGATCCATGCTGATCTCCGCCGCTTCTCAAAGGGCGAGAAGATCGAAATGACCGTTCCGATCCACCTCATCGGCGAGCCCGATGCGTTGAAGGAGGAAGGTGCCGTGCTGTCGCAGGCAATGCGTGAGATCAAAGTACTGTGCGAACCGTCGAAAACTCCGGATTCGATCGACGTCGATATTTCGAGCTTGACCGCAGAGCATTCGATCCACGTTTCCGACCTCAAGGTCGCCGACGGCATCGAGATCAGCGACGCTCCGGAAACCGTCGTGGCATCGATCGTTATCGTTCAGGAAGCCGACCTCGAACCGCAGCTTGAAGCTGGTGCCGAGCCGGAAGTTACAGGTGAGAAACCTGCTGAACCTGAGGCCGAGTAGTTCGAACTCTCGTGACTAACTGGCTGATCGTCGGGCTTGGAAATCCCGGTGCCGAGTATGAGAATACCCGGCATAACCTCGGGTTTATGCTCGTCGATCTTATCGCCGGCGAGGCAAACGCTCAGGTAAAACGCTTGGAGTGCCAGGCGTTGGTTGGACGGGCAGAGATCGAAGGCCGCATAGCCGAACTGGTCAAGCCGCAGACCTATATGAACCTGAGCGGCGAGGCGATCAGCTGCCTGCTCCAAAAGCCGGAGCGAAGCCGCGAAAAGTTGATCGTGATCTCGGATGACCTGGCACTGCCGTTCGGAAAGATCCGTCTCCGGCCACAGGGCTCGCACGGCGGACAGAATGGGCTGAGGTCGATAATCGATTGCCTGAGGACGAACGAGTTTATCCGGTTAAGGATCGGCATCGCACCCGAGCATCCGATATCGAACGCAAAGAATTTTGTGCTTGAACGGTTCTCAAAAAGCGAGGCCAAAACGGTCGAAGAAGTTTTGAAAATTAGTGCCGACGCGGTTCGAACCGTTGTAAGAAACGGCGTCGATAAAGCGATGGCGGAATTTAATTGATAAGGACAGTACCTTCTTGCTTCAACTCAGAGAAAGTTGAGGCTTGAGAGCCAAAAGGAGGAAAGTAAATTGGCAAATAGAACATACGAAGTAATGTACATTGTCGACCCGGAAACAGCGGCCGACAAGATCGAAAAGCTGAACGAAGCAGTAGGGAAGCTGATCGAAAAAGAAGGCGGCACGGTGGTCCGTGTTGACGATATCGGCCAGCGTACCCTTGCATATCCGATCAAGAAGCGGACCGAGGGGCACTACGTACTTTTTGAGATCGAAGGCACCGGACAGGAGATCCTGGAACTTGAACGCCGAATGCGTGTGAACGATCTGATCATGCGTTACATCACGGTCCGCGTCGACGAAGATCGTAAGAAGGCAGACAAGATGCGGGCAAAACGTGAAAAACGCGTTAGCCAGCGTGCGAAGTTCCGCACCACTACGGAAGAATCGGCACCCGAGCCTGAAGCGGCGGAGATGGAGGCGTAAAGTCCGACCAACGTCATTTTGTTGACCTACGGGTCGCATAGAAGCTCGGACAAAGAGAGGATATTATGGCTGAAAACGATTTTGAACCAAGAGAAAGAGAGAATTTTGCAGGCGGCGAAGAAATGTTTGGCGACAAGGCCCCGCGTCGCTTCCAGAGAAGGCGTCCGCGTCAGGTCATCCCGGATTATGTAGATTGGCGTGATGTCGAATTTTTGCGGCAGTTCATTCCGGAACGCGGCAAGATCATGCCCCGCCGTATTTCGGGGATCACGGCGAAGGACCAGCGTCGTCTTGCAACGGCGATCAAACGAGCCAGGTCGATGGCTCTGCTTCCGTACGTTTGGGAATAATTGAGGAGGCAAGGAGAAAGATCATGGCAACAACAACGATTTTATTGAGAGAAGATATCGATACGCTCGGCGGACGAGGCGAGATCGTTAAGGTCAAGGCCGGCTATGCACGCAACTACCTGCTTCCGCAGGGCTTGGCGACGCTGGCGACCAAAGGCAACCTTAAACAGATCGAAGGCGAACGCGCGGCCCTGTTAAAGAAAGCCGCTGTCGAGAAATCAACCGCCGACGCTCAGAAAGAGCAGATGGGAGCGATCTCGCTCGAATTCGAACGCAAAGCTGGCGAAGGCGGCACACTGTTCGGCTCGGTCACATCTATGGACGTAGCCGCCGCGATCCAGGCAAAGGGCTATGAGATCGATCGTCGAAAGATCGTAATGAAAGATGCGATCAAGGAAACCGGTGAATACACGGTCAAGGTTAAACTCCACCGCGAGGTCACGCTTGAGATTCCGGTCAAGGTAACTGCAGAAGGCGGCGAAGCCGTTGAAGCAAAAGCCGACAAGAAAGGACGCAAGAGCAAGGATGAGGCTCCGGCCGAAGAAGGTGTTGCGGAACCCACAGCAACCGCTGAGGCGGAAACGGAAGGCTAGTCATTTCGCGCAGTTTATTTCGACCGCATCCGCTTCGGCGGGTGCGGTCTTTCTTGTGAAAAAACTGTGGAAAATGCTCCCAAAAAATCGCAAAGCTTTCTTTGAAACACCTGGCCGCTGAGACTATCATCTAAACCTACCGACTAAGTCGATTTTCACAATGGCAGCATTTCCCGAGGCACGACGTGAACAGTTTTTGGAACGACCGCTTCCCAGCAATGAGGACAGCGAGCGGGCGATCCTCGGTGCCATTTTGCTCGATAACACGCTGATCACTCAGGCAGTGGAACAGCTAAAACCCGGCGATTTTTACTCTCCGCTTAACCGCCGGATCTTCGCAGCGATGATCACGTTATTCGAGGCGTCAAAGAGCATCGACCCGATCCTGATCGGCGAAGAGATCAAAAAAGAGGGTTCGCTCGAAGCCATTGGCGGCGTTTCGACGATCACCAATCTGACCTACGGCCTGCCGCATTTCACCGACCTGACCGGATATATCGATGTAGTCCGTGACAAATCGATGATGCGGAACCTGATCCGCACTTGTAATCAGATCACCAGCGAGGCTCTTGAGGAAGAGGACGACGCAAGGAACATTCTCGACCACGCAGAGCAAATGATATTTGCCCTGGCCGAACGGCGTGCGGCAGAGGGCTTTTCGCACATCCAGCCAGTTGCCGAGAAGGTATTGGCAAAGGTCGAGGAATATTCCCGCCGCGAATCGCACGCTTTGACCGGTCTCGCGACTGGATTCCGTGAACTGGACGAAATGACATCCGGCCTGCAGCCGAGCGATCTGATCATTATTGCCGCCCGGCCTTCAATGGGAAAAACCGCCCTTTGCCTTACCATCGCCCAAAATGCCGCGATCGACGAAAAAGCGGTCGTCGGCTTCTTCTCGCTGGAAATGTCCAAGGAGCAGCTTGTGATGCGTATGATGGCGTCCGAGGCAAAGGTGGACGCGGCCAGATTTCGACGCGGCATCTTGTCCCGCGACGAGTGGGAACGGCTCGCCCGAGCGATCGGCACGCTTGCCGACGCGCGACTGTTCATTGATGACACGCCCGGAATTTCCGTGCTCGAAATGCGTGCCAAGGCCCGGCGGCTGGCAGCCGAGCAAAAGAAGCTCGACCTCATCGTTGTAGATTACCTCCAGCTAATGGGCGGCGGCCGTGCCGAATCGCGACAGCAGGAAGTCTCGCAGATCTCGCGAGAATTAAAGGGCCTGGCAAAAGAACTGAACGTCCCGGTGATCGCTCTGTCCCAGCTTTCGCGAGCACCCGAAGCACGAAATCCGCCAAAACCGATGATGTCCGACCTTCGTGAATCCGGTTCGATCGAGCAGGACGCCGACGTGGTTGCGTTCATCTACCGTGAGGATTACTATAAGCCATCCGACGAGAATGCCGGTATGGCAGAGTTGCTGATCTCGAAACAAAGGAACGGTCCGACCGGCACCATCAAGCTGGCGTTCCTAAAAGAATTTACTCGGTTTGAAAATTACTACGGCGGCTAGTTTCAAATGCTGGGACCGCAAGCGTCCCGCTTGCACGCGTTCGGCGGCGTCGTAATTATTTAGCATTGTTCGCATTTACGCTCACGCAAGTGGGACGCTTGCGGTTCCGGGAGAGAATATGTCACAGCCATCTCAAGAGCAAGACCTTCGTTTTCCGATCGGCAAGTTCGACCTCGCAAACCACCCTTCGCGTTCCGAGAATCTTGCGACAATTGCAAACCTGCCCGCCGATGTTCGGGCCGCTGTCGAGGGCCTGAATGACGAACAACTCGAAACTCGCTATCGGCCGGAAGGCTGGACCCTGCGGCAGACCGTTCATCACATCGCCGACAGTCACGCGAATTCACTCATTCGTTTCAAGCTTGCTCTTACCGAAGACGAGCCGCCGACTATTCGGCCGTATTACGAAGAGCGCTGGGCCGAACTCGCCGACAGCAAACTTTCTGTCGAGGTGTCGTTAAAGATGATCGACGCCATCCACGCTCGCTGGGTTGCGCTCATCAACTCATTCACCGACGCCGATTTCGCAAAGGAGTTCGTCCATCCCGAAACCGGAAACTGGCCGCTCGAAAAAGCCTTGGCACTCTACGCATGGCACTCGCGTCACCACACGGCGCATATCACGAGCACGCGCGAGCGGCACGGTTGGTGAAAGAAGGTTTTGCCGGCGAATCACGCGAATTTAACGAATGAGAATTTGTACGGGTCGCCTGGGTCAACGGACTTTATTTAGCTCGCTTTTTTTCCGCGTTCATTCGCGTAATTCGCGGGCAAAACCCCTTTTATATGTCTGATACGCCAGTTCGAGAACGCCTGGTCTCCCTCGACGTGTTTCGCGGAATGACCATCGCGGGAATGGTGCTCGTCAATAATCCGGGCACCTGGTCTGCGATATACGGCCCGTTCAAACACGCCGAGTGGCACGGTATCACGCCTACCGACTACATTTTTCCATTCTTTCTTTTCATCGTCGGCGTCGCCATCCCCATCGCTCTCAGCAAACGAATCGACGAAGGCATTACCCGCAGCGTTTATTTCAAGATTGCCACCCGTGCTTCGCTGATATTCGCTCTCGGCATCGTCATGTCGGCGATTCCTTTCTTCAATTTCGCTGAAACGCAGATCCCTTATCTTCTCAAGTTATTGATCGTCTTCGCCTATTCCGCGGCGCTCTTTTTTTACCTTTGGGACAAAACAAAACTGGCTCTGATGATCGCGGGTGCGGCAGCCCTTGTCGTGGCCGTATGCTGGCTGGCGGGAACCGTGATCGTTCCGTACAACGTCGGAACCATGCGAATTCCCGGCGTGCTTCAGCGGATCGCGGTTTGTTACCTGATCGTTTCGATTATCTATCTGCACACCAGCTGGAGGCAGCAAACGCTCATCGGCATCGGCCTGCTGCTGCTTTATTGGCTGCTAATGACGCTTGTACCGGTTCCGGGTTGTGAGGTATGGACAGTCGATGACAAAGCCTGCAACCTTTCCGCCTGGCTCGACCGCACGATCCTGACCGAAAATCACATCTGGCGTGCCGGCAAAGTCTTTGACCCCGAGGGCATTCTTTCAACGATGCCGGCGATAGTCACAACGATCTCGGGGGTTCTGGCAGGAACGTGGATCAGGAGGAGAAACGTGGGGCAAGTAACAAGTGACGACCACGCCCTCGTTACTCGTTACTCGTTACTCTCAACTGTTTCCGGCCTTTTTTTCGCGGGCACAGTACTTCTCGCCCTCGGGTGGTCGTGGAGCCTCGTTTTCCCGCTGAACAAATCGCTTTGGACCAGTTCATACGTCGTTTACACATCAGGCATCGCACTTCTCACGCTCGCGGTCTGCTACTTTGTCATCGACATCAAAGGCTACAAACGCTGGGCAAAGCCGTTTGTAATATTCGGCGTCAATGCCCTAGCCCTCTTCGTCTTTTCCGGCATTCTAGCCCGAGTAATGGGCATGATCCGCCTCGCCGGCCCCGACGGCAAAGACGTCACGCTGCAACAGTGGATCTTCAATAACCTCTACTTACCGATCCTCTCGCCCATCAACGCCTCACTCGCCTACGCTATCACCTACATTCTCTTTTGGCTGTTCCTAATGTGGCTCCTCTATCGACGGCGGATCTACATCAAGGTTTAGGTCTCACTTCAACTCAAACAATCGCACGGCCAGTGCCAGTTCGACCTCGAGCCGCTGCTTGTCTTCGGTTATCGTTTTTCGTTCTTTCTCCATTTCTTCCAGCCGAGTTTCTTGTTCGCCGGCTTTTGCGATGTAGCGCGTGATCAGTGATTTGGCCTCTGCGGTTTTTGAGAGAGATTCGATATTCTCGCGAAGCCGTTTTTGATCGGCTTCGATCCTTCCGACTTCTTCTTCAAACTGCTTGAGCTTCGCGATGACCTGGCTTATTTTAGTCCTCAGATCGATCAATTTTTCGAGTTTCGTTTTAGTTTCGGCATCAATGTACTGTCGCATCACGAAGAGATTGATTTGTTCTCTGGTAATCGACGAAAGGCCGTACGAATCCATCAGTCCCTGCCTCTCGATCACCGGCACCTCGGCCTTTTCGAATGGTTTTAGAACAACGCGAAAGCGGTAATATCTGTCGGTAGCGATCTCGGGTTTTGAAGACTCGTCCGACAGCCCCCATCCTTTCCGAATAGGATGTTCGATGTATAGCACTTTTTCGCGATCGGTTTGATTGATTACATTATAGATTTTCTTTTCACTGCGAAAGTAGTGAACCTGAAAAACCCCATTAACGATCTTTACGAGTTGAGCAGGCCGGGTGTCACCCTCTTCCACGGTGGAAATGCGCGTTCCCAGGTCCAAAGCGAAGGAGATCAGCCGGCGTTCTTTCGGTTTCAGACGCTCCATTAGAGCTTCGCCCGCGTATGCATCGCGGTCGAGCACGGTTAGGCTTCCACCTTCGAACGTCAGCGGTGTCGTATTGCTCAGCATCATGCCGCCCATCGGCCGGTCTTTTCGGGCCGATTCGTTATAGATAGACACGCGTTCGCCCTCCATCTTGGTCTGGACTATTGGTATTAGCGCCGATCGGTTTCGGGATACCGTAACCGGATTCTCGATCCGGTATTCGAAAAGATCGCCTAGCTCATTTCCCGTTGCGGCCGTCGTAACACCGGCTTGTTCATTTATTAGTGCATTGCTAATGCTCGTTTCTACCTTCATGAAGTTACTTCCCACAGCTGAATCGGAAACATCCACGGTTCCGCGACCTCCCCCGCTTCCATATCCGTCGCCATCGCCTGAACCTGAGCCCGAACCAGAGCCTGAACCGTAACCTTGCCCATGGCCATCTTCTGCATCGTAAATCTGTGGATCCAAATTCAGGTCTTCAGGTATTGGAATGACCGGACGATAACGATATAGCGGTTTCTGCAGATTTTGAATAAACGAAACTGGTGAGCCGGATACCAGTGAAAGTTTCACGTTGTTCCAGTCTTCATCGCTAACGTTGTCAACGATAGCCCAGCCTTGGAAGAATGGCTTGCCCGCCTCATCCAGCACGACGCGATAGGTGGTTTTCCAGATCGGTGCCGAGATCGTGTAGCTGACCACCATCTCACGTTGCCCTACGCCATCGGATGTAACAGTTATCGTCTTCGCATCGCGGCGGCGGGTTGAAGCTGTTGCGTTGGCAAACTCGTTGATATCGCGGCGTGTTGCATCGTCCACTAATTTAACGGCTCGTATTTCCGTTAGATCAAAAGCCGTAAGTTCTCCACCTTCCGAGGCTATGACGAGCGAATATCCATTTGCAACGCTGACCGGTGAATTTTCTGGCTTCATTTCAATCTTCCTTTTCTCTACCGTCAGAATCGAACCGGTCGCAACTCCCTTTGTCGAGGTAACTATTACTTTTGCACCCTGTAACTGTGACAGTACACCCGCCAGACCGCCGATCGAGGTTTCGCTTTGTTCAGATTCCGAGCCGATTCTAAATGGTATTTCGGCAGTTCTTGCGGAGGCTGGTGCAGACGAGTTGTATGAAACCGCACCGATCTTTCCTTGTCCCAGATCGAGCACGACCATTGATTTCAGCACGTCGTCGACCTGCGATTGCTTGAATGACAGGTTTACCTCCGCGTTGCCGTTGACGATTCCCCGGCGCTCGATATAGGCGACGCCGTTTGAGTAGAGAATCACGCGTCGAATAGGCAGCGAACTGTTGGTGTCCGCTGTCTGCTGCGGCATTACCGAGCGTATCGGCTTCGAGGGGATCGGCCGTGAAAGTCCACGCGTTGCGCCCCTCGCGAACCTCGGATTCCGAACCGTTTGAGCAAGGGCAGAAACGGCGCACACGAATATCATCAGGAGAGTGATCATCTGTTTCATACAATTTGTTCCTCAGAGTCGAGACTTGAAGTGAAGCTTTGGCTAATGGATGTTCATTAGATTGGATTTGGTTGCTTTTCGGCGCCGGAACATAGTGGCGCAAAAAGGCGGCCCTCGAGGACCGCCTCAGTCGCGTGAGTTGCGTATTTTGGTTAGAGTCCGGCCTTGGCGGCTGAGACCACCTTCTCGGCTGCGTCATTCATCCCTTGAGCGGTGACGATGCCGATGCTTGATTCCGCTAGGACGCGACGGCCTTCTTCGACGTTGGTGCCTTCGAGCCGGGCGACGATCGGGATCGATACGCCGAGATTCTTGGCAGCCGCAACAACGCCGTTTGCGACCATATCGCAGCGGACGATGCCGCCGAAAATGTTGATCAGAACGGCCTTGACGTTCTCGTCGGCAAGCAGGATCTTGAACGCCTGTTCGACGCGTTCCTGACTGGCACCGCCGCCGACGTCGAGGAAATTCGCAGGTTCGCCGCCGGCGAGTTTGATGATGTCCATCGTCGCCATCGCGAGGCCGGCACCGTTGACCATACAGCCGATGTTGCCATCGAGCTTTATATAACTGAGGTCGTGCTTCGAGGCCTCGATCTCAAGCGGCTCTTCCTCGTCGA
>JANNNS010000152.1:0-10019 GCA_031398645.1 Acidobacteriota bacterium
GGGGTTCGGTGGCTTACTGCGGCACAACATCAGGAGATGGGCCGATGAAGGAAGCGAATGGACGAGTAAATTGAAGAAATCGTCGAACCAGGGAGTATCGAATATGTGATGAACATCGTCCAGAACGATCAGTGTTTTTTCGGGCTCATCCGTACTGTAAAAGTGTGTAAAGCTTTGCACCAGGAATTGAGCTATTTCGCCTTGATCCAAGGAGCACTCCTGACTCTCAGCATTTTGGAGGCATATTGGAGCGTCGGGCCCATGAAGGCTGGCCGCAAAATACCGTGAAAAGGCCCCCCACGAAGTATCAGTCGTCTCCACGGAATACCATGCAACTTTGCTGAACCTTGCGGAGAAGTGTTCCGCGATCGCGCTTTTACCCGTTCCGGCTCTCCCGGATATAAGTGTGGCGGGAAATTGGGAAACAGACCTCTCTAACAACGAATCTATCCGAGTCCGTTCGACCAAATCGCCTGAAATTGGGGATTTTATCTTGTATTCCAGGATGTGCATTTCGTTTTTTGTCTTTTCCGCCCGAGACGAAGCCACGTGGAAGCCTGTTTCAGAGCATTCTGTCGAGGTGTCGGGCCCGATACTGTCGTGTAGGGAAAACGTCATTGTCATACTCAATTTTCATAATAATGAAGGAAACTTGAGAAAAACTTGAAAGCTATGATGTTTCTGGCGCTTAAAACCGAGATCTGGCAATAAGCTCAAGTTTTTCTCAAGTGCCCGTCGCTATTATCGGTTCAGTTCCGAAGATCTCGGACCTGACTCTTCTCAAAAAAGTTCGACTCAGCAGTATTAGGGAGTAATGAGATGAAAAAATTACTATTTTGTTTATGTGTAGGCTTAAGTTTGTCGGTCATTGGTGCGGCGCAAACTTCTAAGAAAAGCGAGCCATTGAGGGATGACGGTTCCTCTAGCTCTGATAGCAAGGCGGGAAATCAGGCGATCCTGAGCTCCGGCACGACGATCGAGGGCCAGCTGCAAAGCTCGTTAGACGTTAAAAAAGCCCGTGTTGGGGATGAGGTGATCCTCAAAACGACCAAAGCAGTCAAGCAGAACGGCCAGACGATCGTCCCGAAGGGCTCAAAATTGATCGGCCGCGTGACGGAAGTGCAGCAAAAGACCAAAGAGAATTCGGCTTCAAAGATCGGCCTCATTTTTGACAGAGTTCAGAATAAGGACATTTCAGCTCCATTGAGCGCTTCGATAACGTCGATCACGAACGTTGCGTCGAGCGCCCGCGTTGGTGACACGGCGAGCTCTGATCTTTTCGGAAGTAGCAGCACAACAACCCAGACTTCTGGTGGTTCGTCTTCCGGCGGCGGAGGCTTGCTTGGTGGGGTTGGAAGCACCGTTGGCAGCGTTGGCAGCACGACGGGTGCACTCCTGAATACGGCGACGAATACAGTTGGCGGCGTAGCCAGCACGGCCGGGCAGACGGTCGGAACGGCCGGTCGTACGATACAGGGAATAAATATCTCAAATTCGGTAGGCGGTTCAGTTCAGTCCGGTACAACCCTGTCCGCTTTGGAAAAAAATATACGCCTTGAAAAAGGCCTAACTTTTCAGTTGGTATCGAACGGGTCGGTTCCAAAGGAATAATTGCTTGCTTTTGATACGGGGGGCATAGTAAACTCCTGGAGTTAGAGCCCCCCGTTTCGCCATATGAAGGTCTTTTGAAAAGCCGGCATATGAATCTTTTGGTTTCAACAATCTTAATGAGGCAAACCCTTACATTACTAGCGTTAACGAGCCTGCTTGTCGGGACGGCGCTAGGTGGGTTGACCATCACGCGGTCCAGCGGGATTTCGCTGACAGGGGCTGATGGCATCTCCTACATCGGAACGTCTGGCATTACGCTTACGGGTGCGGACGGCCTCTTGGCATATAGATCAAATGGGATCACCCTTACTGGCGCGGATGGGATGGCGTTGACGGGAGCGGACAGTGTCACGCGAACCGGCGGAAACGGTGCGTCCTATACTGGCCCTAACGGCATTACGTTGACCGGTGCGGACGGCATTACGTTGACGGGTGCGGACGGGATCACGTTGACGGGCGCGGACGGCATTACCCTCACCGGTGCGGATGGAGCCCAATACACCGCTGATTCGATCATCTTGCAGCGGCCTAGCGGAATTACCCTAACCGGGGCTGATGGCATTACGCTTACCGGTACCGATGGTATTACCCTGACCGGTGCTGACGGAGCTGCTCGTGTCGGTACGAACGGAATAACGCTTACGGGAGCTGACGGCATTACGCTTACCGGTGCGGATGGAATCACCCTCACGGGTGCGGATGGCATCACACTGATCGGTGCAGATTCCGTCGTTGGATTCAGCCCATCGGGTGTGGCTTTCGAGCTGATCAGTCCGGCGGGAATTACGCTAACCGGAGCTGATGGGATTTCCTTGACTGGAGCCGACGGTATCACGCTGACGGGGGCTGACCAGATTACGATGCGTAACGTGGACGGCATCACTCTAACGGGTGCGGATGACAGTAGCGGTTTGCAAAGCGTCGACCCTGAACTGGCGATGGCCATCGACGGCATGACGGATGACAGTAGCATCAATGCATTGGTTACCTTTCACGGTGCGGTCACAAACTCTGATCTTGAGAGTTTGCAAACGATCGGTATCCAGGGTGGCACCCGGTTCCGAAGGCTTCCGATGGTCTATGTGACCGCAACGAAAAGCCAGATAATCGCTATCTCGCGTCTTGCAAGAGTCCGGTCTTTATACGGAAATCGAACGCTGACATTCAATACTGACCCATATTTCAAAACAACCGGGATCCAGCGAGTTCCTAGCGACAGTGAGCTTCGCACACGGAACAGTGGTATGCCAATTTCTGGCCGAAACGTCACCGTAGCAGTCATGGACACCGGCATAAACAGCCAACATCCTGATCTCGCCGGTCGTGTTGTACAAAACATCCGCCTTGCCGACACGCAAAGCGTGCCCGCGGGATTTCTAAATCCTGTCTCAGTCGAGAATCTGCCTAACACGGATCCGGTTGCTGGGCATGGAACCTTTGTCGCAGGCGTAATAGCGGCCAGCGGTGTAAGTTCCGGAGGGAAATTCAACGGAATCGCTCCCGGCGCAAACCTTCTAGGCTTAAGTGCCGGCGACCTTAATCTAACTCATGTCTTGTCGGGTTTTGACTACATTTTGGATAAGGGAGCGAGTTACAATGTTCGAGTTTTAAATTGCAGTTTTTCTGCGGATACGATCTACGACTCCAACGATCCGGTAAATGTTGCTACCAAGTTCTTAACGGACGAAGGTGTCAGCGTAGTCTTCTCCGCTGGGAACAGTGGCTCCCGCAACGGCACTTTGAATCCGTACGCTGCAGCACCGTGGGTGATCGGAGTCGGAGCGACCGACCAGGATGGGACCCTCGCACCATTTTCTTCGCGAGGCACCTTTGGTGCTGATAATCAGCAGCCAACTCTCGTTGCTCCCGGAGTGAATGTCGCGAGTCTGCGAAGTGCGGCGACGACCACCAGCGTTGGAGGAATTGGAGGTGCCGATTCGAGTCGATTGACCGTGGGCGAAATGCCCAATTATACGACTGCAAGTGGGACCTCTTTCTCGGCCCCTCAGGTTGCGGGTGCTATCGCTCTGATGCTTGAGATAAATCCAACGCTCCGCCCAGCGGAAATTAAGGACATTCTTAGCCGAACCTCAACGCCACTTCCGAAGTACTTTTATCACGAGGCTGGCGCGGGAATGCTAAACACGTACGCCGCCGTTATTGAGGCCGCTTTTCCTGATCGCCGAATGGGATCATTTCGCTCCACGCTATCCAGGAACAACGTTCGATTCGTAACGACCACGGGTAATAGCTTTACCCAGATGGTATTTCCGGGCCTGTCTAGTGCGGTTAGCTTCGCACTGCCGTCTAACGTAGTTCAAGCGCGTGTCGGCCTTTCCTGGGGACTCAGCTCTAATGACTTTGGACTAAAGGTCTATAGCGAGTCGAACTCATTGATCGGAGAATCCAACAATTTGAACCTTCCCGGCCTTTCCGGTCGTCGTGAAGAGGTGTTCGTCCGCAATCCGTCAAGCCAGAATATTACGGCGGTCATAAACCACACCGCAGGTATTGGCTTTGCACAGAATGTTTTTGGTGCGATAGAGATGACCCGAGTTGAATACCCGGAGCTACAGGATCTCTCTTCCTTACCGGCAGAGTTGGCTGTAGAGGCTAGAAGGAGCCTACTGAACAACTTGATGCTAACGAAAGGCAAGAAGTACAAGCCTGATTCCAGCGTATCGCGCTACGACCTTGCCGCTTCCTTCGTAAGGGCAGGCTTGGTCCCCCAATATCTGGCGTCTTCGCGATTATTCCATGACACGAAAGATATTGAGACTCGCAGTGCTGTCGAAAGCGTGCAGTCGAATCCCGACGGTAAGCTGTTTTTTGACGTTTCGCCAGGCGGGAATTTTTGCCCGAACAGCAATGCGAGTCGTTTGGTCGCCGCCGTGGCATTCGTAAAGGCTGCGAAGCTTGACGGCATCGCTTCGACATCGACCTTGCCGGCCCACGTTGCGGATCAATCGTCGATTCCCACGCATTTGCGAGGATACGTCGCAGTGGCACTCCAGCGCGGCCTTCTGACGCTCGACGGAAATAGCGTCAACCCATATCGCTCGATTACTCGCATGGAACTTGCGAAAGCATTGAACACCTTAACTAGATGATCTCCAATACTCGCTACCCGTGAGATTGTCCATCGGTTTTATCGGCGATCTGCCAATCCAGATAGATCGGGACAATAACGGACGCCCCGATCTTGTCGCTCATGGCGACGCGAACAATACCTAGTACATTACCGAGACTCAGCTTCTTCAAATATGACTTGGGCGGAGCAGAAGGTATCCCCGTTCCTGCTGACTACGACGGCAACGGAGTCGCCGATCAAGCCGTCTTCGGGGGCTCGACCGGCTAATGTTTCTGAACCGGACTCCGGCAGGCTTCGGTTCACGGACATGGGCCAGCTGGGAGTCCAATGCTGTTTAAACCCAAAGATCGTTAAAGAGTTGGAAGCGGCCCTGAGGTTAGGGCCGCTTTTATATTGGACGATAGACTTTTAGGGTACCGCCGGGCATTGGGCTCGAATGAGCACGGCCCGGCTCCCTACGGATGCCCTTAACGTGAAGTCCACCGGCTGTGCGGAGTTCGGTACGGTGAACGTGCTCGTGACCGGGTTGAAGGTGCCCATCGGGAACGGCGGGATCGTGACATTTGCATTTGATGCACTTACCACGGTCAACGCCTGGAGCCCGATGCCCGAGTTCACCACGTCAACCGTCACTGTGCCTGATCCCGCGGTTATCGCCTCGAACCCCGCCTGGCTGCCCGGGAATACGTCCGTTACGGTAAGCACCGGTACGCACACACCCGGATGACGAACCTCTGATGAGTCTTCGAACAAGTCGGCGTCGATAGTTGGCTATTTCGATGGAAGGGTGCATCGCTACTTCATAGGACGAGGTTATGTGGAAAAGCTAAATAATATTACAATGGTGGGAAAAAATGCCGAGCCCTGCGCCCATTCGTATTCTTAGCGTCGAAGATCACCCGGTCTTTCGCGAAGGACTGGGGACGATCATTGGTTCGCAACCGGATATGCTCTTGGTGGCGCAAGCGATGAACGCGGTAGAGGGCATCGAAGAATTTCGTCGTCATAGACCTGATATCACGTTGATGGATCTTCGCCTTCCGGGTACGAACGGCACGGACGCCTTGATTGCGATCCGAGGAGAGTTTCCAAGCGCTCGGGTTATCATGCTTACGACCTCGGATAGCGATGGCGAGATTAAGCGAGCATTGCAGGCGGGTGCGTCGGCCTACTTGCTCAAAAGCATGCCGAAGAATGAATTGCTAACGGTCATACGAGCCGTACACACAGGACATCGCAAGGTTCCGCCAGAAGTGGCAGCTCGTTTAGCTGAACACCTTGGTGAAGAAGACCTCACAACCCGAGAACTCGAGGTCCTTCGTCTCATTCGGGACGGCTTTCGCAACAAGCAAATTGCCCGGGAACTAGCGATCGCCGAAACAACGGTGAACTTCCACATCAAGAACTTGGTCGATAAGCTGGGAGCCAACGATCGGACCCACGCTGTAACGATCGCGCTCCGACGGGGCATGCTCCAGATCTAGCAGCCAGTCTGGGCTGTAGAAAACTACAGGATTCAAACCGTCGATATCAACGGTACGTTGGAAACGAACCCGAGCGCCGGGCGTGTTTAATATGGCTCTATCCTTGCAGTAAGTAATTTCTGTGATCTTCGCAAATGCAAGTCTGAGATTGGACCAGAAGCGGTCTGGTGGTGGATGTGAAAAGACCTAGGAACGCAGACATTAGTTTAATTTTAAGCATGATTGCGGTGCATTCCGCGCGGATACTTTCGATCTTATTCTTATTACTTTTCGCCGACAGCCCCATTAAGGCCCTCGATTCCGGCAAGCGCGTCTCTCAATATGGACACGTCGCTTGGCGCGTACGCGATGGTTTTTTTGGCGGAACCGTAAATACAATCGCACAAACGTCGGACGGATATATATGGATCGGAACCCAAGTCGGACTCTTCCGATTTGATGGCGTCCGCTTTGTTTCCTTCAACAATATTAGTAGAGCACCGCTTCCTTCCAACCAGATTTATTCGTTACTCGGCTCGAGCGACGGAAGCCTCTGGATCGGGACTTCCAACGGGTTGATCCGCCGAACAAACCAGAATCAGTTCACTTACCTGGAAGGCGGCGGCGGGATAATGGAGATTTTGGAGACTGCGAAGCAGGAAATCTGGTTCACCCGGAACCGTTCCGACAATTACAGGGAACGCTTATGCCAGATTGTTGACACGGACGTTCGTTGTTACGACGAGGGTGATGGAATACCTCAATTCGGAGCCACGGTACCTCTCATCCAAGATAATTTGGGCGATTTCTGGATTGGTGGAGATACCGCTCTGCTCAAATGGCGACCGGGAGCATCCACGATATACCGACCTGAAGCGTTGAAATCAAACACGGGAATGGGCGGGGTTTATGCACTTTCGGCGGCTTCGGACGGCACTCTCTGGGTCGGCATATTTTCAAAGGGGCGCGGTTTGGGGTTGCAGAGGATGATCGGCGGCTCTTTAAGGCCCTTTATCGCCCCTGGACTAACTGGGGAAACGGTTGAAGTGCTGACACTGCTCGAAGATCGGGATAGAAATATGTGGGTCGGAACGGGCGACCAGGGCATTTATCGGATCCACGGTGACCAGGTAGATCAATTCCGCGAATCCGACGGTTTATCCGGCAATTTTGTATTGAAGCTTTTTGAGGACCGGGAAGGTAACTTGTGGGTCGCAACCACCAAGGGGCTCGACCTCTTTCGAGACGTTCGTGTAACCAGCTACACCACACGTGAAGGTGTAAGCTCGGATGCCGTGGTTTCCGTGTTCGCACCCCGCGACGGGTCCGTCTGGATCGGAAATTTAGGCAATCTTGATCAACTCAATTCGAGCGGCGAATTTACGCGAAGGGGTAATTATCTACTGGGGGGCCAATTAACGTCTTTTCTCGAAGACCGGGCCGGTCGCATTTGGGTCGGTGTGGACAACACCTTGCGGGTTTCAGAAGGCGGGAGGGATCGCCTAATAAAAAGGGCGGACGGCAGTCCGGTCGGACTCATCAAGGGGATCGCTGAGGATTCGGAGAACAATGTTTGGGCGATTAATCTCGGGCCGCCGCGGACGTTGATGCGAATTCGTAATTATCAGGTCCAAGAAGAGCTATCGGAACCGCAGATACCGGCTGCGATAAGAATCACGGCCGATCCGCAAAACGGAATATGGTTGGGTCTTCTCGATGGCAATCTGGTTCGGCTCCGTGACGGCAAAACAGAAACGTTTCAGTTCCCGCGCGAGCCCGGCGAGACGCGAATCAACCAACTCATCACCGGTCCCGACGGGTCGGTCATGGGGGCTGCTCCGTTCGGAGTGGTTGCATGGAAGGATGGCAAACACCAAACGCTGACTGTCGGCAACGGTCTTCCGTGCAACGAGATCTACGCGCTCGTATTCGACAATAATGAGGATCTTTGGTTGTACGCTCGGTGCGGTCTCTTAAGAATAACCAAAGCCGAATTACAGCGATGGTGGGATCAGCGGGAACACTTCCTCCAACTCCGCGTATTCGACATTGCGGACGGAGCGCAGCCAGGCGCGGCGCCTTTCAACTCTGGCGTGAAGAGTGTCGACGGACGATTATGGTTCGCGAACTTTACCTTGATGCAAATGATAGATCCTTCCCGTCTGGCTGACAATGCGGTCGTTCCGCCCGTTCATGTCGAGGAAGTCATCGTCGACCGGAAGAGTTATTCACTCAATGAGGAGGTGAGACTTCCTCCCTTATCCCGTGATTTGCGGATCGACTACACGGCGCTCAGTTTCATTGCCCCTCAAAAGGTTAATTTTCGATACAAACTTGAAGGACACGATATCGACTGGCAGGAAGCGGGTACGCGGCGGCAAGCTTTCTATAACGACCTGCCACCCGGCGACTACGTGTTCCGAGTGATCGCTTCCAATAACGACGGCCTATGGAACGAAGAAGGTGCTGTTCTCAACTTCAACGTCGCAGCAGCTTGGTATCAGACAAATTTCTTTCGCGTTCTGTGTGTCGTAGCAGTCGGCTTGATCGTGTGGGCTTTATACAGCCTTCGCATCAGGAGCATTTCCAAAGTTATGGCCGCCCGGTTCGACGAACGATTAGCCGAACGCACACGTTTGGCCCAAGATCTCCACGATACTTTTCTCCAGACGATCCAGGGCAGCAAGATGGTGGCTGACGATGCTCTGGAGCACACTGACGACTCAGTCCATTTACGGCGCGTAGTGCAGCAGTTGTCGACCTGGCTCGGCCGGGCGGTCAACGAGGGACGGGCCGCTCTAAGCTCCTTGCGAGACTCAACTACAGAGAAGAACGATCTCGCCGCGGCGTTGAAACGTGCTTCCGAAACTTGCGTACTGGATGGTTCGATGGCGCCGACGTTTGTTGTCGTTGGCAACGCGAGAGATATGCATCCGATCGTTCGTGACGAGATATACCGTATTGGATACGAGGCTATAAGGAACGCCTGCGCTCATTCCGAGGCGAGCCGCGTGGATGTAGAACTTAGGTATGGCCCCGACCTTGTCATTCGCGTTAAAGACGATGGCAAGGGGATTGATCCGGCGATCATCTCCGGCGGAAAAGAAGGACACTTTGGGCTCAAAGGCATGCGAGAACGAACAGCTCGTATTGGGGCCAAGCTCACGCTGGATAGTTCCGAAGCCTCCGGAACGGAGATCACGCTCGTCGTTCCGGGAGACATTGCATATCGACATGAGATCCACGTGAGCGGGCTGCCCAAGCATTGATCGAAGTCTTCTTCCGAATCTCCCCAAAACAGATTCTACTTCTATCGTCTGATTTCGAGGCTCGTCCAGATCAATAGCAATAATTCCTTCCTATAGAAAAATCTAGGTCACATTCTAGAGATTGTAGTGTGTTGGAAACTTTGGAATACCGCTAGAGTCATTAGCACGACACCGGAAAGCAAACGCCTTTTCGTAGAGTCTTAAGAATTGGCTTGGCCGGATGACAAGGCATTGGAAGTGGAGGAAAAACGTTGTGGATGATCTCTCTTACTCGCGCGGCAGGTTTTTACTGTCTGCTTTAACAATTGTTTTTTGCTACGCGTCGATCGCGGCACAGAATTCGGATCCAAAATGCCGATCGGCCGTCATTCCGATCGAGAATGAGCCTCCGCCGAAAATACTTATCGAAGCTCCGCTACCAGCACCGCTTGCAAGAGGTGTCGCCGTAATTCAGTACTGCACCGAGAACCTGCATATCGTGCCGGTGTTCGGCGCCCAGGCCCTGCAAGTTACACCACGCGTCGGGCATCTACACGTGAGGGTAGACGACTCCTCGTGGGTCTGGGCGGAAGCGGGCGGGAACCC
>JANNNS010000175.1:0-9706 GCA_031398645.1 Acidobacteriota bacterium
GGTGGTCTTGCCCATGTCCCGTTCTTCGGCCGCCTTCTTAAGCCGCTCGATCTCTTCTTTCCACTTGAAACGCTCGATCCAGCCGGGATACCACGTACCGCAGACCGTAGTGTTGTACAGCCTTCTGCGATCGAAATCCGGCCATCCAGAGCGACGGATCTCCTCCGCGATGTTTTTTCCCGCCGTATTTTATATAAAGTTCCCGACACGCGTTAACCAGTTCCTCATCCTCAAATGATATTCGTTTCATAAATTCACCCGCGGCCTCCACCAAACAGGTCCGCTCGCACGAACTTACGCCGAACCGATCCGATCTCAAACGGTAATTTGGAAGCTAGGAACGATAGGAATGATATGGAAGATAGGAATGATGCGAACGATATGGAAGCTAGGAACGATACGAACGATACGCATGCAATTCCCCTCCTTGTCTAAGGAGGGGTGGCAGCGGCCTCCGCCGACGGGGTGGTTCCCTCTTAGTTCCCATAAGCTCGAAGAGAAACAAGATGGACAGGATGATCAGGATGAAGAATCATCCTGCATAACCTGTCCATCTTGTTAAAAATAACTCCTAATAGAGGTATGCACTCTGCGTCGGCACGTCGCCGGGTTGGCCGAACTGTTGGATCAGCTGGCCCGTGGAGGAGTTGACGATGTACCAGGTGCCGTTCGTTGGACGGAAGACCGCAACGTCCGACTTGCCGTCGCCGTCGTAATCGGCAGCGACCGGTATGTCGCCGGCCTGGCCCCAGTTCTGTGAACCGAATCCATCGGTCGTCCGCGACAGGAACCATTGGCCCGTTGAAGGCCGGAACACGCCCTGATCGGTCGCTCCGTCACCGTCGAAGTCCGCAGGAACGGGAATATCGCCCGCCTCGCCCCAAGTTTGGATAAAGAATCCGAGGCTTGATTTCAAAATGTACCAGTTGTTGTTCGACGGTCGGAATAAAGCGATGTCGCCAATCCCGTCCGCGTCGAAGTCCCCGACCAAAGGCTTGTCTCCCGCTACCCCGAACTCGGTCGTAGCAAACGTGCCATTCGCATACCGCGTGTACCAGGTGTTGTTCGAAGGCCTGAACACAACAAGATCCGCCTTGCCGTCATTGTCCCGATCAGTCGGAACCGGCAGGTCGCCATTCGCTCCCCAACCAAACTGCTGGAATGTCTGAGTCTGCGACATAAACACAAACCAAGTCCCCGTCGCAGGCCGAAACACCGCCACGTCGGTCTTCCCGTCACCATCATAATCAGCCGGAGCTATGCGGTCCCCAGCCTCACCAAACTGCTGCGCCGTATACCCAGCCGTTCCCTGAAGCAGATACCAGACATTGTCTGTAGAACGAACCACCGAAAGATCAGATCGGCCATCACCGTCGTAGTCGTGGTGGGTCGGAGAAACGGCCTGAATTCTAAACATGCCAGCTCGGCTTAAACCGTTTACGGTTCTTGTCGTACTTCCTATCCCTACTAGCAAACTGCCGTCGGGCTCGATCGCGAGTCCGAAAGCACCAACATTGTTGGATGACACCAAACTGATATTGAAAGAAGAATCGAGAGATCCGTCATCATTCAGCATCGCCAATCCAGGCCTCGTTTGCCCGTTCATGGCCGTGAAAGAACCGCTTATTAAAACCTTTCCGTGAGAAGTTGCAACAAGTGATCTCAATCTCCCGTTTGGACCCGTTAGTCCGTTCAGGAAAGATCCGTCAAGACTACCGTCGAGGTTTAGCCGTGCGAAGCGTGCGCGGGCGGAACCATTCACAGTTTCAAAGTCGCCTCCTACGAGAACCTTTCCGTCTGGTAACCTTTCCAAAACATCCGCGTAAACAGAGTCATTACCCGCCTTCAGGCCCGTCATCCCATTTTGAAAAGTATGGTCAAGAGTGCCGTCGGCATTGAGGCGGGCTATTCGATTACGTGACTGACCACTCACCTCTGTAAACAATCCAGACACGAGAATCTTGCCGTCGGGCTGCAGGACAATCCTCGCTACCGTCAAGTTAGGCCCAGTGAGATTGTTCATAAATGTGTTGTCAATCGAACCGTCGATATTCAATCGCGCTAAATTGTTACGAAACGTTCCGTTTAGGGCAAAGGAGCCGCCAACTAAAATTTTGCCGTCCGGCTGCCTAGCCAAAGCGAATATTCCATCACAGTTATCCCTTGTCAAGGGCGATGCGAAAGCGGAATTCACACTTCCATCCGAATTAAATGCTTGTAACGTGCAAAACAAATCACCACCGATGAGAATCTGATTGTCAGGCCCAACAAGCATAGACCGCACGGTAGAACCAAAATTTAGGTCAGGAAAAGCCGCGTCAGTTGTTCCGTCCGGGTTAATCAAAGCTATTTTGCTCCGCATATCTCCGTTTACCACAGCAAATGATCCGCCGATCAAGATCTTGCCGTCAGGACGGGGTACAATGAAGTTTGCTGGACTGCGTCCCGCAAGAAAAACAAATGCAAAATCGCTATCTACGGTTCCATTCGCATTGAGACGAGCAAATCGGTATCGTGTAGTTGTGTCAATCCTTATAAATTCTCCTCCAATAAGGATGTCGCCGTTTTGAAGGTGGTTGATAGTAGTGACTGAATCAGAAGGGTTATCGAAACTGACGGCAAAGGACGGGTCAAGCGACCCATCCGAATTCAATCGTGCCAATCGCTTACGAGTCACCCCATTGATCTCTGAGAAAGTGCCTCCGGCAAGGGTACTACCGTCTGCCTGTCTGACTATAGTGAAAACTGCTCCGTCAGCGGATGCCTGGTAGCTTAAATCGAGAGTACCGTCGGAATTTATTCGGGCAATGTGGTTCTTGAGAACGCCTCCAACTGATGAAAAGCTTCCCGCGATAAGAAATTTACCATCCGGAAGGAATAGGATTGAGTCAACATCGGGTGAACCGCCCGAAATCGCTCCGGTGCCGATAAGCTCAAAAGGTGAAAAACTCCCGTCAGCAGTACCGTCGCCATTGAATCGCCCGAGCTTTGACGTCCACTGACCTTCATAAACTCGATACGCAAGCAAGAATTTTCCATCTGGTTGCAAAGACATTGCCGTTAAATTTACAGCGTCCTGTGGAAGCGTCGTCTGAAAGGTATTATCCGGCATTCCATTCGAATCTAGTCGAATCAATCGGTTAAGAAAGATGCTATTCTGCGCGACGAGCAGTTTCCCGTCAGGCTGAAGAGCCAGTGCGTTGACGGTCATTCCAAAATTATTGAATATGGCCGGATAGCTTGCGTCTACTGTTCCTTCCGTGTTCAATCGAACCAGGCCTTCTTGCCTCACACCCGAAACAAACTTAAAGCCGCCCCCGACAAGTATCTTTCCGTCCGTCTGTACAATTACGTCATTGATTGGACCGTCAAAACCGGGCGGCGTCCAGTCTGGGTCCGTCGTGCCGTCGGGTAATAAACGAGAAAGGCCGGACACTCCGATAATGATCTTGCCGTCAGGCTGAACTACCGAAACGCGCGGGGCCACTGGCGAGCCTGTAATAATCTTTGGGTAAAAATTGGCGTCAACGACCTGAGAGGCCGCTTCCACCGAAAAAAATACGACCGTCAGGTAAAGTAATATCTGTACTTTCAAAGTTGGGAAATATTTAAACATCATGATTTCTTGAGGAGAGTAGATATGGGATGGAGTATCTCAGTTTAAGCCAATTGTTAGCGTAGCAGTTTGTCTGACTGTCTGCAAAGACCTTCCTCTTCGCTTAGATTCAAGTAAAGTTGCACTTATTATATGAATTCAAGATAACATCTTGACTCCGGATGGGACATTGTGCAATACTTGCAACCCTGCGTTTTGCGGCCTCCCGTGAGCGTTGATCTTTGATAAATTGGAATTTGCCTATAAATCTCTTGTGTCGGAGTTCGACCAGTGCACGGCGAACTCACATCTTTCTGCTTTCTTATTCAGAATAAGCCGCGGATCGATGATCTTGTCCGGTATCGTCAAAAGTTGGATGGAACTATAAGTCTATTGTTTGCAACAGATCACACTTTCAAATGCACGAAAACTATTTTTTTCGCGTGTCAGGGCGGACAAATTACCGTAAACCCAATGGCGACATCCATTTAAATGTCCGTTTCAATGACCGGACAGACACCGGACAAAGACCGGACAAGTTGTGCGGCTCAAGGCTGGTCAACGTTGATAAAAATGTCGTGACGGGAGGCGGTCGAATGTGGTAGTTTTGATATGTTGAACATCTTTGTTCATTCCTCATATGAACCAAGTCGCTGAAAGGCCGGGCGTACCCGTTTCTGAAGTATCTATCGAATCGGTACTGCTTGACGCTGATCTCTTCATTAAATACAGTTCGCCGGACAAGGCTCATGGCCTGTTGCGGGACGCCATTGAGCGTAGCCCGCGGTCGATACCGCTGCGCGAGAAAATGCGGGATATCTGTATTAAACAGAAGAACCTGACGGAAGCCGCTAAACAGTGCCTTGCTCTCGTAAGCCTTTATATTGCACGCGAGGACTTTGACCTGGCATACGACCGGCTGCAGGAAGCGAAACTGCTCGACCCGCGCATCTCGGTCGCACCGGGTTTGGAAGCGATAAGGCGTGCCCGCCGGCCTGAGTTCGCAACAAACCGCGATAAATCGCCGCAGAAGGTCCGCACGGACGTAACGCTGGCCGGCAATCTCGCGTTCGTCAGCATCTTCGACGCAGTTCAGGTGATCGAAAGCGGCAAAATGACGGGGCTACTCGTGATCAAATCGGACATGCACCTGGCGAACGTTTCATTCAACGAGGGAAAGATCGTCGATGCCGAATCCAACGGGCACAACGGCGTCGCCGCCTTTCGCGAGATCATCGAGATCAGCAGCGGCACATTCGAGTTTTCGACCTCGGACCACGAGTTCCCGGTCGTAATTACGATCACCAGCAACACCAACTTCCTGCTTGACGTTCTCACCGAACTCGATAACGAAAGGGCCGAGAAACAAGGCCTTCGCAACGTCAGCGACGAGCTGAATTAAAACCACCTAGAGGTTGACTAAAACCGCCTGTTACCCCAAAATATAGCGTCTCGACCAACTAGCGGCACTATAGAATGTTTAAGCTTCAGCGCCTTGAGATCACAGGCTTTAAATCCTTCGCAGACTATACCGAGATCGTTTTTACCGGCAACGGAATAACGGCGGTCGTCGGCCCGAACGGCTGCGGCAAATCCAACGTATCCGACTGCATCTCATGGGTCCTCGGCGAACAGCGTGCCAAGAGCTTACGCGGTGGCGAGATGAAAGACGTCATCTTCCAGGGCTCGCGTACCCGCAAGCGCGGAGGAATGGCCGAGGTGGTCCTGCACATGGTCCGCGATGAGGATGCCACCGACGTTGATGAAGAAGAGCTGTTCGATATCGATGAGACGCTGAGCGAGATAGACGAAAAGGCCGTTGACGTGGATGCTCTCGCGGCAGAAGCCATAGAGGCAGTAGCCGAAAACGTTATCGCTATTGACGCCGAGGCCGAAAACACCAACGGCTTTCACGAAGGTGCGGACACCGGGCTTGAGATCGAAGTGGTAAAAGCCGCGCAGGTCGGCTCGATCCAGACGGTCGAGAAAACCGTCAAGACAAAACGCCATTGGCGCCCGCGTTCGGTCGCTCTCGATTTCGCTCCCGGTGAGGCAGTTTCGGTCACGCGTAGGCTCTATCTCTCGGGCGAAAGCGAATATCAGCTAAACGGCCGTAACTGCCGCCTTCGGGACATCCAGGATCTCTTTGCGGGAACCGGCCTTTCGGGAGCCCATTACGCGATCGTCGAGCAGGGCCGCATCGGACAGATACTTTCCGCCAAGCCATCGGACCGTCGCAACCTGATCGAGGAAGCGGCTGGAATTTCGAAGTTTCGAACACGTCAGCGTGCGGCAGAATCTCGGCTGGATTCGGCTAAATCCAATCTGTCGCGTATCTCGGACATTGTTTCCGAGATAGATAAGCAAGCCAATTCGCTTCGTCGTCAGGCCGGAAAGACCCGCAGATTTATCGCCTTGCAGGAAGAGTTTCGCATCAGGCTTCGCGAACTGTTCGCTGCAGAAGGCCGGCATTACTCGGTCCTGATCGACCGGCTGAAGGTCGAACTCGGCGAGGCCACGGCTGCCGAGAAAGCGATCGCGGAAAAGGTCGCCGAAAGTGAGATCGCAGCACGCGAGACCACCGAAAAGGCCCGTGCTGCCGAGGAAGCCCTCGCTCGCGTACGTGGGGAACATGCCGAAAGTGCTCTTGAACGCGACCGTGCCGAGCGTGAACATCGCTACCAGTCCGAGCAGGTAGTATCGCTCAACAACCGCCTTGAAACCCTCCGCGGCGAGAATATGTCTGTCGAAGAGCGAATGGCACTTGCCGATTCCGAGATCGAACGACTTCGCCATGACGAGGAAAGAGAAAACTCTGAAGCCGATGCCTCTCGCTTGCTCCTTGTAGAGGCCGAAAAACAATGGTCCGAAAAGATCGAGGTCGTGCGTTCGATCGAAGAAAAGCTCGAAGCTGTTCGCCGCACGCTTATCCAGCACTCTGCCGCCGTTGAGAGGTTTGACGAGATCCGCCGCCAGTTGACGTTAAACGCGGAACGTCTCGACGAACGCTCGAAAGGACTGGAGAATGAAAGCCAGCGTGCCGAGCAATCTATCAAAGATCATCAGGACGAGGCAATTCGTCTGGCCGCAGAAGTAAAAGGCGAGCGAGAAAAACTCGAGCGGTACAGTTTGGAGAAAACCGAGGTTCTCGCTGTTTCAGCGGACGCAAGAGAGAAGCTCCGTAAATCTGAAGAAGCTTTGAAGGAGCTCCAGCAGGAATTGTCCCGAAAGCAGCACCGTCTGGAAACGCTTCAGGAACTGGAAGAAACAAAGGCTGTCTATTTCCCGCAGGTTCAGAGGCTGTTTGCCGAACAGGCCAGTGTCGGCGTCAAGCCCTTAGGCGTGTTAGCTGATTTTCTCGCCGTCGATGAGGCATCGGAGCTGGCGGTCGAAGTACTGTTCGGCAGCTTTCTCCAATCGGTCCTGGTCTCGTCAACCGCGGACGCACTCAAAGTTCACGAATGGGTGAAAGCCAACGGCACAGGCCGCATCGCAACTCTAGTGGTGGGCAATGCCAACCTCGCCGCCGCTAGCTCAAACGGAACTTCCGCGGAGATCGCCGGACGGCTGGGAGTATCTGCAGATCTGGGCGCCCTTTTAAGTCAGGTCTTCCCTCGAGAGATGTCGGCTGCTTTTGTCAGCGACCTCGGCTCCGCATCGCTGAAAGAAAACGGGATAGCGGTCGACGGCAACGGCGAAATGGCGGTTGGCGGCGTGCTCTTTGCCGGCGGTTCGACCGTCTCCGACGAGAAGAACGCCTCGCTGCTAGCCTTCAAACGAGAGCTTTCCGGACTTGGCAAAGCGGTCGCACGTTTGAATAAAGAACTCGCATCGGCCGAGATCACTGTAAATACCGATCGACATGCCCTGGCCATCCAGGAAGAAAAGATCGTCGATCTACAGTCGCTGATCATCAAGGTCGAGCGCGGCCTGGTCGGACTCGAACTTCAGGAAAAAGCGAACCTTCACGAGATCGAGCGTGCCGAACGCCACCGCTCTGTGGTCCGGGCTGAGATCGAACAGCTTTCGGGCGAGTCCAACAGTCTGAAAGAAAAATTGGCGGAAGCGGAAGCTGGCGGCGTCAATGCCGAGGCATTACGAATGTCCGTTTCGGATGAGCTTGAGATAATTTCCAGGGAACTCAGTTCGGCCCGCCGAAAGGCCGATGAAGAGTCAGAAGCCGTAAACGAAAAACGCACCGTCGCCGCTACATCCGGCGAAAGGAAAAGGTCGGTTCAGTTTGCCCTACGCCGGCTTGAAAGCGAGCGAAACGAACTTGAATCGCGGCTGGCGATCCAGAATCTTGAGATACAGGAAACCGAAGAAAAGGTTCGCAGGATGCGGATCTCGATCGCTGAGATCGGGGATAAGATCGCCTCGTCTGAGATCGAATTAACGCGTGAGCAGGATGAACTCGCCGCTGCAACATCAGCTCTTGAAACGGCGCGACAGATCTCCGATGCAGCCAGCACCGAACTTGCGGAACTGAATCGCCGCTCCGCCGAGGTAATGAACGCCCGCGGCTCTATCGAAGTTCGCCAGACCGAGGTTGTGACCGAGCTTAGAAACCTGAACGAAAGATGCCAGCACGATCTGAACCTCGCCCTAGCCGATCTGGTTGACGATGAAGTTTCCGATTCCGACTTCGATCTTGAATTCGCAAAAGCGAATGTCGAAGACCAGCGTGCTCGGCTCGACGGGTTTGGTGCTATCAATATGCTGGCCGTCGAGGAACTGGCCGAGGCCGAAGAAAGACTCGAATTCCTGACCTCGCAGCGGCAAGATATTATTGACAGTATTGCGGCGACGGAAGAAGCCCTTCGCGAGATAAAAGTGCGTTCGCGCGAACGGTTCAAGAATGCCTTCGAGGCTATAAATGCGAACTTCACCCAATTCTTCCAGGAGCTCTTCGGCGGCGGACGCGGCGAGATGACGCTGCTGGAATCAGATGACATCCTCGAGGCAGGCATTGAGATAGTTGCCCAACCGCCGGGCAAAAGGCTGCAGAACATCCTTCTGCTATCCGGCGGTGAAAAGGCAATGACAGCGATCTCGCTCGTCTTGGCAATATTTAAATACCGTCCTTCACCCTTCTGCTTACTAGACGAGGTCGATGCGCCTCTGGACGACGCTAACGTTGGACGATTTGTTACAAAGATCGCGGAAATGTCTGAGAAAACGCAGTTTATCGTAATCACCCATAACAAGCGGACAATGGAAGCTGCGCGTGCCTTGTACGGCGTGACCATGCAGGAAGCCGGCGTTTCCAAGGTCGTCTCCGTGAAGTTCGACTAGCCGGAACAAAATTTCCCGAACCCTCGAACCTTCTTCGAGCTTTGCACATCAAATCACTCTGTATCATCCTGTAGGATGAAAGGGTTGAATTTTGTGCACCAGAAAATGTTTACGATCAGAAGATCCGCGTTCACTACCGGCACGCTTGTCGTACTGCTCACGGTATGTTTATCCGTGAGTGGTCAGACCAGAAAGAAAAAGACTGACGCAAAAGCCGCAGAGAAAACAGCCCCCGCACAGGCGGCTGCACCGGTGGAACCCAAACCCTCGCCGTTACCACCCAAACGAAATGAGCGGCCGGACGCGGGAACCCAGACCCTAGATTCGCCAAAGCCGCGGGCGGCCCGTCCAGCCTTTCGATACGAATTCACCCAGCCGGACTTCGTCATCCGCAGGGTTGTGATCGAGCACGGCGAAGATGGAGTCGGGACGATCGAATTCCAGAAGCAAGGGAATGAGGAGATGATCACTGACCCGATCAAGGTGTCCGCAAAGGCCCTGGAACGCATCAATGGTGCCCTTGCGTCAATGAACTTTATCAATTCGACCGAAAGCTACCAATACGAGAAGGACTTTTCGCATCTTGGCAATGTGAAGTTTGCTCTCACCCGCGGCGGCCAGTCTCGTGAGGTGACTTACAATTGGACCGAGAATAAAGACGCGAAGATCTTGATGAACGAATATCGCAAACTGATGAATCAGTATGTGTGGATATTCGACATTTCAGTTTCGCGTGAAAACCAACCGCTTGAGGCACCTAAGCTATTCGACAGTCTTGATTCATTGATCAGAAGAAACGAGATCTCCGACCCTTAC
>JANNNS010000178.1:0-13988 GCA_031398645.1 Acidobacteriota bacterium
ATGTTTTCGATATCACCGAGTCCATTGATATAGCCCGTTTCGTAAAAAAGGTGCCCATCTAAACCTTTGCTCAACCTTGCGCATATTTGCTTTCGGTTTGCTTGCTGTACATTGCCGAAGGATACGCGAAGCGTGAAAGAAACATTTCGCCTATTCCGTAGAGCGTCCGGCATCGTTTGTTTGTTGCCGGACAAATAAAGTACCATTCGCAGCCGCCGAAGTGTTTCGGAATGCTCTCAAGCCTTACACGGTAATTAACCGGTTTGTCTCCGTACTTATAATCAAGCTCAACAAACCCCTCTGGAAGACTCACGATGAGCCCTATTGAGCCGGACGGCTCGCCGGATCGCGTCCATCGCATAGGCCCGCAGACCATCGCTCCGGGGCCGAAGGTAGCCTATGCGTCTCAGATCGGTGATGGTTATCCTTTTAACCTCATCGAAGCAATCGGGCCATGTGGGAAATTTTGGCATTTCTGAAAAAGTGAAACCTAAATAGGTAGGGAATGGCCGAAATAAATCAGACCAAATTAACCCCAACCCATTGCTTCGTTAGCGGCATAATGAATCGGCTTTGCCTTAGGCAAAACAAGTGGCATGAGTTTTAAAACCACGTCCAACCGCTCTTTATCGTTCAGATTGTCGAGTACCGCCGGCAAGTTATCGAGTTCCTTTTCGATCAAGACTTTAAGCCGATCCCGGAGATCGAGCGTTCGCGGGGTATTATTTTCTGTCTTAGTTGCTGATTTCATATCGCCTTTTTTACTACGAACTTCTACGAACTCCCCATACCTTAAAGCTTTTTGGATTCCAGCTTGTTCCAAACTCGTGCATCGTATTGGTTGCTGACTTCATGAGTACAAGTGCGAAAAATCGCATCAAAGATAACAATTGATATTCTTCACTCATCTATTGCCCAAACCCCAGCAGCTTTGCACAAGCGCAGGTTGTCGTAATAGGTCCGCTTGGGATATTTCAACACTCTCCAAAAATCGCGTCCATAAGAGTTGACCATTGAAAGGAATCCAACCAACCGAATCGCTGTCTTAACCCCGTGATATTCCATCAGCCGGTCCAGAGGTTGATCGCTTTCAGCGTTGTTTACCGCTTCCTCAAAGTTAAGCTTTTCTAGTGCCTCGACAATGATTCGGTGAGATGCGTCCGGTGTAAGCACGTCGGCAGCGATACGAGTCAATCCTTGCCTTTTCTGCATTCTTTCCACTGCCGGCAATGCTTGCCTATGCTCGACACGCAAAACGCCTTCAGAGGCATCTAACGCGTCGGTATGATGCTCCTGTAATATATGTCCCTTCTTGATCTCCATTATGACCTGGACAAATTTGGCGTAGATCTGCGTTGTTGATTGCTTCTGCTTGAATTCGACCCCGTGATCGTATCGGATAAGGTTATGTCGAGGTAATTGCCGCAACTCCAAACGGTCTAGTATCGGTCGCACAAATTGGGTTCCAACTTGAAAATCCATCGCGTAATGTACCTCAGTGACGTTCGCCGTCAATGGGTTGAACACGATGCCAGTGGCTCGATAAATCGCTTCCGCTGCCGTTCCTAGCCCCGCGAACACATCAACATGGCTGGCGGGTAAACGAGCGTTGTGTCCCCATCTCTGACGCGGTAAAGAGAACCTCGCGGAAAAGTACTGAACGCCGTTCGGATGCCCTCGTGTGGGATGTGTTTGCCATGTTAACGCGGGCGTTGGATCACCCTTCGCCAGCGGATCGATAACATAGGCCGTTCTCCCTTTCGGTCTTTGGGCTCCAATGTCTATCAACTGACGGTCGGATAAACGCGGATGCATCGCTTGAGATAAACAGACGGTATCAATCACAGTCGTTTAGGTCGCTAGTGGTTCGCCGTTCGTCTTGTCGTATTGACGCTGGACAAAGTCATCAAGGTCAGCTCTGCGTACGTTCGCCTTATTGCCGATCCTAACTATCTTGATTTCGCCAATCTTGCGTAAACGCCAAAGCGTAGTCACGGAAACACCGAGGTACCTTGCGGCCGCTTTTTGCGGCAATAGTTCGTTTGTAGTGGTCATAGTTTCAGTCTCTAAAAACAAAAAACGCCTGCAACACACAAGTCCGACCGCACATAGAATATGCAGTCCGGAATTAAGTGTTACAGGCGTCTCCCGATCGATTAGATCAAATAAGCCTAGTTTCAAAGAGGTCTAGATTTTAAGACCAGTGATGCGAAATCATCTCTGCTACTATCTTACCACAAAACAACTTCAAGTCATCACAAATTGTTTCTAATCGATCGGGAAGTTTTATCCATACGCATGCCAAAGAACGGTAGTGTAAAATTAAGAGATGGCCGCCGAAACAAATTGAATTTTAGGGTGTTGTCTTCCTGAGCCGTAAATGCACGCTAAGGGTTTCCACCGATTCTCTAGAGATTTAGGTTAAACTTATGCCAAGAAATCCCACATTTCCTCTTTGTTTGGACGATGTACATCAAGTATCTATGAGTCGTCTCCGAGAGTGGGGATACTTGACGGGATGGTTTGGCAAATCAGGGACGATCTCATGGTCGTGTGGGGACCAGCAGACAGGAAGTATCGGAATCTATGTGAGTGTGCGGGAAGGATATGTGAAGTTCGATTACCAAGTCAGGGGCAAACTGGTTAGCTACAGAGTCCAGCTTCAAGGCGTTCCAAGTAATTTGGGCAAAGGATGCGTCTTGTATTTCGTTTGTCCGGTGACGGGGAAACGTTGCCGTAAGCTCTATCAGATCGGCGAAAAGTTTCTTTCAAGATTTGCTTATCCGGATTCCAAGTATCAAAAACAGGTGGAATCAAAGCGGTGGAAAGGTCTGAGCTGTGCCATTTCCGCTCTAAAGGATTCGGAACGGAAGAATGAATTTCTACGAAAGCCGTACTCGAAACCCTTCTATAACGGTAAGCCTACTCGGAAATATCAGGCGATGTTGGATCGTGAACAGCGAGCCCTTGAGCGTTTGGCAGAAAAGGATCCTAGCCTGGGTCTAGATTCTTACTTTGAACAAAAGTAGTCGGGAGGTTTCGAAATAGTGGGACACGTACCGCAAGTAAATGAAAGGGAGACGGACTTAAACAGGGCGGAATCTTGTAAAGATTCCTCCACCGATGGGTCGCTGGGTCGGCAGAGGCTAGAAAAACTTAAGAAATTGGGTTTGTCGTTTAAGGGGATTGATCTGATTCTAACTATAGTAACGCCACCGAGAGCGTCGCGTCGCAGTATGATGAAAAAGGAGAGATAGATTATGGCAAACTCACAGATACCGCCGAGAAGGTTGCATTAGGAGCTGGACGAACAAGCATCGAAGGTTCCTTACAGATTGGAGCAAATCCGAGCACAGATAAAACGAGCGGAATTGCTCAGGACGAAAACTCCTAGAGAAGTGTTCTCAAGCAAACGGAGTGTGATTCGATTCATTTCAGATCCCCGCGGCCAAGACAAACAGGAACGACGCGGTTTAAGAAATATGCGACCAAAACTAATTATTCGGCCCGTAAAGGACGAGCAGCCGAATCTGACTGAGCACGAAGCAACAAGTCTTCGCGAAATGATACTTAGGAGAGCAAGGGAACGCGGTCTAACCGTTCAACCAGAGGGTGCGCCACCCGACAACTCAGAATTGACAGGAAGACCGGTCGAAAGGGAGGAGCCGAGACTGACGCAAGAAGAGACGCAGGGTCTAATGAATCTGATCGAGAGAGAAGCGAAAGCGATGGGGATTCGGGTTATAAGAAGTGGGGACTCAGGCCCCACCGGCCGTTCAGACAACGATTATGGAACCAAAACTAATAATCCGGCCTCGACAGGAACCGAGCCTAACGGAAGAGAAAGCGAAGGCAATGGATAGTCTATTGATCCGCCGAGCACTGGAAAGAGGGCTCAAGGTCATGTTGCCGAGCGGGAGAATACTTGAACCCAAAGCCTCTGTGAAAGAATCGAAGGAGTTGGACTAGACGTAGAGTTAAAACTCGGGTAGCTTATCTGCAATTTCTTGCTGCCCGATAACCGGCGTCCTCGGCCTCGGCCTTCGACTTAAAAGGTACCCGATTCTTCTCAGCAATCTTATTGAAATCCGGGCAGCCCGGGTTCCAGTGGTAGATCTTCGAATTCCGATTTCCGACAATTTGCAGAACCGGAGTGAGCGTAAACGCGGATGATCTTTCATCGAGCTGCTTCTCCGTTACCGATGTCCCGTTTCGGTATTCCCACGGTGGCATCGGCTTAGGCTCAGCCCATAAGTTTAACTTGCTGTCTTTCGCCTTCGACTCAGCTTCAGAATACGCTTTCCGGTCCTTCGCTAGCTGCTCACCTTCGAATTCCTTGAAGTGCCAGGCAAGTCCCGCATTCAGCATCTCCAGCGGCACATCAACTCCGAGCAAAAAGACTTGCCCGACTAACCTTCCATAGCGATCGGTCTTCGTGCCGACAACGGTCACCATCTTCTCGAAAACCAGGTCTGAGAGTTTCCGCTTGGCCGTCTGGCCGAACGGTTGGCCAAGCTCTGGTGCATCTATGCCCGCGAGTCTGATTTTGTGTTGCTTATTGTCTTTGTCGAGGACCGTGATCGTGTCGCCGTCCGTGATGCCGACCACCTTGCCTGTGAACGCAGTAAAGGTCTGAGAGAGGCAGGAAACGGCCGCAATCATCAGGAACACCAGGGTCAGTGGACTCGGGGGGACGAATTTACGAAACATGGCGGGATTCTACAACGAATGAGTGCATAGATAAAGGTTTCGTCAAAGTTTCACCCTGAGAATATCTTCAATTCTTGTCGTGAATTGTGGCGATAAATGGTTCCGGCTCATCTGCCAGTGAGTATGACGATGTTCGGGCAAACCGAATCGAATAGTGTTACGACCGTACTTCGCGTTGACGTCGTCAATAACATTCATCAATTCCCGGTCGGCAAGATATTCATCCTCTCCAAATAGTCGCGGAGTTTCACCTTCGACGGGCTGCAGGCCCAGCAGGATCACCCCAGACTTTCGGTATCCATATCCGGGTCTGTAGATCGCGTTCAATATTCGCAACGAGTAGCTGATCAATTCGCGGGTTGAATCTGTAGGCAGAATCTTGAGGCTTCCCGAGTTAGTGTATAGTCCTTTTTCTTTGAAAAGATTTGTTTCAATGAACATCTGAATTCCGTTCGCTACCAACCCTTGTTTACGCATCTTCTCAGCAGCCGTCGAGACGAAGTTGATGACCGATTCCACCATTTCACTGTAAGTTTTAACTTCGGCTGCAAATGAACGAGAACAGCAGATCGTCTTCTTAAGCGGAGTGATTAGTTCGAGGGACAAACTCGGGATTCCACGAAGCTCCTCGATCATTCGGGCACCTACAACAGTTAGAAGCTTACGGCCCGCACGAATGTCCATATCACGAAGGTCTCGTGCGGAGTAAACACCGATTGCCTCGAGCTTCTTTGCGGTTCGGATGTTAATGCCCCAAATGTCGATGATGGCGGTATCGCCGAGAACGTGATCCAGAAGCTCTGGATTGGTAAGATCAGAGACCCCATCGTCTGATTTCTTGGCATGGTTACCGGCGATCTTCGCTAGCGTCTTCGTGGGTGCGATACCGACTGACGTTGGAATACCCGTCCAGCGTTTTACCGCGGCCCTCATTTCGACTCCCATGTCGAACAGAGGCTTTGAATAACTATTCTTTTCAAACACAGCAAATGCTTCGTCTATCGAATAGTTTTCTATCTCATTCGAGAACTGGCTGATCGCATCATGCACTCGCGAGCTTACGTCACCGTAAAGGGTGTAGTTGGAAGAAAACACCTCGATTTGATCGCGTTTGACCTGATCTTTGATCTCGAACAGAGGGATACCCATCGGGATGCCAAGTGCCTTCACTTCCTGGGACCGCGACACTACGCACCCATCATTATTCGATAGAACGATGACCGGCTTGCCGTTTAGTTTAGGTTGAAAAAGTCTTTCGCAGGATACGTAAAAGTTATTGCAATCGATCAAGGCAATTGCGTTCATTTTTCAAGGTCCTGAACCGCCTTCGTTACTCTGCCGAAGATCTCGAAGTCGCCCTCGAACTCCGAAGGAAGGTGTATGGATTCGAACTTATCGTTATATGGCCTCAATTCGATCGAACCGTCCCGAAACTTATAAAGTTGTTTCACGCAAAATGTATTGTTCACCGACGCAAGAACGATGCATCCGTTAGGCTGTTCAACCTTCCGATCTATCACAAGAAGATTTCCGTCCTGGATGCGGGGGAACATCGAGTCCCCTTCCGCGTAGGCGTAAAACGTGAATGACGGATTTTTGACAAGCAGTTTATTGAGGTCGATGCGTGTCTCGACGTAATCCGCCGCAGGAGAAGGAAAGCCGGCGGGAACCCGAAAGCTGATCAGTGGTGCCGTGAAAGGAATTGGATTGATCTGTGGAAAATAGAAACGCATGATTAAGTAATCTGTATCATACGTGACACGCCATGCCCTACGCAAGGTTTAGGACAAAGATGCCGACCTGCCTGCGGACACCTGTTCCTTGGTGTCCTTTCAGAGGAAATTTGACCAAACAAATGGAGATTTGGGGCGAGAGGTCACTTCGAAGTAAGCTTTATGTGTGTGCGGACGATACAAACAAACCGCTGCCGAGAAGGAATACCGTGCGAAGATGGGCTACCTCGGTGGGGACGAATATTTCGATATTCACGGCTATAAGAAAAAGCCGGAGATATTTCCTGGCGAGTGGATCACGGGAATAAATAACAAAATGCGCCACGAAGCCCTTTGGTGGACGATCGAGGATTTTGACTATCGCGGCACCTGGCAACGAGCGATCAACGCACGGGCCGAAACAATTCAGAAGGTTCAAATGTTCCGTGAGGCTTTTGCGACTGACCGCGTGTTGATACCGGCGTCGGCCCTGTTCGAATGGCACACCAACGCCGACAAAACCAAAACCAAGTACGAGATCTCTTTTAATGAGCCGCTTTTCGCATTCGCTGGAATTGCCCGTGATTGTGAGATAAAAGGTGAAGTAAAACGCTGCACTGTGATCATCACTACGCGGCCAAACGACATCTTTGCCGAGATCCACAATTCTAAACAGCGGCAGGCCGTCGTCATTCGCGAATCGGACTATGACCGCTGGCTTGACCGTCAAGCGAAGCCGGACCACTTGAAGGAACTGTTCAGTCCGATGCCGAACGAGGAAACGCACGCTAGGATAGCGGAGTTGGAGAATCGTGTACCTACTCTCTTTGATCTATGAAATTTGGCACGCCGGACAAAATTGATGATCTAGAACTTCCCGAAGGAAATGCGCCGGGCCAGAACCGTGCATCCGAACTTGTTCCTGTGGCCGTTGGATTGGGCCTGTGGAACAGATCAAAAGTGAAGAGCTTCTTTCCTCGTGGAACTACTGATGAACTGGCGTACTATTCGACGCAGTTTAATTCGGTAGAGCTAAACGCAACCTTCCTCAGGATCTTTCCCGCGAAGCAGATTAGAGATTGGTTTGAACGTACTGCTCCCCATTTCATGTTTGTTCCGAAGGTTCCTTATGAAATATCTCACGTTCTCCGACTGACCGAGTTTGAGGATATTACCGGAAAGTTTGTCGAGTCGATTTCCAATTTTGGAAATAAGCTTGGATCAGTTTTTCTTCAATGTCCTGAAGATTTCGGACCCGATAATCTCGACCCCCTGCAAGCATTCATCGGACACTGGAAGCAATACGGCATTCCTCTGGCGGTCGAAGTTAGGAATGCCGAATGGCACCAAACACCATCGGTGGAGGGGTATTACCAGTACCTTCAAGACCAGAACGTTCAGAACATTATTCTCGACACGGCGGGTCGTCGTGACTTACTGCATATGCAGCTCACAGCTCCGATACCGTTTATTCGGTTTGTCGGATGCAACGTGGACGAGATTGACTATAAGAGGCTAGACGACTGGGCAAGAAGAATAACGAAGTGGCAGGACGAGGGCTTACGGGGACTGTATTTCTTCCTTCATCAGAATGAGGAAAAACAGTCCGCAAAGTTGGCGAGGTATTTTATTCTGAAACTGAACGAACTCGGAGTGTCTGATCTTGAACCGCCTGATGTTCTTAACCTACCCATGCCGGGATTAGAAGGCTAAGGCGACTTCGATCAATGAAAAACGTACGTAAACACGATCTTCCAACGAAATTATGCCAATTTTGCGAACGCCCTTTCACTTGGCGGAAAAAATGGGAAAAGGTTTGGGAGGACGTAAAATTCTGTAGCGATAAATGTCGGTCAAACAAGGACAGGAGGCGCATCGATGTCAAACAAACAAATATAGTTTAAGACGCCATTTCTAAGAAGTGGCTTATTTCAGGAAGTGGTTCAGGAGTTACGGGAAATGAACCTTATCGAAGAACAGGAACGTCGGGAAGAGATCAACGAGGTGTTGACCCGCTATTCAGTGCCGACTAAGCACGCGGACCTCCAGCGAGCAAACGAACGGCAGACGGTTCGCAGCATGTCGATTCTTGTTGCTATCGGTGTGACCTTACTGGCTTTAGTTTGGTTGGTTTTGGGATGACTCAGTACTACTACATCGTTACCGACCGCCGCTACCACAAAGACCCGGATAATGCCGAAGTATATTTTGGGTCGAGCGAGGTAGAAGAAGCGATCAGGGTCGCCAACGAGGTGGGCTATAACTTCCTAGTCATACGTCAGTTTGACGGCCAGATCGTGCACGACGCAGCACTCCATACGGAGCTGCCATTGCAAGCTTAACGTGAAGCTCAAATACAGGTTCATTTATGACGACGACGGTAACCCGCTGCCGGAAGGGTCGAAAGTAATGGTCAACGATAAATTCGTCGGCATAATTCACTTTGACGATGACGGCGAGATCAACATTACCGGCGACGGGATCTATATGGAAGACCTTGAAACTGTCGAGGCTATACCGGACGATCGGTTTGGAGAATTGGAAGATTCAGAATTGGAAGGCTGACGGACAAATATCGTTCAAAACGCATTCCCCGCACTTTGGTTTCTTTGCCACGCAAATCCTCCGACCGTGAAGCGTGATCGAGCTTGACCAGATGATCCAGTCCTTCTGCGGTACGATCGCGACCATCTCCTTTTCCATTTTGTCAGCCAGTTTTTGCTCGGAAAGTCCCAGTCGCATCATTAGCCGCAAATGGTGAGTGTCAATGACGATCCCTTCAGCTTTGCCCATTGCGAAGCTTAGGATCACGTTAGCGGTCTTTCTACCTATTCCGGGCAGGGTGATCAACTCCGCCATTGTTTCGGGAACCTTCCCGCCGAAATCATCCAGCAGCTTTTGAGACAGGGCTTTGATCGCTCTAGTTTTCTGCCGAAAGAAACCCGAAAGGTGAATGTCCTGCTCAAGCTCCTCATTCTCGACGGTGACATAATCAGCCGGACACTGATACTTTCGAAAGACATTTGGCGTGATCTTATTGATTGTCGTGTCGCGGTTCTGGGCGGCCAGTAGAGACGCTACAAGCAATTCAAACGGTGTAGTGTAGTCCAGTTCAACCACCGGAACCGGATAGAGTTTCTTAAGACGTTTATTGATCTCGTTGGCTCTTTCTGTTTTGTCCTCGATCATCGGTCGGAATTATAGCGCGAGACGAAAAAAAGGCAGGAATCGCTCCCCATGGCCCGACAGATCTGAAAGGGAAATGCATCTCAATCAAATAAAGTTAACCTCGTAGGAGTCCCATCGGTCCGCCGGGCCTGAGGCTTCCTTCATTTGGCTAAAATAGACTCGGTTGCCATCGCAGCGGCTGTTGATCATACCAAAGACGATCTTGTCGGTTGCGATGTTTGTTGAACGTGCGAGTTCGGTCGAGAAGACGAGCGGTCGTTCGCCTCGGGAATATCGGCCCGCACAACCGATTGCATCAGCCCGGGGATGTGCGAAGGTCTCGTTATCTCCGGAGGAAATAACGGTCGCATACGGATTCAAAAGCTTCATAAAATCGACTGAGAAATCATTCGACCCGTGATGGCAACTTTTTGCGACGTCAACCTGAAATGGATTCTGACCGGGATACTTCTCGATCAAGTATTCCTGAGACTTTTCGTTCAGGTCGCCACCGAACTGGTATGTGCGCGTTCCGTAAGTCAGGTTGAGAACGAGGCTGTGACCGTTGATAGTAATACCGTCATCGGTCCAGTATCGAAATACGTCGCTGCCACCGATCGACTCGGTAAATGGTCCGAGAACATCGACCCGAAACGGCTTCCCGTTAAAAGTCTGATTCGTAAGCGTGTCGCCTCCACTAAGACGTCGGGAAGAGCTTATTCTTCCCTCGGCTTTCGCGGCCTTGATCGCATTAAGGAATGGCGTTACGTCGGTATTGAACGCTGCAGGATCGGCCGCAACCAGGAGGTCCTCAAAGAACTTGGTCAAATAGTGTTTCGTCCCGACCTTGATCTTATCGCCGAGGCCGGTGTTGTAAGGGGACGGGCTTGCCTGGCTATCCAGGAATTTTAGGATGCCGGCATGACACACTTCGCCAAACGTGAAGCGTCGGTCGTTAATGATCTCGGCAAATCCCTTGAAGTGGTCCCGATCGAAATGACTAACAATGAGAAAATCAATATGCACCTGGAAGCCCTGGTTTAGGAGCGATTTGAAATGATACTTCGTCAGGTAGTTATACATGTTGTCGCCCGCACCGGCATCGATCAACATCCGAAATCGGTCGATCTCCAATAGGCACCCATCGCCCTGGCCAACATCGAGATAAAATACCTTCAACGCGGGCTCGTCGGTTAGATCAGTGGCGTTCATCCAGCCCGTTTTCCCAAACGCACGCGTATTGAACCAATTTCCGTTTTGCCCAAGGATTGTCACGTACGATCCAAGAAGGATCTTGTCGATTATCTTGACACCCTTCCCAGCAGCGTTTACGGTCTCGAAAACCGAAGCCTCGTTGTTCTTGCAATATTTGAATGCCATGTTCCTCTCCTCGACTTCGCCGAAGGGTTATGCTGAAGTTTTACACATCATTTGGCAAGGGAGCATTCCACAGCGGAGACAAGAACCGCCACCGAGACAGTTTTTGCCAGTAACAGGATACCCCGGCCCGTACGCGAGATTTAACAAGGTGACGCATCATTGCAGCGAGCGAATTCCCGGCGTTGTATCGCCGCATAGCAAAAAGGCGTTCGTCTAGTTGTCCTTCCCTCTAAACTTCACTGCGAATCCAGCCTTGAAACTACTGTTTATAAGTTCATATCCCGGCGAATTTCTGCCCCATTCATACGCAATGAAGGGTTTTAAGAAACCGCCCAGATCAACGTCTATCCGAGCTTTCACATAATCTCGAACAAGGCTGCTTGAGCCAGCCGCGTATGTCTGGCCTGACCCGTCTTTGAGGAAGTACACCTCTGGCACCAACGGCCAACGTCGAATGTAACTTACCGTCAGAGAGGGCTTGAGATACCGATCACGAAACTCACTATAAGTTAGTTCCATTCCGACAAACGGCCTGGCGATCCAGTCTCTTTTGTCGAAGCGATATACACGAACCGAATCAGGATCATCGAGAGTCTCTACTGTATTAACGTTCTTGCCAAAAGCAAAACCCAGATATGGTTCGATCCTCAAGGTCCTGGCTCGGCTTTGCTTAAGGTTCATCGGTAAGCCTCCACGGGTTTCCGCGATAAGATTCGCCGTCTCGAACCACTTATCCATCTCAACTTTCACCGCGGCTTCAGCTGTAATTCCAGGCAGGATCTTTCGCTTATGCTCGTTATTAGAATAACCGCGTCCATCATCCCCAAAAACTCGGATATATTTCACGCGGCTACCAAATTCGGAGGTGTAGATCTTGTTCTTATCCCCGCTGTTGATCTTGACGTCAAGGAAAATTGGTTGCAGCTCGTACGCACCACCAAATCCAAGCTTTCGAAACCTTTTGGGGACAAAAGATGCGTCAACAGTGAGGAAATAGTTCTCGTCATCTTCCTTGGTATTCTTACGGGAGTCGAATGCGAAATCGGCGAACAGGTTTGCTTCCTCTTTAACCGTTACTCCTTCAACGTAGTCCGCAAACTTACGGTTGGGCGTTCGTGAATCTTTCTTTTGTGTCTGTGTGGGTAGTGAATCCGCAATCGGACGGCACATGTCCGGGATAGATAACGTGGACATCGAGGCTTCTTTGGTCACGCCTTGTACTATCAACCCATATTTATCCTTACCCACCGCCAATGGACCTACTGTAGAGAAAGTCATTACGTCAGGCGGATTGTCTCCCTTAAAGGTATCTTCACTGCGGAGTTGCGTGCGACTACCATCGGCCAGGCGGATCAAGTAGAGCGATGGACTCGTTGCACCCGCAACACCGAGAGAGCCAATGTTTGCGATGAGTTTTGCGCGATTGTCGATCAGTCGAGCGCGATCGTCTACTCCCGCCTTACCAATTGAAATGTCAATCTCTTCAATCAATCCATGGAGCGACTTGTCAAACGTGACCTGTATCCGCTCCACTCCGTCCTGGCAGACGAAACGAGCATTGGCTATGTTTGCAGTGATTACCTGCGCCTGAACCTGCATCATCAAAAACGAGGTCATCAACAGAAACAGTGATAAGAGTACGTGCGCTTTATTCATGACGTTTATGGGATTATCCTTAGGATTTGGCGATACACTTCGTCGATCAGATCTTCCACTGTCGAACCTTTAGTCACCTCGCTGAGATCGAATCCTCCACCGGTCCCCGGGAAAAATGACGCCTTCGTCGCTTCGACCCGTTCACCGGGGTTTCCACCTAGGAAGGGAATCTGCTTAGGACCCAGATTCACGCCGTCAGTGCAACCGCTAGGGATGACAAATTCACCTGGGTCGAGATTGTAGATGATCTGCTGCTTAAGCAGATCGAGATTACCCTTCGGAAGTATCAGTCCCAATTTCGATTTTTTCGTGTATACAGTGTTAGCGTTGATCAGCGAATCCAAGGCCGATAAGGATACCCCTGCAGCTGTACTTCGCTTGGCAAAAGCGACCTGAGAATTAGCCTTCAAGAATCCCGCCAGGCACCTAAAGGTCCAGCCTTTAGCGATCGACTCGCGGATGAATCGTTCTGACTCGCTGTTTACCGAATTTGCATATCGAACTGACAAGAAGTAGCGGCTTTCCTCGTCCTCGGGACGCATAAGTACGACGCTCTCGATTCCAAACTTGCGGCTCTGAACCACACACTTGGAGAACTTGGTTGGGTCGGTGACCATGCTCTCGATCCGAGTGGTCATCGGTACCGACACAGTTACGGGAGAGGAGGGCAGATCTATGGGTTCTTCGTCATTCGGGTATGCCACGCAGTCAGCAACGATCTTATTTGCGGAAGATTCCGGCAGCTGAGCCGTGCCGGCCTTGTCCGCGATACGCTGGGCTAGTTTCAATAATGTCCAATCAGTCTTAAGATCGGCGAGATGGTTTCGCGAGATCATGAAGCGGTGAAACTTGCTCCTACCTTCACTGATCACTTCTTCACGCCAAATGCTCTGGACTCCGATCTCTTCGTTCCGCACCAGGTATCGACGCAACGCGCTCAACCGCGGCATATCGGTAATACCAAGAAAGTCGAGTTTGTCTTCGGACCGGTAAAGACGAATCCTACGACGGTCGCTGATTGCCTTGAATCCGGCCGCTTCCTTTACACAGTCGATAGCAATCTTCATCGCGTCAGATAGGGCCATCCCTGTACGGACGGATTCTTTTGTCGATGCATACCCCGACACCGAGGATGTGAGGCATACGAATACGGCGATAAGTACGATCTTCTTACTCATTGTTTTGGTCGTTCAGCATGTGGGCTCAGGAATCGATTGGCAGCTGTCCGTCACCTCTAACTCGAAGAAAAGAACACAAATCGAAGAATACAGGCTCTAGTATCTATAACGAGCCCGCTGTTCCTCGGGCGAATCGAGAGGCCAGCGGCCCTCCGGAGGAATCCTGTGCAGGACCGCGTTCTTG
>JANNNS010000183.1:0-18314 GCA_031398645.1 Acidobacteriota bacterium
TCTCAATATCAATAAATTAGAGGAGAATTCTATGAGATCCCGTAGCCCAGTTCATCGATTAGCTACCCATATATTTCTGTCGCTCGCTTTTGCGGCAGTACCGGCCGCCGCCCAGCCGGACGTCATTGCGGAATGGAATCAGGAGGCGGTAAGGCTTACGCTGCTCCCCGCATCCAATCTTGCTCCTGCAGCGCAAACACGGCCGATGGCTATCGTCCACGTGTCAATGCATGACGCGGTCAACGGCATCACTCGCGAGAACCGGACCTATCTCCCACCTTCGCCCGCCCCGGCCGGTGCGTCGCCGGAAGCGGCGGCGATCGCAGCCGCCCATCATGCACTGCGAAGTTTGTTTCCGTCCAGTGCAGCGTCACTGGACGCAATGTTTCTGTCATCGCTGGCAGCAAGCGGGCTGTCGGCTGACGATCCCGGCGTAGGCTACGGGCAATGGGCTGCTGCGTCTATCCTGGCGGCACGGGCGGGTGACCGCTCAGCTTCATCTCAGTTCAACTACACGGCGCCACGTGCCGGGCAGCCAGGAGTTTGGGTGCCTCTGACAGTTCAACCGGCCTTGCTTCCCGGCTGGGGTGACGTTGCTCCATGGGTGCTTCAGAGCAACTCACAGTTCCTTCCCCCACCACCGCCGAACCTCGACAGTGAGGAATATGCAGAGGACTATAACGAAATAAAGATAATCGGAGCGATCAACAGCCCAACGAGGACGGCAGAACAAACTCAGATCGCGACTTTCTGGCTCGGTTCGCCGACAGATATCTGGAACCAGCCGCTACGAACACTGAATGCCTCACGCAACTTCAGCCTTTCGACACGTGCTCGGATATTCGCGCTCGTTTACCTCGCCGTCGCTGACGCGAGCATCGTCTGTTGGGAGGCGAAATATCTTTACAACTTCTGGCGTCCGCAGCCCGCCATCCGCCGTGGTGCTGAGGACGAAAACGGATTGACCGACCCCGATACTGCCTGGACCCCGCTGTTCCCGACGCCGCGTCATCCCGAATATCCATCCGGGCACACGATGAACAGCAGTGCGATGGCCACTATCCTGGCGAACGTTTTTGGTGAGAGTCCCGGAATGCCGATAGCTGCGACCATTACGGGCATACCTCGCCAGTGGAGCTCTTTCAATGAAGGGCTTGACGAGGTGATCGACGCACGCATTTACTCGGGCATCCACTTCCGAACCGCCGACGAGAACGGCTCCGCGGCGGGTGTCGAGATCGCAAACTATGTTTGGACGAACGCTCTTCGTCCGTGTCGCGGCGGCAGGCGAGGATGTTCCTAGTAATAGGCCTGCCCACTCGCTGCGATCAAAAAAGGCGTTCGGACCAGCCGAACGCCTTCTTTTCTTCCTTTGCCGATTAGACTAGACGTCGAGGTTCTTGACGTCTAGCGCATTGTCTTCGATGAACTTCCGTCTGGGTTCGACCTGGTCGCCCATTAGGACGGTGAAGATGCCGTCGGTTTCGATGGCGTCTTCGATGCGGACCTGGAGCATGGTGCGTTTTTCGGGATCCATCGTTGTTTCCCAAAGCTGTTCGGGGTTCATTTCTCCCAAGCCTTTATAACGCTGGATGGTGAGGTCTTTTTTGGCCAGGGCCATTACCTTTTCAAGCAGTTCTTCGCGTGAGCCAAGCGTTTCGCTTTTGCCGTTCTCGCCAAGGATGAAAGGTGCGGGAAAATCGACCTCGAGCGACTTCTTCAGTTCGACTGCCTTCTGAAATTCGACATAGCTGGCGAGGTTCCAGTCGATCTTGAGCTGTCCGCCGTTCGGGTAGGCCACATCGATTTCCCACAGCCCATGCTCGGTATCGCTGGTAAGTTCGGTGTTATAACCGGCGTTGGCAAGCTTACCTTCGATCTCAGCCATCATTTCCTGCTCGGCAAATATTTTGCGCAGGCGGACCTGATTCTTGGTCAAGATGCCATCCTTACCCGCGAATGCCTCGAGAAGCAGCCCGACCAGACGGGTGTCGTTGAAAAGGCGGCGAGCGAGCCGGCTGGAATAATTCTTAAGCTCGGTCGTTTGTTCGAGAGCCTTTGAAAGTTCGCGGCCTTCGATAACGCGGTCATTTGAGCTGATCTGAGCTTCGCCGGTTGCCATCCGCATCAGATAGCGGAACATCGCCTTCTCGTCCTTGAGATATTCTTCCTTCTTTCCGCGTTTTACTTTGTAGAGCGGCGGTTGGGCAATGTAGACATAGCCATTTTCCAGCAGCTCAGGCATCTGGCGGTAAAAGAACGTGAGCAGAAGCGTGCGGATATGGCTGCCGTCAACGTCGGCGTCGGTCATTAAACAGATCTTGTGATAACGCAGTTTGGTGACATCAAAGTCCTCTTTTCCGATGCCCGTGCCCAGCGCAGTGATCAGCGCCTTGATCTCGCCGTGACCGAGCATTTTGTCAAAGCGGGCTTTCTCAACGTTAAGGATCTTGCCTTTCAGCGGCAGAACGGCCTGATTCTTTCGGTCCCGGCCCTGTTTGGCAGACCCGCCTGCGGAATCACCCTCGACGATGTAGATCTCGCTCAAGGTCGGATCTTTCTCCTGGCAATCAGCCAGCTTACCCGGCAGTGTTGATGTGCCAAGGGCCGACTTTCGCACGATCTCGCGAGCCTTTCGGGCCGCATCGCGCGCACGGGCGGCATCGACCGCTTTTCCTACGATCTTTTTGGCTACGCCGGGGTTCTGCTCAAAGAACTCACCTAGTTTCTCGTTTAAGAAGGATTCGACCGGGCCTTTGACGGGAGAGTTCAGCTTACCCTTTGTCTGCCCTTCGAACTGAGGCTGCGGGATCTTCACGCTTATGACGGCAACCAGCCCTTCGCGGACGTCGTCGCCGGTCAATGCGACCTTGGCGTTCTTGACCATCCCCGAGCTTTCCGCGTAATTGTTGATAGTACGCGTGATAGCTCCGCGGAAACCGGAAAGATGCGTTCCGCCGTCAACCGTATTGATGTTGTTGGCGAAGGAAAAGATCTTCTCATCGTAGCTGTCGTTATACTGCATCGAGATCTCGATCGAGAGATCGTCGTCCACTACTTCGAAATAAAGCGGGTCTTCGTGAAGCGTGCTCTTATTTTTATTCAAATGCTTTACGAACTCTGCGATCCCACCCTTGTAGTAGAACTCATGAGATTTTTCAAGCTCTTCACGCTCGTCCTTGATAAATATGCGGATGCCTTTGTTCAAAAAGGCCTTTTCGCGCAGGCGCTCCGAAAGTTTGTCAAAGCTATAGACGGTCGTCTCGAAAATGCTCGAATCGGGACGGAAGGTGATCTTAGTGCCGCGTTTGGTCGTGGTTCCCGTCTGCTTCAGCGGAGCAACAGGAATGCCTGCCTCAAACTCCATTTCGTGAGTCTTGCCGTCACGCCAGATCTCAAGCCGCAGATATTCGCTCAAAAAGTTAACGCAGCTGACGCCAACGCCGTGCAAGCCGCCCGAAACCTTATACGAATTCGAGTCAAACTTGCCGCCCGCGTGCAGAACGGTCATCACGACCTCAGCCGCCGACCGTCCTTCCTGCTTGTGGATATCCGTGGGTATCCCGCGGCCGTTGTCTATGACCGTAATTGAATTATCGATATGAATCGCAACCTCGATAGTGTCGCAATAACCCGCCAACGCCTCGTCAACCGAATTATCAACAACCTCGTAAACCAAGTGATGCAGGCCGATATCGCTCGTCGAACCAATGTACATCGCAGGCCGTTTACGCACCGCGTCACGCCCCTCGAGCACTGTTATCGAATCCGCACCGTATTCTGTCTTTGCTTTAGCCAATGTTTTGTATTACCTCTTCAACTACTGCTTTAATCTCTTAGAAATCGATTAACGACCTGGCAGGCCCATTGATGTTCTTTAAGTCTAATGGACAGAACCAAATTCGGGCGTTGGGCCAAGAGAATATTCTACCACTTTTGCGTGCTTTAGCACAGGCGAGAAGCGAGTGAAAATCGGCCTCAGAGGGTTATGTATCTGTGAAAATGTAACGGCGGATACCCAGGATTGTTTGACCTTGGAACCTAGCCTTAAGTGCCGAATTTAAGGGATAGAAAATGCTTCATGTTGTGGAAAAAGTAGAGTAAGATTAGCAAGGTTTGGTCAAATAATTGGCCCCTGAATTCCATGAACACTAAATACCTCTCACAGCCAGTCTTTACCGTTCTGTCGCTGTCATTCCTTTTGTTTTCGTTTGCCCTCATTACAAGCGGCCAAGGTAAGTCGGACATCGAGGTGAAAGTCCAGACAGCGTCGGACATCGCACGTGGTGGAGAAGCGTTTCCGTACACGGTTACAGTCACCAACCTTGGACCGGTGAAGGCTAACGACGTAGTTCTACTTACGCGGACTTCGGTTTCCTTTTTCCAGTTGGTATCCGGCCAATCGATCAAAGGCTCTTGTTCAAAAACAGGGGACTACTCCGAGCAAGTACTGAGATGTACGATCGGTAATTTGCTCCCCGCCGAATCTGTGGTGGTAGAGATTCAGGCCAAACTGGACGAAGTCGGAGACCGGAATGAGTCTGAAGAGCCATTCGGTCCGAATGGCGAGATTTACGGCTCAACGGCTCCTCCTCCTCCACCGCCCCCGCCCGCAAAAAAGGGTTCGTTGAATGAACCGCCTGCGATTCCACAGGTAGATATATTGCTGAATCGATCCCCTATTGTGTCGCGTACGGTCGAAAGCCATACCGCTAGCGAGCCTGGGACAGACCTTGCGAGCATTCACGCTTTCGCCAGTAATGATAGTGAAGATTCTACGAAAAACCGAGTGAATTTAACCGTAACGGTTCTTCCAAGTAGAAACATTCCGCCTCGAATTCAGATCGTCAGCCCAATGTTTGAGGCAAGGATCAAGAAATCGATCGCCCGAACCTTAAATGTGCCCATTTCGATTAAAGCATTTGATCCCGACGGTTATCTAGCGAGGGTTCACGTTAATGACCCCAGAAAGTATGATGAAATTGTAGGAGCTTATCCTTTTCGCCAAACTTTCGAGGGACCTGATTCTAAGTATTTCATTGGTGATCGGGAGTTTAGCCATAAGGAACTGGAAAACTTCTACACGGAGTTAGGTGAGAAAGTTGCCGTGTCGGCCCGACGCTCAGGCAAGGATACCTTCGACTTTCTTTGGACAGACCTGAAGTACGGACGAAACGATATACACATTAGTACGACGGATAACGGCGGCCGAATTGCATTTATTACCTTAACCGTTCATGTCATCAGCGACGCGGAGGTTGAATTTGTTGTTCCGGAGAACAATCAAGTTCTAACGCCGGACAAATCGATAAGGATAGAGGTTCTTGCGAAGATAAAGGCAAATTCGAATACTGTCTTGAAATTGGAGCGCTCAAAAGAGGGCTCTTACCCCAGTCCTTTCGCGGATCAACCGTTGAAAGAAATGCGGCGTCCCGGGAGTGAAGCACTTTACAGTTTTGATTGGAGACAGATACCGGAGGGAGTCTACAACTTATCTGCCGTACTATTTGAAAAAGGAATAGAAACACTTCGCGTTCCTGGACCGCGAATCTTGGTGCGAGAGCCGCAGACCATTAAAATAACGTCCCTAAACGATTCCCGGGTTTTTCGCAGTGACCAAACAATTCCGATCGCCTTCGAAGCTTTAACATCTAAGGGAGAACCAAGTTTCGACAGGTTTGAGCTGATAGTCGACGGCAAATACATCACCGAAATTTCAAATTCTTTCGAAAGAACTTACGAAAATGCTGATTCCGACGGGCCACCAGTTCAACGTATCGTGAAACGGAATAATCCTTACCAACTGCGAAGCTTGGACAAAGGAACTCACACTATCCAAATCATTGCCAAAGAAGGGCTATGGACTGGCTCGGCGATTCTGGCAAAATCCGACGAAGTTATCGTTGTCGTCAAGTAGCCTTACCCTCCTTAACGGTAAAAATAGACGTAGCGTTGCCGAACTCCCGTACAAAACTCTCTTTCGACGTTGTGACAAAAGTCTGAGTTTTCCCGCTTAAGAATTCCAAAAGTTTCCCGATGCGCTTGTAATCTAGCTCGGCGTCGATGTCGTCGAGGAGAAACAGCGGATATTCCTGCTGTTGGGCGTAATAAACCGCTATATTTGCGAGCTGCAACAGGAGAAGGACGCTCCGCTGTTGGCCGGCGGAGCCGTATTTGCGCAGGTCATGACCGTCTAGAAGGATCTCGAGGTCGTCGCGATGCGGGCCGACGAGGGAGTAGCCGCTTGCGGTCTCGGCCTGTATACGGAGTTTTAGGCGTTCGGCGATGAGGTTCTCGTAGTCGGAAAGGTCGCCCCTTCCCTCAAGTGACGAGACGTACTGCATTGTAACCTCGTCGTCGCCAAAAAGGCGTTTTTCGAGGGCTTCGTTCAATCTCTGCACATACCGGACGCGTGAACGGTGAATGCGTGTCGCGTGTACGGCCAATTGCTCATTCCACGGTTCAAGAAGTTCACCGACCCTATCAGGGCCAAACTTGTCGTCCTGTGCGGCCTGGAGAAGGACGTTCTTCTGCTTGATGACGCGATTATAGTCGGCGAGTGTCTGAACGTACGGAGGATGTATCGACGTGATCGCCCGGTCGAGGAAGCGGCGTCGGGCGTCGGGTGTCCCGCGGACGACCTCAAGCTCGTCGGCGTTGAACACGACCGCGTGGAGCTGAGTCAGATAGCGCTGGACCGGCTCGCGCTTACCATTTACGAAAAAAGACTTACTGTTTCCCTGAATAACGGCTTGAAGGTCGCGGTGAATGTCCTCCGCCCGGCCAACACGGCCGCGGATGACCGCCATTTCCTCGCCGAATTTTACTGCCTCCTGAAGCCGTGTTGTCTTGAACGAACGGGTGGTGGCTAAAATATTTATCGCTTCGAGCCAGTTCGTCTTGCCTTGTCCGTTGATCCCAACTAGAATGTTCAGACCGTGCCCGCAAAGCACGTTGCTTTCCAGATTTCGAAAATTTTCAATCTCAATAGATTCGAGAAACATTGGGTGTGAGTTTAACACTTATACCTCTAGTACTTCGACCGCTTCCTCCCTCAGGATCCGCGATTTTGATCCTCCAAGCTTCGGGCATTTTGGCTGACTATTTTCTGGATTAATGCCGCATTAGCAGTTTGTTTAAATTAGTGTTCAACATAATTGAACACACATAAACACTCTGGTACATTAATTGAGTTCTTACGATGCGAGTAATTAAGCTTTTTCTAATTATCACTTTGACCGCCGCCGCAGCCTTTGCACAACAGAGCCTGAAGGCCGGTGCGGCGGCGCCTGACTTCAATGCCGAGGGCCTTGACGGTAAGATCTATAATTTGAGCCAGTTGCAGGGTAAGGTCGTGGTCCTTACGTTCTGGTCCACGAAATGTGCGATCTGTCACAGCGAGCTGCCAAAGCTAAATGCGGTCGCAAAACGATATAAGGACAGCGGGGTCGTTTTTCTCGCCCTTACAATGGAGAATCAGGGCAAGATCGAACCGTACCTGAGAAAGAATCCCTTTGAGTTTAATGTCCTGCCCAACAGCTTCGGCGTTGTGCTGAAATATGCGGATATGGACCGTAACGGCACGATCAATATGGGCTTCCCTTCATATTTTCTGATAGATAAACGCGGCTCTATCGCTTTGAAAAGCGACGGCTGGGATAAGACCGCCCGGATCGATTCGCAGATCTCACAATTGTTAGCGTCCGAATGAGCGACTAAAGATTCGCTCCTCTCTTGTGTACCCGGCTGCTTAACTCCCAGCCGGGCTTTTTCGTTTAACAAATAGTTTGTCTATCGCCTGCGATTGCGATATATTCTTGTTTCGCCTCCCGTGCGGAGAGGTAGCCTAATTGGTAAGGCAGTAGTCTTGAAAACTACCGCGAGTGATCGCTTGCAGGTTCGAGTCCTGTCCTCTCCGCCATTTTCAAATTTCCCGCTTTTACCCATTTCGCCTTTTTCCTTGAACTCACAACAAAGTCTGGTGTACTCTCTTGATACTGAATGACGATTCATTCAGTTTCGTAATCTCATGGCAAAGATCAGAAGTTCAGGCCAATCTACTCGTTCGGTCGTCGTGGATAAACGCGAGGCGATCCTGCGTGCGGCGATAAAGGTCTTTGCAGGCAAAGGGTATTTTAATTCAAAGGTGGCCGACATTGCCGGTGAGGCCGGCATTGCCGACGGCACGGTCTATCTATACTTCAAAAGTAAGGACGAAATACTTCACTCGATATTCGACCGGGCGATGGAGGAGTTTATCGCCGAGGGCAAGCGTGAGATCGAGAGCATTAAGGATCCGGCCGAGAAACTCAGAAAGATAGCCCGGCTGCATCTTGAACGGCTTGGGTCTGACCGGGAAATGGCCATCGTTTTTCAGGTCGAGCTTCGCGGCTCGACCAAGTTTATGGAAGAATTTTCGGCGGCCGGGTTTGCGGAGTATCTCGACGTGATCCGGGAGACGTTCGCTGAAGGCCAGGCGTCCGGGGCTTTCCGCGCGGATATGAAGCCGGTCGTTTGTGCCAAGATCCTGTACGGCGCTCTTGATGAAATGGTGACCAATTGGATCCTTTCAAAGAAGTCCTATCCGCTCGGGCCGATGGCAGATGAGGTCCTGAAAGTCTTTTTTGGAGGCGTGATGGTCAAATGACGGACGCTGGCGACAATCGGACTGCTCCTTCCCGTTCTGTGATAGGACGCGGAGAACCCCTTTTGCCTGACGAACCGCACACCGTAGCAGAAATATTCACAAAGGCCGCGGCCAGGCACGACCGGGCCGATGCACTCAACTTTAAGAAGGACGGCAAATGGCATCAGATCTCGTCGCGAGAGATAGTTCAATTTGCCGAAGAGATCGCACTCGGGCTTTATTCTCTTGGCATCAGGAAAGGCGACAAGGCCGCGATCCTTGCAGCAAATTCCCCTGAATGGACGCTTGCCGACGCGGGCTGTCAGTTCGCTGGTGTACTCGACGTACCGATCTATACGACCCTTGCTCCCAACTCTGTCAGCTACATTCTGAACGACTCAGCGTCAAAACTCCTGTTTGTCGATACGCTCGCATCCTACGAAAGGATCGCTCAAAGCCTCGCGGAATGCCCAACCGTCGAGCATATCGTCTTTTTCGATGGTACGGTGGACATCGAAGGTTCGATGTCGCTCGATCGACTAAGGGAGCTAGGCAGAGAGCACGCCGCAGGTGACGGGTCCGAGCTTGCCGAACACTTACGAACCTCGGTCAAACCTGAAGATATTGCGACGCTGATCTACACAAGCGGAACGACTGGCGAGCCAAAAGGCGTGATGCTCACGCATAACAACATTATCTCGAACGTGATCGATGCGGGCGAGAAGTATACGTTCTCGTCTGAAGACCGGCCGCTGTCGGTCCTGCCGCTCTCACACATTTTCGAACGCTCGGCAATGTATCTCTACATTCTAAATGGAATGGCCGTGCACTATGCCGAATCGGTCGAGAAGGTACCGGAAAATCTCGGCGAGGTTCGCCCCACGATCTTTGTCGGAGTACCGCGGATCTTTGAGAAAGTGTACGCGAAGGCAAAGCTTAAGGCCGCTCAGGGCGGTCGGCTGAAGGAAAAGATCTTTGACTGGGCGATCGGCGTGGCGAAGGAATTTGCGGTCCGGTCTGTCAGCGACGGCGGCCTACCCTTGCTACTAAAGCTCAAGCACAGCATTGCCGACCGCCTTGTTTATTCCAAGTTCCGGGACTTTTTTGGCGGCCGGCTGCGATCGTGTATAACCGGCGGTGCTGCCCTTCCGGACGAGATCTATCTGATCTTTACCGGCGCCGGAGTTCCGATAATGCAGGGTTATGGTCTTACCGAGACCTCGCCCGTGATCACATCAAACAATCCGGAAGCGGCGCGGCTAGGCACCGTGGGTAAACCGATCCGTAATATGCAGGTGCGGATCGCGGTCGACGGTGAGGTCGAGGCGTTCGGAGCCGGTGTTATGCTTGGTTATTACAACAAAGAGCAGGCGACACGGGATACGTTTACCGAGGACGGCTGGTTCAAGACGGGCGATATAGGCGAGATCGACGCGGACGGATTCCTGAAGATAACGGACCGGAAAAAGGAGCTGTTCAAAACTTCGGGCGGAAAGTACATCGCGCCGTCGCCGATCGAGCAGATGATCCGTTCTTCACGGTTCGTTAATCAGGTGGTCCTTGTAGGCAACGAACGCAAATTCGCCGCCGCGCTGATAGTGCCGAATTTTGAGATGCTCGAATCGTACGCCAAACACAAAGGCATAAAGCCAATGTCGCAAAGCGAGTTCTGCAAGGACGCGCGGATAATTAACTTGTTCGAACGCCAAGTCGCGGCTGCGACCAAAGGACTGGCAAAGTTTGAATCAGTAAAAAAGATCGCCCTCATCGAAAACGAAATGACGGTCGAGTCCGGTGAGCTAACACCGACAATGAAACTAAAGCGTCGGGTGATCGATGAAAAATATAAGGATGTGATCGATCAGATCTATTCGGACGCCGAAAATCAAAAACCCGCAGACGTGTGATCTGCGGGCGTAGATGTTTTCTCTGGGGATCACCTGATGCCTAGAGGTATTCTGTTGGGTACTCCGGTCGCGAATTCTATGAGATAGTCGGTAAAACTTTTAGGTGCCTTGCCTACCTCAACGATATCGAACGGCTGCAGCACGATATCTGTCTCGAGCCCCTTAGCGATCTGTTCATAGTTCGCGATGATCACGTCAGGCGTAGCCGATCCCGGTTTTCGCCGATAGATCTTGATCCCCTTCTTCTTTGCCTCCCGGGTTGCACCGCTTGCCATCGCAAGCGCCTGCGTCAGCGGAAGCCCGCCGTCAGGCAATGAGATCTCGCCCGGCTTCATTACCTCGCCTACAACGTAGATCGGCGATGCCTTGGTCAACAGCACAATATCTCCGGGCAGGATCTCGGGGTTGGAATCATCGCCGGTCTGTCCAAGAGTTGCAAGGCTAAAGATCTTTGAAGGTACTGGAAGGCCGCCCACTCCCTCGGTGTCGACCGTCCAATTCGTCGACGGATCACCTTCACCGCACATTGGTCCCCGAGTGCGGAAAACCTGAACCATTCCGCCGCTCTTGTCGGTCTGGCCGCCCGCGAAAGAAATGACCTCCATAAGGTACAGACGGCGGGTCAGCGGAAATTGCTGGGGCTTTTGGACCTCGCCATATATGCTAACGGGCGGTCGGCTGTTGCGCTGCGTGACACGAAGGCTGATCTGGGGCTTTTTGAGATATTTTGTCCAAACTTTAATGACTTCGGATTGAAGCTCTCGTTCCGTTTTGCACTTTGCGGTGAGCGGGGTGTCCGAATACGGGATCATTATCTTTCCGTCGTCATCGACCGTCAGGCTTTCTACATCAAAGGACGGCTCGCCCAAGGCCTTGATGCTGATAACATCGCCCGGCCCGAGAAGATATCCCTGTGGGATGGCAGATGCCTGCGGCGCTGTTTGAGCCGAGGCCATCCCTGCGAAGGCGACCAAGGCCGCACATAAAAACAAATACTTAATTCTCATCTATCGTTATCCCGTTGCCTGAAGGCAAATTTAAGAATAGTCCACAAACTGCTTTGATTCAACCTTTTCTTGTCGTGGTTGTACGCCAATCCGGTGGTGCAACTGCTTTATCTGCAATCATTTTGTAATTGACACTGCGGTAAATAGAGATGTAACTTCGAGATAATGGGAGTTTTCTGACCATTATGCCAAGCAGGTTCGATCAAAAAGAGACGTTTTCCGACAGAATATGGTTTCTGCGGCGTCCGACGCAGTTTTTGCTGGACATTGCGGTGCTGTCGGCTGCCTTTTTCCTTGCTTATTTGCCGGCGATCAACGTCAGGGTAGGCGAGTTTTACTCCGACATTGCCCTCAGGCAGCTTCCACTTGTAATTCTAATACAATTTTCTACGCTGTTTCTGGTCGGTGCTTATTCGATCCTTTGGCGGTATGTGAGCATTGAGGACCTAAAGGTCTTCCTGACGGCGGCGGTCGTTTCCGGGCTGATACTGATCGCTCTCAGATTGCTGCTTAGTTTTACTGACTTTTCGCTCTGGCAGGTGCCGATCTCTGTGATCATGATCGACACAGTTCTCGGCTTCGGCGGCCTGCTGGCCTTGCGGGTACTGCGTCGGTTCTTCTATGAAATAGGTGATAAGGGCGGCGGGACATTCACGAGCACACGCCGTGCAAAACGAAAGGCTGCCCTGCTCGTGGGTGCAGGTCGGATGGGTGCGACGCTGGTCAAAGACCTCGGCGGCCGGGGCGATGCAGAGCTCGATATTCGCGGTTTTGTCGATGATGATCAACGCAAAAAGGGCGGAAGCGTCGGCGGTATCAAGGTACTCGGGACAACGCACGACCTGCCGCGGCTGGTTGATGAGATCGGGATCGAACAGGTCGTTATCGCGATCGACCACGCCCAGGGAAAGGACATTCGGCGGATCATCAGCCTCTGCAGTGCAATTCCGGTAAAGGCTCAGATAGTTCCCAGCCTGAATGAATTGGCCCACGGGCGAGTTTCCGTCAGCCGCGTCCGCGACGTGCAGATCGAAGACCTCCTGGGCCGTGAACCGGTCGAGCTCGATGACGAGAATCTGCATGAATTTCTAACCGATAAGACCGTGATGGTCACTGGTGCCGGCGGTTCGATCGGGTCCGAGCTGGTACGTCAGATAATGGATTACCGGCCGAAACAGGTCTTGCTTGTTGAACGCGCCGAGTTTCTTCTGTTCAACATCCTTCGCGAGCTGGAATCGCTCGAAGGCCTGCCATTGTTTGTGCCGCTGATCGCCGATGTCGGTGACGAGCCGCGGATGCGTGACATTTTCGAACGCTTTTCACCCGAAGTCATCTTTCACGCCGCGGCGCATAAGCACGTTCCGCTGATGGAAGCCAATTCGAGCGAAGCGATAAAGAACAACGTTTTCGCCACGCGGAATTTAGGGATGTTTGCTGGCGAATTCGGAACCGCGGATGTCGTTTTGATCTCCACCGACAAAGCGGTCAACCCGACTTCGGTCATGGGCGCCTCAAAACGGATCGCCGAGATCGTCGTCCAGGAATTGAACCAAGCTTTCCCTGCGACGAATTACATGGCCGTGCGGTTCGGAAACGTTTTGGGCTCCGCGGGTTCCGTCGTTCCCATCTTCCGTGAGCAGATCGAAAAAGGCGAGCCGATCACCGTAACTGATCGCGAGATGACGCGGTACTTTATGACCATCCCCGAGGCCTCCCAGCTCGTTTTGCAGGCCGGTGCACTCGGTGAAGGCGGCGAGATCTTCATTCTTGATATGGGTCAACCGGTCAAAATACTCGACCTGGCCGAAGATATGATCAGGCTGTCAGGACTGACACCCTACGAAGATATTGACATCAGATTTACGGGCGTAAGAAAGGGTGAAAAACTTTTTGAAGAGCTCGAGATAAGCGGCGAGAATCTGCTCAAGACCCATCATCCCAAGATCTTCATCGGCAAGATCGCGACCTATTCGAAGGAAGAAGTGCTGAGCATGCTCAACCGCTTCCAGGCCGCCGTAACCCTGAATGACGGAGCCGAGATCCGCCGACTCTTCAACGAGATACTGCCCGAGGCATCGATCACAGTAGATGAGCCGCCGCGAATGGAACCTCCGCGGAAGCCGGAAGGAATCCCGTATACACCCGCTCAGAAATTGGGTCTTGCCGAGTGAATGTTGAGATGATATGCGCCGGACCACTGGCCTGGCTCGAATGCAATTGAATTATGTCACAGCCAAAGATCTCGAAGAACCGGGTATCCCGGAAGGCCGCATCCTTCACCGAATCGGTCATCCGCGAAATGAGCCGCGAGGCGGTGAAGTATGGTGCGGTCAATCTCGGCCAGGGCTTTCCTGATTGGGCTGCGCCCGAGGACATCAAGCGCAAAGCCGAGGAAGCGATCGCCGCCGACCACAACCAGTACGCGGTGACGTGGGGTGTGAAGGAATTTCGCGATGCTATCGCCAAGAAGACGATGTGGTTTCTTGGGTTGGACGTTGAGCCGGAGACCGAGATCACGGTCACGTGCGGTTCTACCGAGGGAATGATCGCGGCAATGATGGCAACGGTCGACCCGGGCGAAGAGGTCGTTGTATTTGAGCCGTTTTACGAAAACTACGCACCCGACGCGATACTTTCCGATGCTGTTCCGCGTCACGTGCCTCTATATCGCACCGACAACGGATTTGTCTTTGATCGTGAGGAGCTAAGGGCGGTATTTAACGAACGGACCAAGGCGATCATCATCTGCAATCCGAATAACCCGACGGGAAAGGTGTACAGCCGCGACGAGATGGAGTTCATCGCCGATCTCTGCAAGGAGCACGACGCGCTTTGCTTTACCGACGAGATCTACGAGCACATTACCTATAACATCGAGGAAGACGGCGATCCGCTCGAACACGTCTCGATGGCGACGATCGAAGGCATGCGTGACCGTACGGTTGTTGTAAATTCGCTTTCGAAGACATACTCGGTCACAGGCTGGCGCGTTGGTTACTGTATCGCCCCGCCGGATATTACGTCGGCGATACGAAAGGTGCACGATTTTTTGACCGTCGGGGCTGCCAATCCGCTGCAGCACGCCGGAGCCTACGCAATGGGTCTGCCGCCGAGCTATTACGAAGAACTTCAAAAGGAATATCAAAAGAAACGCGACTTCATTGTGCCCGTCCTAAAAGATGCCGGATTCAAGTGCGACATTCCTGAAGGTGCCTATTATGTAATGGCGGATATTTCCGGCTTCGGCTTTGCCAACGACATCGAATTCACCAAACACCTTATACGCGAGGTCGGCGTCGCGGTCGTTCCGGGCTCGTCGTTCTATCACGATCCGTCGATGGGAGCGCAAATGGTCAGGTTCTGTTTCTGTAAAAAGGACGAAACGCTCGAGGCGGCGGCGGAGAAGTTGGCAAAGATCAGATGACCCTCTTTCTTCCTTCCCGTGGCCGGACTTGTTTAGCCACGAATGCACGAGTTTTCCAAACGCAGTTACGTTGACTCAGGTACCAACGCTTTTCACGTCAAAATGATTCGTGCATTCGTGGCTAGATCTAGAATTAATTCTTGTAACCTGCTCCTTTACGCCGTCGTCTTACCTAGGTGGAGCCTGTTTATCTATCGGGTATGGCGAGCAACCTTTAGCATCCCGAAAGGCAACAAAATTCATACCAGAATTGGTTCATCAAATATCACAAGTTTGTGGAGGTCATATGATTCGTAGATCATTTGCATTCGTTTTATTCGTATTGGTCGGCGTCGTCGCCGGCAATGCCCAGACGCCGGAGCCCAAGGCCGACAAGGCGCCTGTTAAGACGTTCTCCTTTTCGTTTGACGGAGACGGCGGTTATCTAGGCGTTCAGGCGGAGGAAGTCACAAAAGACAATATCGCAAAGTTCCGGCTTCGTGACGTGAAAGGCGTCGGCGTCGAGTCGGTCGTTGACGGCTCGCCCGCACAGACGGCCGGCCTGCAAAAGGGCGACGTTATCGTAAAGCTCAACGGCGAGGACATCACCAGCAGCCGCAAGCTCACCCGCCTTGTCAGCGAGATATCGCCGGACCATCAGGCACGCCTTACGATCGTGCGGAACGGCAGCGAACGTGAAATAACAGTCACGGTCGGCAAACGGCCGGGATTTAAGTTTGAAGACGGCGCATTTGCCGGCGTCATGGCACCGCTGGGCCGGATGGAGATCCCGCAGATGCCGGATATGCCGAATCTTGAACGGCTGCCTCGTGGTGATTGGGCACAGCTTCCGCCGGGAGCACCCGACGCACCGCTCGCCTTTGCGTTTGGCACGCGTCGTCAGATCGGTGCCGGGTTGATGTCACTGAGCAAGCAGCTCGCGGCACATTATGGCGTTGAGGGCGGTTCGCTGGTCAGCGATGTTCGCGAAAATTCACCCGCCGCGAAGGCAGGGCTGAAAGCAGGTGACATCATCGTCGAGGTCGAAGGAAAGTCGCTAACGGGTGACGGCGACCTTGTCCGTGCGATCGCCGAGAAAAAGGACGGCCCGATCACCCTGACCATCGTACGCGACCGCAATCGCCAGACGATCTCGGTAACTCCGGAAGAGGTTAAGGGCAGCTTTAACCAGTACTTCGAATTCTCGACACCCGACGCGCCGGGTTCGCCGGCCGCCCCTGGCGTATTCAAAATGGCCCGCCCCGCAACACCACCGGCCGCCCCAGTTCCGCTGAACAATCTCAGAATTCCGGGACGAGTGATCTAGTCCGTTTAGACGACGTGAGAAAGGCTGCCCTTTTTTGGGCGGCCTTTTTGTGACTCGACGGCTTATATCTGTGCCGTGCATAAAATCGTTGACAAGCGACGCAACACCTGGGATGATCTGGCTGGCTCTTTGAAAAAGATAAGAGGAAAGAATTGATCGATAGATTTAGACCGATCTGTCGGCGGTTGCGTCAGAGATGGTGTCAGCGTTAAATGGGACGGGTCAAAGATTGTGAATACGGTACTTAAGCCAAATCGTTCCACTTAACGGTTGTGTCGATTCTCTTAAGTGGAACGATTTGACCTCGTAAACCTAAGTATCTACAGCAGTTAAGCCGTCCCACTTTGGACAAAAATTCCTCTCAAGTGGAACGCTGGGACCAATAAGATGGCAAAAAACGCCCATTTTTGTTCCGCTCTGTTCCCCCCTGTTCCGTCACAGCGGAACGGAACAAAAATCGCGAAAAGCGCCGATTCTTTGGACAATATAAGGGGTCTTTCCGGATTCGCGGCCTATTCGGCAGGCTTTCGCTTTTGGGCGTCCTTGGCACGTTCGTTCGCCTCGCTGCTGAAATCGCGGGCCTTTTCCATCAGCTTTTGAAAGTTTTCGCTGCGGGCCTCGAAATCGGCAATAACTGTGTCGCGTGCCTGGGCGTTCTTTGGATCGTAATTATCGCGAAGCTTGCGGGCGGCCTGACGGTATTCTTCAAAAGCTTCGAGCTGCTTGTTCAGGGCTTCCCACTTTAGGCGGAGATACTCGGCGTAATCCTCGTTGATGTTCAGGTCGCGGGCCTGATCGATCTTATCTAGGGCGGCTTTGCCGGCGGCGGCCCCATCATTGATGGCATCCACGACTTCGCCGGAGATCTTGCGTACAGCCGGAGCATCATCGGCTTTCATGGCCTGCTTTAGCTCTTCGCGTTTGCCCTCGTTCTTTTGGTATAGAACTTTTATGGCCCGCAGGTCCTTGTTAGCTTCGACTATGATCGCTGCCGCTTCTGCCGTTTCGTCCGACTGTCCAAGCAGATCGGCGGAACTTTTACAGGCAGTGATCCAAGCCGCAGAAAGCAAAAGCGCCGCTAAGATCAGATTGTGCCGGGAACGAAGCATTTGATCTTAATTATATAACCAAAAGACGCTCTGTGGTCGGAAATTTTGATAATTGGTCAGCCCGCGATCCGGAAGCCGCTGTTGCTTTTGCGACGCCAGATAAAGCCGTCAAGTACGTAATGAGTCAGCTGCGGAACCGCTAGCAAAGGCACGAGCCACATTTTCCACCCGGTCCAATCCCAATTGCCGCCAAAGAGCCAACCTTTCTCATGCCACACGCCGCGGTTCCAAAAGAGCTCTTCTACATAGGCGAATGCCCAAAGCGTGGCAAGGAAAATTATCCAGTGGTTCGACAAGGTTTTGTAAACCGGCCCGGTCGTCTCCCGCCGAGCCTTGGCGTAAAACCATATCAACGCAAAATAGGGAACCCCATGGATAATGACGTTCGTGACCGTAAATGCGTAGTCGGAGTTAAAGAGAACGATGCCGACATACCAGCAGATAGCTGTTGTAGCGACAACAATATCCTTCCCAATATTCAGAAAGCCCTTGGTCGCGTAGAGATAGATCGATTTTGCGACGTAGGCGGAAAGAGCGAGAACGTAGATCGGGAACAGGACGGTTTCGACCAATGCCGGGAGTTTGAAAAAATCATTCGCAACGAACCAGTCGAAGTTTCGCGGCAAGTTCGTCATCCAGAAAGCGAGCGGATAGATCGTCGCCAGATAGACGGCAGTTGCATCGATCCACCACGTCCAGCTTTCGGTTTCGCCAAGCTTTCGCCGATACAAGGCGACCCAACCGTACTGCTGCCTGACGAAATGAAAGACCGCGACGATCGCCAATGCCTTCCAAAAGACCAGTTCGCCCTCGGAATACAAGGCCACACCAACGGCATAACCGGCGACCGGCACGAACAAATAAAGCGCAGTCCGCCGCTTGAATTCTTCAACGTCGAAATAGACCCGGAATGAGGTCGACCAAACATGAGCCAC
>JANNNS010000199.1:0-15501 GCA_031398645.1 Acidobacteriota bacterium
TTGATGCCCAGCCCTTCGATGTTGTAGTAAGGGTTGTTGAGCGCGGAACCGGCCCCTGCTGGATACCGTTGGCTCTTATTCCAGTATCCGACTGGCTCAATGTACCCGCGCCGCCCGCATCGATCGACTTTACCCAGTAAAAGTATTGCTGGCCGACGACCGCCGTGACGTCAAAGAAGAACGGGGCGGCGGTCGTTCCAACTACTGCGGCCCCGGCGGGATCGTTGGTCGTGTGGCGAAAGATCTGGTAAGTAGTCGCTCCTTGAACTGCATTCCAGGTGACGCCGATCTTGGTAGCATAGTCGCCGTCCGAAGCTGAGACGCCGGACGGAGCACCGATCGAGGACTGGCTAAAAGCCGCCGGACTGATCAGCCGCGGAGCAAAGAAAAACCCAAGACAGGCCAGGAAAAGGCCTATCACAAACACCTTCAAATTTCGCATAAGGCACGGATGAGAAGCTAAATCGCAAGTTTAGACTCCCAGGATGCCCAATTGGTCGGAAAATTACGATAAAACTATCTACGCTTTATCGGTGATGGCGCCGATGCTGGCGGAGGAGACGAGCTTCGCGTATTTGGCGATGACGCCGCCGGTGTACCAGGGTTTGGGTGGTGTCCAGTTGGTGCGGCGGGCGGCGAGTTGTTCTTCGGTGAGGTTTACGTTTAGTGATCTCGCGTCGGCGTCGATGGTGTTGAGGTCGCCGTTCTGAACGAGGCCGATGTTGCCGCCGACGGCGGCTTCGGGGGCGACGTGGCCGACGACCATCCCGTAGGTTCCGCCGGAAAAGCGCCCGTCGGTGATGAGGCCGACGCTGTCGCCGAGGCCAAGGCCGATGATGGCAGACGTTGGCGCCAGCATTTCGCGCATTCCGGGCCCGCCTTTCGGGCCTTCGTAGCGGATGACGACGATGTCGCCGGGCTCGATCTTTCGCTGAATGATCGCTGCCATAGCGGCCTCTTCTGAATCGAAGACCTTTGCGGGCCCGGTGATCTTGCGGTGCTTGATGCCGGAAACCTTTGCGACGGCACACTCGGTCGCGAGGTTTCCGCGGAGGATGGCGAGATGGCCTTCGGCGTAGAGCGGAGCGTCGAGCGGACGGATCACATCTCGTTGAGATCCCGACGCGGACTCGCTTTTGCTCTCCGCGGGCAAGCGGGACGCGTGCGGTCCGACGAGGTTTTCCGCGACAGTTTTGCCGGTAATGGTCATGCAGTCGCCGTGGATCAGGCCTTCGTCCAGAAGCATTTTCATCACGCGGGGAATGCCGCCGGCTTTGTGAAGGTCGGTCGCGACGTATCGGCCCGACGGCTTAAGGTCGCAGATGACCGGGACTTTTTTCTGGATACGTTCGAAATCTTCGACGGAGAGTTCGACCTGCGCAGAATGAGCGATCGCCAGAAGATGAAGCACGGCGTTGGTCGAGCCGCCGGTCGCCATCACGACGGCGATGGCGTTTTCGAACGCCTTGGGGGTCATGATGTCGCGTGGAAGCAAGTTGTTGTCGACGGCACGGGCGAGTGCCCTGGCGGATTCGACAGCGCTCTCTGTCTTCTCGTGATCCTCGGCGGCCATTGTCGAAGAATAAGGAAGGCTCATTCCCATTGCCTCGATCGCCGATGACATCGTGTTCGCGGTAAACATTCCTCCGCATGAACCGGCTCCGGGGCAGGCGTGTTTTTCGACAGCCGTAAGTTTCGCGTCGTCGATCTTCCCTGCCGTATATTCACCGACTGCTTCGAACGCGGAGACGACTGTGAGATCTTTGCCGTCGAGATGGCCGGCCTTGATCGTCCCGCCGTAAACGAAGATCGAGGGAATGTTAAGCCGGGCAATGGCGATCATCGCACCGGGCATATTCTTGTCGCAGCCGCCGATGGCGACGAGCCCGTCCATCTGCTGGCCCTGGCAAACGGTCTCGATCGAATCGGCGATGACCTCACGCGAGATGAGCGAATACTTCATCCCCGGCGTTCCCATCGAGATGCCGTCGCTGATCGTGATCGTCCCGAAAACCTGCGGCATCAGTTGCTCGGCCTTTGCGGTTTCGATGACGGCGTCGGCCAATTTGCCGAGGCTGAGATTGCACGGCGTGATCGTGCTGTAACCGTTCGCGACACCGATGATCGGCTTATCGAAATCGGCGTCGGTGAACCCGACCGCACGCAGCATCGCACGGTTCGGCGACCGTTCGACGCCAGCGGTTGTTGCTTTGCTTCTGTTGTTGTTTGCCATTTTCTACCAGTGCGTCGAGCGCATCTTGAACAGGTCCCGCAACCCGATGTTGCCGCCGCATAATATCAGGACAACGTGGCTGTCGGGGCCGAAATTCGCTTTCAGGCGTTCGGCGGCCGCCAGCGTGCACGATGTTGCGGGTTCGGTCAGGATCTTTGACCGGTCGAGCAGGAATAGCAGTTCGTCGACCGCTTCTTCGTCGCTGACAACCGTCACGCCCGAAAAGTGTTGCTTCGCCAGTCGGAAATTCAGTTCGCCGACACGCGGTGCTCCAAGCGTGCGCGCGATCGACGTGATCTCACCTAGCTCGACGATCTCGTCGGCATCGAGTGATATCGCCATACTGTGCGCTCCTCGAGTTTCGACGCCCCAAACATTTACCTCGGGCTTAAGAGATTTGATGGCGGTGGCGACGCCGCCCGACAACCCGCCGCCGCCGATGCTGACGATCACATCGGTCACGCCGGGCAAGTCATCAAATATCTCGAGGCCGATAGTTCCCTGCCCCGCAATAACATCTGCGTCATCAAATGGATGAATGAATGTTATCCCGTCAAGCTGGAACGCTTCGGCAGCTTCAAACGCAGCGGTGAGATCGGCAAACGTCTCGACGCGTGCACCGTAAGCCACGGTTTGTTTGAGATAATTTTCCGGCGTCGATTCCGGCATCAGGATCAACGCACGCACGCCAAGAGTCTTTGCCGCATATGCGACGGCTTGAGCATGATTGCCGGCACTGACGGCGACGACGCCTCGCTGCTTTTGCCCATCGGTCAGCGTCAGCATTTTATTGAACGCACCGCGGACCTTGAACGCACCGGTTTGCTGGAGGCTTTCGTATTTGAGATAGAAGTTGGATCCGAACCGACCACTCAGTGTCTCATCGCGAAACAGCGGAGTACGCTTAACATAAGGAGCTATGCGTCCGGCAGCGTCGCGGATATCTTCGAGCGTAATAATTTCGCCGGTGATAATGGGTTCGTTGATCCCGTGACCAAGAACGCCCGCACCAGCAAAACCGGCTCGTCTACCCGCTTCAAACACTGTCGATAACATTTGCTTTCTCCTTTTTTGTTTCTAGTTTTCCTTGAACAATTCCACTCTCTTTTCGAATGCTTCGCGGACTATCCGCACGTCCTCTAAAAACTTTGGCAGTTCTTCCATCCGCAATGCCTGCGGCCCGTCGACCAACGCGACCGACGGATCGGGGTGAAAATCGACGAGGATCATGTTCGCACCGGCGATCACGCCCTGTGCGGTCACATGCATGATGTCGAGAATATTGTCGGGCCCGCGAAAACGTCCGCCGACCGAATGTGACGGATCGATGCACACGGGCATCCGCGTGAGCCGCTTCACCACGGGAACGTGTGCAAAATCGACCATATTTCGATGCGGGTCGCCGATGTTCGTCTTCATTCCTCTCAATCCGAACACGACTTTTTGATTGCCTTCGCTCGCAAGATACTCAGCCGCGTGAAGCGATTCATCAAGCGAGATGCCGAAGCCGCGTTTGAGCAGCACCGGAAATTCCTGCTGACGGCCGACGCTCTTTAGGAGCTCGAAATTCTGCGTGTTGCGCGTTCCGATCTGCAGCATCACGCCGGTCGGGCGGCCGGTCTGGTCGAGAGCGGCGTTGATCTCGTCAACGTGGGATTCGTGCGTGACCTCCATCGCGATGACCTTGATGCCGTATTTGCCTGCAAGTTCGAAAACAAAAGGCAGGCAATTCTTGCCGTGGCCCTGAAAGGAGTAAGCGGAGGTTCGCGGCTTATATGCACCCATCCTCGTGCAAACCTGGCCATGTTCCTGCAATGCTTTCATCATCGCTTCGACACTCTCGGGTGAATCGACCGCGCACAGGCCGGCGAAAACGTTGAGATTGTCCTGGCTGAAAGTTACGCCGTTATAGCTGAAATTGTTAGGGCGGCTGTCGTCTTTGTGTCGGCCCAGGACCTTGTACTGCTCAGAAATACGCACGACGGCATCAACAGCCTGAAAGGCACGCATTTCGTCGAGCGAAAGCGCCGAGGTACCGCCGATCAGATAGATCTCAGTCAGTGTTTGCACCGCGCCCTGAACGCGATGAACGCGATACTCGATATTCGTCAGGTTCTGCAAATGGCTTTCGAGCCGTTTGTATTCGCGGGAATCCTGGCTGATGTTTGGTTTAAGGATGAGGATCATAAAAACTACTTCCCTGGGAACGCAGGCGTCCCGCCTGCACCCAGCCGCTTTTCGGCGGCGGTCCGTTAAAGTTTGATCGTCGGATACCTCCCGAGATACCTAAGATCTGCCGCCTGTTCTCGCACCTCGTCGAGAGCTCCCTGCAGCTCGCTTTCACTGCTGGACGGCCGCACGTCGAGATAAAAATAAAACTCGGTCGGTGAGTCTTTTATCGGACGGCTCTCGATCTTTAACAGATTGATGTTTCGCCGGACAAACGCACGCAAAGCGTTGTGCAGCGAGCCCGGCTCGTGACGTAGTGTAAGCACCATCGAGATCTTGTCGCCGCGATTTGCGTCGTCCGATTTCGGCGAAAGCAGAGCGAAACGCGTAAAGTTCTCTGCGTGATCCTCGATGTGTTCGCGCAGGATCTTGCCGCCGTAGATCTCTGCCGTACGGCGTGCACCGATGCCGGCTCGAGTTATGTCGCCGCTCTCGACCGCACGCTTGACGCTGCCGGCTGTGTCATCGCCCGCGACACGCTTCAGGTGCGGATACGCGGCGAAGAACCTTTCGCATTGGGCCAACGCTGCCGGATGGGATTCGACCGTTGTGATCGTCTCAAATTCAGCTTCGCTGCACGCGACCAGGAAATGGGCGACCGGCAGGATGATCTCGGCAACGATGCTTAGATCGCTTTTCAACAGGAGGTCGTAACAGCGGTGGACAGAACCAACCAATGTGTTTTCCAGCGGTGTCAGGATGTAATCCGCTTCGCCGCGATCGACCGCCTGAAAAAGGTCGTCAAAGGTCGGGCAGGACACCGTCTCACAATTTTCACCGAGAATGCCGAGGACCGCCTCATGGCTGAACGTGCCGCGTTCGCCTAGAAACGCTACGCGCGAACGGTCCGCCATCACATGTGAATCGCTCGCCCTGACCGTCTCGGCAAAAGGTTTGTGGTACGTCCGCTGCTGCAGAAGGAGCGATTCATCAATTATCCGCTGGTAAATGTTCTCAACGCTTTTGTCGTCGAACGGCCCCGGATTCTCCGCAGCTATCCGAGACAAGACCTCGCGTTCGCGTTTTGGATCGCATAATGAAGCATCGAGATCGGATTTTGCCGCACCAACACGCAACGCGATCTCGGCCCGCTGATTCAGAAGCCGCAATAGCTCGCTGTCGATGCGATCGATCTCTGCTCGCGGATTATTTACGCTTCCGTCACTCATACGTTCCTGCAAACAAGAATTGGCCATTTTGCTCTTAGCTTTTAGCTTTTAGCCGCAGCCCGGTCGTGATTCTGCCTAAACTGCCCAGAGGAACTGTTCCGGATTCTCGTGAAGAGGCTTGTCCTGCCCGGTTCGCCAATCGTTACGGATCGTTGAACAGACGTCGATCGCGACCGTGTCCTCGATCACTTCGGAAGAATGCTCAACGCCCGGCGGGATGCACAGCATCTGGTGCGGCCCGAGAATCACGTCGCCGTCGGGCAAATGAAAAAGCCACCTACCCGATAGCACGTAGATCATCTCTTCCGTGTCATGCGAATGCGGCAGCGTAACCGCACCCTGCTGCACTTCCAAACGTCCGAGTGCGAGCGTATCTCCATAGATCGCTTTTCGATGGTACGACGGGTTCACTTCGTCAGGTTCAAGTTGGTTTAGATCGTAGAATTTCATAAGTTCTCTTTGCAGAAGCCTGCACGGAGTAAGGGCGATATGCTCAACGCTGGATCTATCGCCCTTACTCCGTGCGGGCTTCTGCACTTGTACTAATTCTTTGCCGCGTCGACCTTTCTGTCCTGCTCCAGCCACGGCATCATTGCCCGAAGGCGTTTGCCGACGTCTTCGATCGGGTGGCTTTCGCCTGCCGCTTCGAGCCGTTTGAAGTTCTCCTTGCCTGAGTCGCATTCGCTCATCCATTCATCGGCAAACTGGCCGCTCTGGATCTCGGCGAGGATCTTCTTCATTTCGGCCTTTGTTTCGGCGGTGACGATGCGGTTGCCGCGGGTCAGGTCACCGTATTCCGCAGTGTTTGAAACCGAGTACCGCATGTTGCCGATCCCGCCTTCGTACAGCAGATCTACGATCAGCTTCATCTCGTGAAGGCACTCGAAGTAAGCCATCTCGGGTGAATAGCCTGCCTCGGTAAGCGTTTCATAACCCGCCTGGATCAATGCCGTCAACCCGCCGCAGAGCACAGCCTGTTCGCCAAAAAGATCGGTCTCGGTCTCTTCCTTAAAGTTCGTTTCGATGACACCGGCCTTGCCGCCGCCGTTTGCCGAAGCATACGACAGGCCGATCTCCCGTGTATCGCCCGCCACGTCCTGATAAACCGCCAATAAGCTCGGAACTCCGCGGCCGCGCTTGTATTCGCTTCGAACCAAATGGCCCGGGCCTTTCGGAGCGACCATGAAAATGTTTATGTCTTCGCGGGGAACGATCTTTTTGAAGTGAATGGAGAAGCCGTGGGCAAAGGCGAGATATTTTCCGGCGGAGAGGTTTGGTTCGATCTCGTTTCGGTAAACGGTCGGGGCGACCTCGTCCGGCACCAGGACCATTATCACGTCTGCCATCCTGACCGCATCGCCCGTGTGCATTACCTCAAGTCCGGCATCTTCAGCTTTCTTCCAGGACTTGCTGTCCTGTGCCAGGCCGACGATCACGTCAACACCCGAATCCTTGAGGTTGTTGGCATGAGCATGTCCCTGCGAGCCATAGCCGATCACGGCAACCCGCTTAGTTTTGATCAGTTCAATGTTCGCATCCGCGTCGTAAAAGACTTTCATATTGGTTATATTTTCTCTCTAGCCTACAGTCTGATGAAGCACTGCCTCCGCTGAATCTTCCGCCATTAGCGTATTTATTGCGACGTAACCCGTTCGCACGATCTCGTTTATCTTGAAGGGCCGAAGCAGCCCGATAAAACGGTCGACTTTTTCCTTGTTTCCCGAGGCCTCAATGATCAGCCGGTCGTGCGTGATGTCGACGATCTTTGCACGGAAAATATCCACGAGATTCTTTATCTCCTGACGTGCGTCTGCGGTGAGAGCGTTTACGTCGATAAGCGCCATTTCACGCTCGATGTGCTGCATTCGCGTCACCGATTTGGCCTCGCGAACGCGAGCAAGGCGTGAACATTGCTTTAGGATCTGGTCGACGACGGCATCGTCGCCCTCTGTGACGATAGTACACCGCGACCATCCGTCCTCAAGCGTTGTTCCGACAGAGATGGTCTCAATGTTGTAACCGCGAGCCGAAAATAACCCGACAATTCGGGAAAGCTCGCCGGGTTCGTCTGCGACCAATATTGAAAGAGTATTTCTCATTTCGCGTTCTGCTTTTCTTTTCCTTTATCTTCTCTTTCTTCTTTTGCTTCTTGTTCCGTGGTTAGGTTTTCATGTTCCTTTCAGAGCTTAACCACAGAATAAGAAGAATGAGAGGAATAAGAGTAAAAAGACAAAACTCCTATCACTCAGAGTTCTTCAAGATCATATTCCTCGTGTCTTGTCCGGCCGGGATAATCGGGAAGACGTTCTCTTCCTTTGAGACGACGATGTCCCAAATCGTCACGCCTTTGAAGGCGAGGCCTTGCTCTAAGACTTCGGTCAACTCCGACGGCGTTCTTGCCCGCAGTCCCTGGGCTCCGTAGGCCTCGGCAAGCTTTACAAAGTCAGGCGATATCGACAGATCTACTTCGGAATACGCTCGGTCGTAGAACATCTCCTGCCACTGGCGGACCATTCCGAGATAGCCGTTATTCATGATCAAAACCTTTAGCGGGATCTTGTACTGGATGGCCGTAATTATTTCCTGATTGGTCATCTGAAAGCCGCCGTCGCCGACGACCGCAACGACCTTTTGATCCGGACACGCGAGTTGGGCTCCCATAGCTGCGGGTAAGCCAAATCCCATCGTGCCCAAGCCGCCGCTTGTGATCCACTGCCGCGTTCGTTTGAACGGATAGAACTGCGCGGCCCACATTTGATGCTGGCCGACGTCGGTGACGATGATCGCTTCGCCATTGGTCGCACGGTGCAGTTCTTCGATCACCTGCTGCGGCCGCAGTTCGGTCTCGGATGTTTCGCAAACGAGCGGAACGGAGTCTTTCCAATCGTTCAGCTTCTTCCACCAATGTTCGCGGCTTGCTATGCCGCCGGCCATGGCCGCTTCGTCCGCAGATTCAAGCCGGGCTGCGATCTTCTCCAGCGCGGGCTTTGCATCGGACACTAGCGAAATATGGGGCTGTTTGACCTTACCTATGTTGGAGGGGTCGATGTCGATGTGAATGATCTCGGCCTGCGGTGCAAATGTCGCGAGTTTGCCGGTCACGCGATCGTCAAATCGTACGCCAACGGCGACCAGCAGATCACATTCGGAAATGGCCATGTTGGCTGCATAGGTCCCATGCATACCGAGCATTCCAAGCGAAAGCTTATGGGCTGTCGGGAATCCGCCCAAGCCCATAAGAGTCGGCGTCACCGGAGCTTTGAGCATTTCCGCCACCCGCATCAGCACATCCGCAGCATCGGACGTGACGATCCCGCCGCCAACGTAAAAAACCGGCCGCTCTGCGTGGATCAGGCGGTCGGTTATTGTATCAAGCGTTGGCGGGTCAGTCGGTTTGCCGTGTTTCTCGGCGACGGCCATGAAACGGCGACGCGGCTCTTCGCATATATGAGCGGTTATGTCTTTGGGTACGTCGATGACGACGGGGCCGGGTTTGCCTGACGCAGCGATTGCAAAAGCTTCGTCGATGATAGCGGCCAGGTCTCGCACGTCTCGGACCAGATAGCTGTGCTTTACGATCGGCAGGGTCAAGCCGAACGTGTCTACCTCCTGAAATGCGTCTGTGCCGATAACCGGTAGCGGCACCTGACCCGTAATGACGACCAGCGGGATCGAATCCATATAAGCGGTCGCGATGCCGGTCACGGCATTGGTAGCACCGGGGCCGGACGTGACGATCGCCGCACCTACCTTGCCGGTCGCACGTGCATAGCCTTCAGCCGCGTGCACAGCTCCCTGCTCGTGGCGGACAAGATAATGAGTGATCTCATCTCGGAAACGCCACAATTCGTCGTAAATATGCAGGACGGCTCCGCCCGGCAGGCCGAAGATGGTGTCCACGCCATTTCGAATGAGTCCGCGTACAAGGACCTCGGCCCCGCTCATCGGCCTGTCGGTCGATTCCGCGGTCGGAACAGCCGGCACCGCCTTAGCTGTTATTGTCTGTGCATCACCTGCGTCGCGCATATTGTGCAAAAGTCTGAAGGCCGTCCCTTCCTTTCGGATGACGGCCTTTCTCTTAGAACTTATCTGTCGAGCATAGACATCATCCGATCCGTGCGGTCCGCACAGCCACGATAATGCTAATAAAGTAAAAGTTCTGTATCACGAAATGTTATGTTGTTCGGGCAAATATAACGTCAAAGTTTGACGTTGAATCTACTATAGGTAATCTATTCGCGTTTGTAAAGCCTTTTTTTTCAGTAAAATTAGCTGCGAAGTGCGGATCAAAAAAGGGCCGTCAGCGTGACAGCCCTTTTCCTTCGACGATCGTTGCTTTCAACGAGATCAGTAAATAAACGCAGACTGCGTCGGAACATCGGCGGCCTGGCCGAACTGCTGTATAAGCTGGCCGCTCGCCGAACCGACGATAAACCACGTTGCAGTTGACGGACGGAATACCGCTACATCCGATTTTCCATCGCCGTCATAGTCGGCAGCGACAGGAATGTCGCCCTTCTGTCCCCAGTTGACGCTGTCAAAACCGCCCGACGTCTGGCTGCGGAACCACTGGCCGGATGACGGCCTGAATACCGCTAGGTCAGTCGATCCGTCACCGTCAAAGTCCGCAGGAACCGGGATGTCACCCGTCGCTCCCCAGGTTTGAATGAAAAATCCGAGGTTCGATTTAATGATGTACCAATTGCTCTCCGAAGGCCTGAAAACAGCGATGTCGCCGCGGCCGTCGCCGTCAAAATCGCCGACCACGGGCTTATCGCCCGCCGCACCGAATTGAAACGCGGAGAGGGCTCCGGTGGACGCCAGACGCGTGTACCAAGTGTTATTGGACGGACGGAAAACGACGAGATCAGTTTTGCCGTCGCCGTCACGGTCCGATGGAACCGGAAGGTCACCATCCGCACCCCAGCCGAACTGCTGGAACGTCTGGGTCTGAGACATGAATATGAACCACGTTCCGGTCGATGGCCTGAACACGGCCACATCGGTGATACCGTCGCCGTCATAATCAGCCGGAGCAATGCGATCGCCCGCGATACCGAATTGCTGAGCGGTGTAGCCTGCGGTTCCGCGGAGCAGATACCAGGTGTTATCGCCCGGACGCTTTACCGAAAGATCTGACCGTCCATCTCCGTCGTAATCGAAGAGAGTGGAGCCCGGCGGCTCAGGAGCGGCGTCGGAGATATAGACGATAGCTGTGTTCGGCACACCCAGCGTGGATCCGCCGCCCGTTGCGTTCGACAGGATGAGATTGAAGCTCTCGTCAACCTCGGTATTTCCATCGTTCGAGATCGGCACGACGAAGGACTGGCTGGTCTGGCCACCCGCGAAGATCAGGGTTCCGGAAACAGCGGTGTAATCAAGCCCCGCGATCGCCGTTCCGTTCGAAGTGGAGTAGTTCACGGTAGCGCCGTTTGAAAGGCCGCCCGTGCGTTGAACTGTGATCGAGATAAACCCGCTTGCCTCGCCGACCGAATATTCGGCTGACGTGAAGCGGAATGCACCGCCAACATCATCGTTCGAAATGGTGCCGACGCCCTGGCCAACGCCGATCGTGGCACCGACCGGCCCGCTCAGGTTAACGAAGAACGTCTCGTTTGCCTCGTTATTGAAATCGCCATTTACAAGTACCGTGACCTGCTTGGTCGATTCGCCCGGTTCAAAGGTCAGCGTACCTTGCTGCGTGGAGGCGTAGTCGGACGGAGCAGTGGCCGTTCCGTCGGCAGTAGAGTAAAAGACGTTTACCGGGTTGGCCGATTGGCCGTTCAGCGAAACGGTGAAAGTAAATGCACTCGTTCCGGAATTTCCTTCACTCTGCGAAACATTGTTCACCGACAAGACCGGCGCACCGTCGTTATCGATAATTGTAAGGATGGCGTTGATCGGCGAGCCGAGAATTGCACCGCCAGTGGGGCTTTCGAGGGCGAGTATCACGGTCTCGTCCGACTCATCGATATTGTCGTTATTGATCGGAATGTTGACAACCTTTGTGGCCTGATCGGGCTCGAAAACGACCGTGGTACGGACGCTGGAATAGTCAGCACCCGAGAGTGCCGACCCATCAACGGTGACAAACCTTACTGAGACGCCTTGAGACAGGCCTCCAGTCCTGGTTATGGTCACTGCGGCAGTGCCGTCAGCCTCGCCAACTGAGAAATTACTCGATTGGAACTGGATGGTACCGGGAGCATCATCGTTCAGCAACGTTGCTACGCCCTGTGAGTCGGCGATGACCGCATTCGTCGCACTTGTGATGTTCAGGAAGAAGGTCTCGTCCGGCTCGACCACAAAATCACCCAGGATATTGACCACTACTTGCTTTGAGGTCTCGCCGGGGCTGAATGTAAGAAGGGAATTTGAGATGGTGACGTAGTCCGACCCGCCGGTCGCTATTCCGTTTTCCGTCGAATAATTAAGGTTGACGGGCTGACCCGATGCGTTGCTAAGGGTAACCGTGAAGGAAAGCTGGTTAAGGCCGTCCCCTTCCGCCCGGGTCACATCATTGATCGAGATCTCCGGAATAGTGTCATTGTCCAGAATAGAAAGCACCGCTGTGCTAGGGGCTCCGAGCGTTACACCGGAAACATTGCTCAGGGTGAGATTTATCGTTTCGGTACTCTCCTGATTCAGATCTTCGGTGATCGGCACGTTGAACGTTTTCACGCCGACGTCGCCGGCAGCCCAATTCAGCGTGCCTGATGCGGTCGTGTAATCCTGTCCCGATGTTGCCGACCCGTTCGATGTAGCATAGTTTACCGATGCCGCACCGTTGCCGGAACCCGTCCGCGTCACGGTTATCGTTGCGTTTCCGACGCTTTCATTCACGGAATATGAAGTTGAGCTGAATTGGACCGAATCGGTCCCGCTAGGAGTTGGAGAAGGAGTAACGGTCGGTGTAGGCGTCGCTCCCGCATCGTCATTTAACAGGGTTCCGGTTCCGGAACCATCCGCGATGGTCGCGTTTTGCGGGGCATTCAGATTGACGGTGAACGTCTCGTCGGGTTCCGGCGTGGTATCGCCGTTTATGTTGACCGGTACCGGCAGCGACGTGACGCCGGGATCGAACGTAAGAAGCCCGCCCGATATGCTGCTGTAGTCAGATGGGCTGCTCGCCGTACCGTCCGTTGTCGAATACTGAACCGTTACCGGCTGCTGGGCCGGCCCGCTAAGTGAGACGGTAAATACCAATGAGTTTGAGGTGTTGCCCTCGGCTTGGGCGACGTCGTTTATGGATAACAAGAAACCTTCTTCGTCATCAAGGATCGTAAGCACGGTCTGTCCCGGGGAACCGATGACCGCTCCACCAACTGGATTCGAGAGCGTAATGTTTACTGTTTCGTTACCCTCGGAGAGCAGATCGTCCGTGATCGGAATGGTAAAGCCCTTTACGTCGCCGTCACCGTCTGCCCAAAAGAGTGTTCCGGCCGTTGTACCATAGTCTTGGCCGGCGGCGGCGGTTCCGTTAGACGTAGTGAAATCAACTGTTACAGGCCCGGAAAGGTCATCGCTTCGGAAGACGAGAATGGTCGCAGTAACGCCGGTTTCGCTGATCGAATAGGCGGCCTCGGTAAACTGTATCGAGCCGGCGGCAAAATTCGCCGAGAAGACCGGGCGCGAGCTCAGCGCCGAAAAGCGAGACTTCCCGATGGGGCTGGCGGCCGAAATAGCGAACACGTTTGTCGCCGGCAACCTGCAGAGTTCAGCCGCGTTTGATCTAACGGCGAGTCCTGCGAGAACAAACATCGCGGCGGCGACAACGATCGAAGATCTGAGTCGGGAAAATGCCTTGGGTGAAATCATAATAAATGCCTCCGATCATTGCCGGGCACAGCCGGCACAATGCAAAATGCTAAATCAACAAAAATGCCGCTATCGCACTGCAAGCGGCGTCCTTTGATGTACTGCCTCTTCGACAGCTACAGCAAACGCGGTATAAGCGCAGCTTGCCCAAATTTTGTGAAGAGAAGGTTAATGAACTTTCACAAGAAAGTATCACGGAACGGTGGGTGAATCAAGCTTTTCCGTCAGTTTCGGAACAACCTGACCGCACTTTTGGGCAAACGCTGGATTTTTACTTTAATTTTGTGTTACGAAGGGGTGTTAGCTGACTTTTCGCAACGGAATTGGGACTTTATCCTTGTCGAGTTAGCTATCAAAACAATGGACTTAGAATGATAATGAAGGAACGAACTCTAGCAGCGATCGCTGAAGGATACGGATTGACGGTCGAGACCGTTGTGGTTCCAGGCAACGAGAACGCAATAAAGGTATACAAGGGTGCAAGGCAGATCTTTGTCGGAACTGAGCAGGCGGTGCGTGAGTTCCTCGACGGCTACAAGAGCCCGGGACTGTACGAGGGCAGTATGTATGGATACAAAGAGTAGACTCCTAAGAGCTCAGCGGCCCTAATTTAGAGATCGCTGGCTCTCGAATGAGAGCCGAATCTTATTTGTTGGAGAGATTCGTTGGTGGAGATGAGGAGGATCGAACTCCTGGCCTCGGCATTGCGAACGCCGCGCTCTCCCAGCTGAGCTACATCCCCATTTGCGCAGACAGATTCTAAGGAACGGCCGCGAATATTGTCAAGAACAGAAGCTACTGAACACCGGCCGCGCGCAATGAACCTTTCGGGTCCGCAGCGAAGGCAAAACCGTCCTCGATCTTGCCGATCAGGCCGTGAAAGCTGATCTCTTCCCCTGAGACCACGACGACCACATCACCCGGGCTAACTTTCTTCTCGTCGACCGCAAACTTGATTATCGTTGCGTTGCCGTTCTCGTGGGCGACAGGTTCGAACTCAAAAGTTTCGGCGTTGAAACTCAATGTCTGACAAAAGGCTACTTCCATAAGATAAAGTATAAGCGTTAGAGAGCCCGGATTGCTACTCGATCCAGGTGATCTTCTTATCGTTGGGCAGTTGTTCGGTCTCGAATTTGATGAGGTCTGCCATTTTTACCGACAGCTCACGGGTTGTGTCGAATTCATCCAATCGAGCATCCGAACCGCTCGTCGATTCATTTTTGCTCGGATTGTAAAAGATCGTATCACCCTCGATTCGCGTTACCTTATCGGCATAGAACCAACTCTTTCCGTCACTCTTCTTGAACCGGTAGGTTATGGTATTTCCCGGCCTTATCCCCTCGATCTCAGCTTTCGTTACTGAATTGATCCCACAGGCGGTAAAGAGTAAAAGCGACGTTGTTAACACTAATGCCGTCCGAAGGAACATTATTGGTAGGCCTCCTGCTCGAAATTTGGTGTATTGTAACTTCCGGCGACTCTACTCTAGGAGAGCGAGAAGTCCAAGGTAATGGCGTCATGGTCCGAGAGCGGAACTCCACTTGCATCGACTAGTTCACCGATGGTCTTGGGCTGAGTTCCTTTGGCGAGGGTGATGCCTTTTCCGGCGAACCAGTCGAGCCTTCCGGAAACGCTGCCACCGACACGGTTTGCCGCCCAGAAAATGAACGGGAAGCACCACTCCGGAACCCAGTCGCGAAGATTAGTGTTCTTTTCGATGCTTTCGACGTGATAATGAAGCGTCCCGGTGCCTATATTGTTCAGGGTGCGAAAATCGTAGCCTCGCTTCTCGAGATCACCGAACATCGGCCTTTCAAAATAACTCTCAGGGTGCGGAAGGTGGTTCTTTGCAACGTTCTTCGGCCCCATGAGCACTCGTCGTGCAGGCCCTGGGGATCCGCAGCGAGGTGCGCACGGGAATGTACGAGAAGGGCGCCCGCGAGGCGCGCTGGAACCGGGCCTATGCCGAGATGATCGAGCTGTTCAGCGAGTGTTTCGCCGCGCGTTGAGCACGGCGGCTAGGGCCTGACCTTCAGGCCCAGGATCCGGGCC
>JANNNS010000245.1:0-2851 GCA_031398645.1 Acidobacteriota bacterium
CGGGTGTTGATTTTTCAGCGGCCCAGTCCGTCCTCAACATTAAGTTCCAAGGGTATTCTTTCGATCAGCATATCGTGCAGATTACGCTGAACGGCGAGACACTGGCAAATGCCACCGGCACGTCGCGGTCTCCGTTCTCGAAGCAATACACGGTTCCGACCTCATTTCTTCGAGAGGGAAACAACGTCTTGGTGATGCGGGCGATAGGTGTATCCTCCGACTTTAGCCTTTTTGATTCGATCAGCGTGGGATATGGCCGCAAACATCTTGCCAACCAGAACCGGCTGAAGTTCTACACCTCAAATTACCGTCTTTCTAAGCTGGAAGGCTTCGCGTCGCAGAACGTCCGCGTCTTTGATATGACGGCGCCCGACTCGCCAGTCCTATGGACAAATCTTAATGTGATTCAGGAAGGGCCAACCTTCAGCGTGCAAATGCCTTCGGACCGCGGAAGAGCGATGTTCGCCGTTGAGGATTCCGGGTTGCAGCCGGCCGCCTCGGTGACCGCGAATGATCCGGCTCTTCTGAGATCGAATACAAACGCCGCGCAGTTGGTCATCATCGCTCACAAGAACTGGATGTCGCAGGCAGAAGATTGGGCGGACTATCGACAGGGACAGGGCGTTTCAGTCAAGCTCGTTGAGGTCTCGGAGATCTTTGACGAGTTCAGCTATGGCGACTTGAACTCGCTTGCGATCAAGGATTTTCTCCAATACGCGAAGAATAACTGGCAGACCGCTCCGAACTACGTCCTTTTACTTGGGGATGCCTCATACGATTCACGTAACTACCAGGGCCAGGGTTATAACAATTTCGTTCCTACACACATCGTAAATACGGTCTTCACAGAGACGGGGAGTGACGATTTCCTCGCCGATTTCAACTCTGACGGACTTGCTGATATGGCGATCGGACGGATCACGGCAAGAGATGGGCAGGCAGTTACAAATGCCCTCGGTAAGGTGACAGCTTTTGAGGCAAACGCACCCACGATCTTTAGCCGCGGGGTTTTGTTTGCCTCGGACTGTACCGATACCGCCAATAATTATGATTTTACGCAGTATAGTACGGACCTGAGGAACCAGTTGCCGGGCGGTGTTCCAACTACAATGATCGGAAGGTGCGATTCGGTGCAAGCTCCTGACACACCGCAGACACTGCTGATCAGTTCGATCAACACTGGCAAATTTCTAGTGAATTATTCGGGCCATGGGACGACCGGAGCTTGGGCGACTTCATCGTTCTTTTCGAACACGCAGGTTCCAATGCTTAACAATGCCGCGAATCAGTCGATTTTTACAATGCTGACCTGCCTAAACGGCTATTTCCTTCACGCTGCCAACAAGAGCTTGGCTGAAAGTCTGGTCGAATCGACAAGCGGCGGAGCCGTTGCGGCTTGGGCCTCGACGGGTGAGACCACGCCCGATGTGCAGAACATCATGGCGACCAGATTCTTCAATAGAATGGGAAGCGGATCTCTTGAACGGTTGGGTGACCTGGTCAATGACGCTAAAACCGTCATTCCAGGCGGCACTGATGTACGGCTGTCGTGGGCACTGATCGGCGACCCGATGCTTAAAGCGCGTACTGCGACCGGCGGCGATCGGCCCGAGAGAAAACCTAGCAGATAAATTTGTCGAAACTCGTATTGCGAAAAAGCGCCGCTCAATCCTGGGCGGCTTTTTTTTCCGACCTGGACGATCACCCCATCCGGGATCCGCGAACTAGTCGTCGTAGGCCCGGGCGCTGACCAGGTTCATCTATTCACGTGTTCGGTTTACAAAACTATGGGCTTCCAATCTCCGTCTACTGGTGATATATTTTGACGTGACAATGAGAATTGTGAGCGGAAAAAAGACTATCGCGTTGTTCGTGCTGGTTTTCCTGTGCCTCAATATAGGGGGTGTTCTCTGCCTAACCTATTGCGCTCAGGTCACTGAAGCCTCATCTACGGCCGCGAATGATTCTGAACACCTCTCGGAGCATTGCCGTAAGGCTAAGAAAGAAGCCGAAGAACGGGAACAGATCTCGAGTCAGAAGAGCGACCCATCTTGTTGTGTCTTGCCGTTTAGTCTCTTCACCGCAACCGTAGATAAACAATCGCGCTTTTCCGGCCATTTCTTGCCCGAAGCTCTCGCAACAGCCTCGATCGAATTTCCCAAATTTCGGTTTTCTTTTCAGACTCGCGGCAACGCTCTGCCGATCCCCGTTTATCGCCCGCCTCCGCTCGACCACAGTGTCGATCGCATTAAGAATAGTGTCATCCGTATCTAAGCACCGCTGCGCGTAGAGGTTTCTATCTGCGCGAAGTTGGCATTTCGATGCGTGCGCTTTTGCCACGCACTATGTTCTTAGCTTTTATACGGAGACTTATCATGAGATCAAGAATTTTCCTTATTGTCACCACCGTTCTCTTATTTGGAGTCGGTGTCGCGGTTTACGCCTACAACTCAACCTCAACTTCAACCTCGACTTCAACCTCAACGTCGACCGAAACGCCAGCGGCTTCGTGCTGTTGCTGTAGCGGTGATTCGTGCCCGATCAGATCGGCAGATTCAAAGGCAGCGGCCGACAGCGGTAAAGAAAGCTGCTGCAAAGGCGACAGCGCGTCCTGCCCGATGATGAAGAAAGGCACGGGAAGCACCACTGCCTCGAAACCCACTGATGCCGATCACGCATCAGGCAAGAAGGGCTGCTGCTGCGAAGGTTCCTGCCCGATGATGAAGGCTGGTGGAAACCACGTTATGGACGGTCACACCGACCACGATGAAAAGGCCGCCAGCAAGGAGTCGTGCCCGATGATGAAGGACGGAAAAGCACACCAGATGCACTCGCCGTCAGAGGGTTCGGC
>JANNNS010000168.1:0-10409 GCA_031398645.1 Acidobacteriota bacterium
GATCCTCGGCCGGGACATTTCAGACGTCGACATGCATACCTCCATAGGTTACTGTCCGGAGAATCCATACTTCTATGATTACCTGACGGCGTTCGAGTTGATGAACTACTTCGGTGAGATATTCGGCCTGAGCGGAGCCAAACAGAAGGATAAGGCAGCGGAGCTGCTCACAAAGGTCGGGCTTGCAGAGAAGGACTGGAACAAACAGCTTCGGAAATTTTCGAAGGGTATGCTGCAGCGAGTTGGCCTGGCCCAGTCGCTGGTGAATGATCCCGAGATCGTTTTTTTGGATGAGCCGATGAGCGGCCTTGACCCGATGGGCCGAAGGGAGATACGCGAACTCATCGCGGAACTAAGGCGATCGGGCACGACCGTTTTTATGTCCACCCACATCCTTTCCGACGTCGAAGCACTTTGCGATGAAGTGGCAATACTACGAAATGGAAAACTTGCTGCAACCGGCAAGCTCGATGATCTGCTGGCAAGCGGTGCCGGGCAGCAATCGTTCGAGATAACTGCGTCCGGAGTTTCGGCCGCCGGGCTCGCCGGGTATACGTCATCGGCCAGGGCCACTATCAGCGAGCGTGCAAACGGCGTCAGCCTGGAAGTTGGGTCCGAAGCCGAGATCGATGACGCGATAAAGGCGATACGTGAGAGTGCCGGTAAGCTGCTTTCCGTCCAGCCCGTGAAGCAATCGCTGGAGGAGTTGTTCGTCGAAAAGACCAAGGTGACCGGAGCCTAATCCTGCGTTTTCAAGCCAACGACCTTCCAGCGAATATTTGCCCGGTCGTCCTTCGGATCAAAGCCTTCCAGAGCAAGGGTAACCTCGATGTTCTCACCCGGGCCCAAGGTGGCGATCCGTTGGGGTACTACGAGGATGTCTTTTTCCTTGACGACATTGTTTTGCTGGTCGATGACCGCGCAATTGATCTCAAGAATATTTAAGGTCTTATCGCCTTTATTGCGAACGCGTCCCACGATCGCCATTAAAACCCTGCCCATGCCGGTAGGTGATTCTACCGTCTTATCCATGTCGGTCGAAATAATAATGTCCTTGGTCACGGCAGCAAATTCAGGCGAACCTTCCCGAAAAACTCCTTCCAGCATCTTCGCCCGAAGGTCTTCACCCGGCGGCTGCAAGAAGATAGCTAATATTATGGCCGCTATCAGAGCAACGCCGACGAGAGCACCGATCACATAACCCTTATTAATGCCCTTCTTTTCAGCCGAATTTTCTTCCAAGAATGATTCCATTGTTAACATCCCAAGTGCTTAGACAACACTTTTGGCGATAAGTTCCAATAGGGTATCATTTTAGGTATCGAAGCAGGAATCTCCAAACTTCCCGACCTCGCGTTTGCGGACGTTGCGCTCCCGCTGCCGCCGCGGAGGACGTTCACCTATCGCATACCGGCCGGTTTCCGCCATGTGATAGCGCCCGGGTCACGAGTGCTTGTGCCTTTCGGCAAACGGAATCTGACGGGCTACGTGGTTGACCTTCAGGAAGAACTCGACGCGGGGCTTGGCCTGGCGGAGAATAGTCTCAAGGACGTTCTGGAACTTCTCGATGAAGTACCGCTGATTACACCTGAAATCCTCGAATTGACTCGGTGGGCCGCCCATTATTACGCCGCTTCGTGGGGCGAGATGCTCAAGGCTTCTCTTCCCGCCGGCATAAATACTGCATCAGAACGAATTCTGACGATCAACGACAATGGGATCGCTGAACTGGACGCCGAAGGGCGGCAGACCAGCCGTCGCGATGTTTTGAGATTTCTTTCCGAGAACGGCGAAACTTCTCAAAAGATACTTGCCAAGCAATTCGGCGAAACGCGGACGCCGAGGACCGTGAGCGAGCTGATCAGTGCCGGCCTCGTCGATGCCTATTTCCGAAGCGTTTCCGGCAGTGTCAAACCAAAACTTCGGAAGGCCGTTCGCATCCTTGAAGAAGGGCCCGAGGGCGAAAAGCCGCTGACTGAGCTACAGGACCGCATAATCGCCCTTTTGGCCGACAATGGCGGCGAAATGCAGTTTGTCGACTTGCTGGAAAAGGCGGATGTTGGAGCCTCTCCGATCAATACTTTGGCAAAGCGGGGCCGCGTCGAGATCTTTGCGACCGAAGTGCTCCGAGATCCGCTTGCCAAGGCTGCACTGCCGGAACTGACCGACATCAAGTTGAACACTGAGCAGCAGTTCGCTCTGGACGAAATACAAAAAGCTGTGGATGCGAATGGCTTTAAGACCTTTCTGCTGCACGGCATTACCGGAAGCGGAAAGACCGAGGTCTATATACGCGCGATGCGTACGTGTCTGGATGACGGCAGATCGGCCCTGATGCTAGTGCCTGAGATTGCTCTGACGCCGATATTCTCTCGTCGTCTTCGGGCAATATTCGGCGATCAGGTCGCGATCCTGCATTCCAATCTCTCGTCGGGTGAGCGTTTCGATGAGTGGCGTCGTATCCGATCTGGCGACGCCCGGGTTGTGATCGGCACCAGATCGGCGATCTTTGCACCGCTTGAGAACATTGGCCTGATCGTCGTCGATGAAGAGCACGACGCGTCATATCGGCAGCATGAATCCCCGTTTTACAACGCTCGCGATGCGGCCGTGATGAGAGCAAGCCTTGCCAAAGCGGTCGTGGTACTTGGCTCGGCAACTCCTTCGCTCGAATCATTTGAGAATTCGCGGGCTGGAAAATACCAGTACCTGCAGCTCCAGAAGAGGATCGCCGATCGGCCGTTAGCACGGGCCGAGCTTATCGATATGCGTGAGGTCTTTCGCCAGACCGGCAAGGATGTGACGATCTCGCCTCCTCTTATCGAAGCGATCAAGCAGACCCACGCTAAGGGCGAGCAGGCGATAATTCTCCTGAATCGTCGCGGCTTTTCTCAATTCGTGTTGTGCCGCTCATGTGGGGAAAGCCTAAGATGCAAGAACTGCGATATTACCCTGACTTATCACAAGCACGACCCCAAACTGGTCTGCCACTACTGCGGCTATCGCGTGGCGGTGCCCGACACATGCCCGTTCTGCCAAAGTGAATATCTCTATTTTATTGGTCAGGGCACGGAACAGCTCGAGACAATGCTTCAGAAGCAATTTCCTGAACTTAAGATCGCCCGCATCGACCGCGACACGATGGCCCGGAAAGGAGAGATGAGCAAGATCCTGCTCGGTTTCGACCGCGGCGAAATAGATATGCTCGTCGGCACGCAGATGCTCGCCAAGGGGCACGATTTTCACAACGTGACGCTGGTTGGTGTGATATCCGTGGACACCGGGCTCGGACTTCCCGATTTTCGCTCGGCGGAAAGGACTTTTCAGCTAATTACGCAGGTGGCCGGGCGTGCCGGGCGAGGCGATCTGGCAGGCCGCGTACTAATTCAAACCTACTACCCCGACCATTACGCTCTGCGTCATGCGGTCAAGCAGGACTACGAAGGATTTTTCAATGAGGAGATCCGCTACCGCGAACGAATGGCATATCCGCCGTATGTCGTTCTCGCGTCTATACTTATCCGCCACGCTGACCTGAACGCCGCAACCCAGACCGCCAGGACGATCCGCGAAGGCCTGGACTCGGCGAATAAATTAAAGGAATGTCGCATTCTCGGCCCGGCTCCCGCCTCTATCGCTCGGTTAAAGGGTGAACACAGGATCCAGATCTTACTAAAAGGTACCAACCGCCGAACGTTACGTGACGTCCTTGAGATCGGCCTTGCAGAAGCCGATGCGAAAGGGGCCGACATGCGGATAGCCCAGGTTGAGATCGATCCAGTTAATCTAATGTAAAAAAGGGCGCCCGATGAAGATCGAGTGCCCTTCTTAAAAATTCTCTGCCGGAATTAATTTACCGCCCGCGACGCAAACTCAGCTTGCCGGAATTTGATCTGTGCGTAGACCTCCGACAACGAGACCTTGCAGTTGATCGAATCCAGCGAAACTACGTCGTCGCGTTCATTGTAAATGCGATATATCCACTGCTTCGCGTTCTGTCGGGCGTAGTGCTCGACACGCATCTCGTCTTCCTTCAGAAGCAGGCACTCGCGGATGCTTTCCATTTCAAGAAAGCTCTCGACCTTTTTAGTCTTGTCGGCAGTGTTCGTTGTGCTTGAGAATATCTCGACAACCACGGTCGGATTCAACAGAAGATCTGCGTTTGCGTCGGCAAACTTTGGCTCGCCGTTGACGATCACAATATCGGGATAACAAACGTAGTTGTTCGCCATCTTAACACGCATATTGCTAATGTAAATCTCGCTCTTGTGCCCGTGCATCTTGCTGCCCGCGGCGATGGCGGTGTTGGCTACGATAAGGTTATGCCAGCGGTTCGAACCTGAACGCGCCAGCAACTTTCCGCCGCCTCCGAAATTTCCCACAAAATCTTCAGACGTTCCTTTATTGACCACTTGGTTAAGGCCTTTTTCATTCATACAGCTAATGTACTCCAGGATTTATTTGCTATCTGTGAGCGTGTCGAGCGAGCATTTTGGCAGGAGGCTTTGCTTGGGTAGCGTTCTCTGCTAAAAATAGTGTTACATATCGTCCGCTAGTTTTTCAAGGATATTTCTATGAAACTTTCCGAACTCGCCGCACAGACGTTTTCGACAATTGGAAACGGATCACCGGACCTCGAGATCACTGCCGCGTCCGGATTGGATCTGGCCGGCCAGGGCGATATAACCTTTCTCGCTAATCCGAAATACAGTCCACAGATCGCCGTCACGAAGGCCAGTGCGATATTCCTTGACGAAAAGACCGAAACGGGCCGCGACGATCTTGCGGTACTTCGGTCAGCCGATCCGTATGTCGCCTACACGCGGGCTTTACGCCTGTTCAACCCCGAACCCGAACTGCGTCCGTTCCGTCACGCGACCGCGGTTATCGACGACACGGCGAGTGTCGATCCTCACACCGAGATACATGCGAATGTCGTCATCGGCAGGAACTGCTCCGTCGCGGCAGGTGTACGCATCTTTCCGAACGCGACCCTTTACGATGGCGTTTCCGTTGGTGAGAGCAGCACGATCCATTCGGGGGTTTCGCTTCGCGAGAATTCGCAACTAGGCCGTAACTGTATCATTCACAACAATTCCACGATCGGCTCGGACGGCTTCGGCTATTCAAAGGACGAGAACAAACGCTGGCTAAAGATACCGCAAACCGGCCGTGTCGTTCTCGAGGACGATGTCGAGATCGGTGCTAACACGGCCATCGACTGTGCCTCCGTCGGCGAAACCAGGGTCAAACGCGGGGCAAAGATCGATAATCTGGTCCAGATCGGCCATTCGTGCACGATCGATGAAGACGCTTTGATCTGCTCTCAGACCGGACTTGCCGGAAGCTCTGTTATCGGCAAACGCGTGATCCTCGCCGGCCAGGTCGGCATCGCCGGGCACTTGAAGGTTGGCGACGATGCTGTTATCACAGCGAAATCAGCCACGAGCCACGACATCGAACCCGGCAAAGTCATCTCCGGAATTCCCGGCTTCGACAATAAAGATTGGCTGCGTTCCACTGCCGCTTACCGCCGCCTCGGCGAATTTGCACGCCGCATCAAAGAGTTGGAGAAAGCCCGGTTAAAGCAAGAGAGCTAGGTTTGTTATCATCGAATTATGGAATCAGCTTCGCATAAAGATAAGTCCGAATCCGGATACAACGTCACTCCGCTAAATGCGGAGACAATTGAAAGGCTCGCTCAGGACCTGAACGAGGAAGAGTATCGCGTCCTGTTGAACCACGGTACGGAGGCTCCGTTCTGCGGTACGCTGCTGGACAATAAGCTCGACGGTGTTTACGCGTGTCGGCTCTGCGGACTTCCCTTGTTCACTTCAAAGCACAAGTTTGAGTCTGGTACGGGCTGGCCGTCATTCTATGCCCCGTTCGATAAGGAGCATCTCACCAATATCGAAGACACCAGCTACGGCATGCGGCGTGTCGAGACCCGCTGTGCCCGCTGCGGCGGCCATCAGGGCCACGTCTTCCTCGACGGCCCGCCCCCGACCGGGCAGCGTTACTGCCTGAATTCCGCCTCGCTCGAATTCATTGAGGAAGGCGAGGAGATCCGCCTGAAAGATTAAAAAAAGCACGCCGATGGAGCGGCGTGCTTGAGGTGACTCGAATTGAGCGGAGGAGACTATTTTCTGTCTTTGAAGCTGTCGAACAACTCAGTGTGCCGACTGGTCAGCGGGATCATTCGGCCGTTGATGAACATATATTTGATATTTGTCCTCGGGTCAAGGATATCGCCGTCGGCAACCACGACATTCGCCATCTTTCCGACCTCGATCGAACCCAAACGATCAGAAACCCCAAGGATCTGTGCCGGGTAAAGCGTAACGGACTTTAAGGCCTCTTCCTTCGACAGGCCGAAAGAACCTGCAAGCCCCGCATGATAAGGCAGATCTCGAACCTCGGCTCCCTGATCGCCGGTCGATACGGCGAACCGGATGCCGGCTTGCTGGAGTTTTGATGGGCCTTCGAAAAGCATGTCGTACGCGTCGTCGTCACGCACCGGCAGGCTGTAGATATTGGTATAAATGACGGCGATATTATTCGCCTTTAACACATCGGCCGCCTTCCAGGCTTCCTGTCCGCCAACCACAATTCCCTTGACCTTCATCTCGGAAACGAACTTAGCTATCGCACGAATGTCGCGTTCCCGCTCTGCAGTGAATACTATTGGCTTTTCACCACGAACGTAGGGAGCCAGTGCCTCAAGGCTCAAATTCGTAGCCACCGCCGGAAGCGACTTATCCTTTGCGTAAGCCTCTATCGCCCTAGCGTGGTTCTGTGCGGCTGTAAAGACCTTTTTCAACTCTTCGATCTGCGTGTCCCGCCGCCGGACCAGTTCATTGAAATCGGTTTGCTGCTGGCCGCCGAATCCGCCGAAACCACCGCCGCCAAATCCACCCGCGACAACACGCGGAAAATTGATAACAAGGGCAACCGTACCTTCGACCGCCATGTCTGCCTGGGTCGCTCCGTTGAGATTGATGACCGTTCCCTGGCCCGCTATCAAACCTCCGGTCGGCGCGGACATAACAGTGGTGATCCCGTTCACGCGGGTCACATTTACGTGCGACGAGTGTGGATTCACACCGGTTATCGCCTTGGCATTCGCGTTGTTGGTGCCCGTTTCGGCAATATCTATCGTCGCGTTCGCACCCTGGCCGATCTCAGCTAGGCCGAGATTTGTCGAGGCGTCGATCATACCCGGAAATACCGAGAGGCCTTTGCCGTCGATGCGTTCCGCACCCGACGGGACCGACGCACCGGCACCAACGGCGGTTATCTTTCCGTTCTGAATGACGACGGTTCCATTCTCGATCACCGCACCTGTAACGGTCACGACTTTTGCACCCACGATGGCGAACGTTCCGGCACGGCCCGTCTTGTTCTGTTGCGATCCGTCGCTCTGGCCTACGGCAGAGACGGCTCCGATGACGGATAGAGCCAGACAAGCAACAAACGATCTCATTTTCTTACTCATTATTGATTTCATTACCTGTTGACTCCATCGATGAATTCAGCATCGTCCCGTTCACCCCTGATGCGTTCCGTGGGGACTCGCGGCGGTGTTCCGCCGGAACCCGGTGCCCGGTTAACGTCCAGCTTCTCCAACTCTTCACGCTCCTTTGCCAGCAGCGAACGTTTTGCGATATCTGCAGCACGGTCAAAGAATATCTCGCCTTCGATCATCGTTATCTCGGGGTGCGAGAACGAGCTGAAGGGATGCATGTTCCAGATGACCAGATCGGCATCTTTTCCTTGCTCTACCGAACCGGTCCGTTTGTCGATACCTAACTGTTTTGCCGGATTGATGGTGATCATCTTTAGTGCGTCTTCCTCGGGAACGCCGCCGTACTTCATTACCTTTGCCGCGTCCAGATTGAGACGACGCATACGCTCGTCGGAGTCAGAGTTGATCGAGACGTTGACGCCGTTTTTCCAAAGGATATAAGCGTTGTAAGGAATGGAATCGTATGCCTCAAGCTTGTAACTCCAGCTATCCGCAAAGATAGACACACCAGCACCGTGTTTTGCGATCTCCGGTGCGATCTTATAGGCCTCCAGCCCGTGCTGAAGTGTGCCTATCGTAAATCCGAACTCTTCAGCGATCCGCAGAATGTTCAAATGCTCGTCCGAACGATAGCCGTGACAGTGGACTTTGCGTTTGCCTTCCAGGATCTCAACCAGCGGCTGCAGCTGCTCATCCACGGTCGGCGGAACCTTTGTCTTTTTAGCTCGATAATCGTCCCACGCTTGTTTATAGTCTCTAGCCCTTCGAAATGCGTCGCGGATGGTCTCCATCGTACCCATACGGGTTCGCGGATATCGCGGCGTTTGTCCGGGTTGGAATTGGACCTGGCTTGAGCGTTTCACGTTCTCGCCGAGAGCGAATTTGATTCCCGTCGGAGCGTCCGCGATCGGATAATCCTCGACCGGTCGTCCCCATTTGAACTTCACCGTGCTGCTCTGTCCGCCGATCGGATTTGCTGAACCATGCAGAAGCAGGGCCGCGGTAACGCCGCCTGCCAGTGCCCGATATATCGCAATATCGCCGGGATCCAACATGTCGCGGACCCGCGTCATCGACGTGACCGACAGCGAACCTTCATTGATCGCCGAGACCATCGAATGTGAGTGGGCGTCGATGATGCCGGGCGAAACATACTTGCCCGTTGCGTCGATCACTTTGGTACTTCCGCCAGCGGCGATGGCCTTACCGATGCGAACGATCTTGCCGCCTCTGATCAGGATGTCCGTGCCCTCGAGCGTACCGCGGGCAGCCGTCATGACCGTTGCGTTCTTGATCAGGACCTCGCCGGTCTGAGCAAACGCGGATGCCGTCAAAAGTGCCGTGATGAAAACAAAACCGATTATTCGTCTCATACTGTTTCAGTAGAAAAACTTTGAACGTACAAAAAGCTGCCTATGGATTCTTTGTTCCCGTGATCGGGATCGATCCCTGCGGAGAATCGACCGTACCGGATAGTTGGTTGCCGGTAATAGTGGCTACTACCGTGTAATTAATGGCCTGGCCGCCGAAATTCACCGTTCCGCCAAAACTAATACCGGTCGGCGTTATACGGCCGTCCGTGATCGTCGAGACACCAAGTTCTGTAGTCATCGCTCCGGTGATTGTTGCAGTACCCTGCTGGGTCAGGACAAGCGTGCCCGATAATGGTTGTCCCGGAGCCTGGATAGTTATGGTATATGTCCCGGCGACGTTTAAGGCTGCCGCGGGCGTTGCTCCACCGCCGGTTCCCGGCCCTGTGCCAGTTCCTCGGCCCCTGCCTCCCGGCCCGCCGGCGGGCGTGACCGGAGCTTTGACCTCAAATGGAGTTCCGTCCACAAAAACGTGGGTTACCGTCTTCTGTGTGCCGAACAGATCGCCGCGAACGACGGTCAAATTAGCGATCTTGCCTGTCTCGACCGAACCTGTGCGGTCGCCAACTCCAAAGATCTCCGCCGGCGAGAGTGTCATCGCACGAATAGCTGCATCCTTGGATAGTCCATTTTCAGTGGTCTTGACCGCATTTGCGACAAAATCCGCCACATTGGTCGCGCCGCCTCCCTGAAACGCGAACTTTACGCCCGCAGCCGCCAGCTTTCCGGCAACCTTGGGCACTTCCGCCCTAAAACGCAGAGTTTCCAATGTTTCGGGGTCAGCTTCGGGTGCAGCCGCAGCGGTCCGTTTCGGAAAATTCATCGAAAGGAGAACAGCGACGTCCTGAGCCTTGAGCCGGTCGGTAAACTGACTCGCTTCCAGGCCGCCCGCGATGATCGTCTTCAGGTTATATTCCTTCGCCAGATCGAGTGCCCGAACGATCTCATTTGTCCTGTTCGCGGTAAACACGACCGGGATCTGCCGGTTAAGGACCGGGATCAGTGCCTCGAGGGATTTGTCGGCTGCGGGACGCTTCATTCCTTTCGGATTGGCGGCGTACAGCTTCAATACTTCTTGATGGCGGCGTGCGTCGTTGAACATTTGCCGCAGGGCCGAGAATGTTCCGAGAAGCGAGCCCGGATATTGGCCGGGGATGGTCGCGAATGTGATGTGGAGTGCGACCGGGCTCTTGACCGTCATTCCCGAAACCGAGCTGCCGGCAAGATTTATCAACGCCGAGTGGCCGTTGAATATACCTGTTCGGCCAACTGTCAAGGCTGTCGTAAATCCCGCGTTTCGGTTCGCCTCGAACTGAGAATCGCCAGCACGCACATCGTCGAGCGTTACATCTTCAGGCCTTAATCCCGCAGGATAGTTGGAATTTGATGGATTGGCCGAAGCGGCAGCCGCAGCAGCGGCGACAGCCTGGCCGCCACCTCCACCACCTCCACCAGGTGTCGGCGTTGCAGTTGGTGAGTAGCTGACGCCCGCTTACTGATAGACTCACTGACTA
>JANNNS010000316.1:0-13346 GCA_031398645.1 Acidobacteriota bacterium
AGAACAAACACATCTGATCTGTGCGTTACGGTTCGAATTGTCGGCCTAGAGTGAATTTCCACAACATTCTATGCTGTTTTTCGTCAAAAACATATCGGCCCGCGATCACTCGCCAGAAGCCAAGAAACTCCCAACGCCCCACGGAAAGTTTGTTGAAGAGCGGTACCACGATCCCGGCGTCAACGGCATCAAGCAGAGCTCGGTTAGCGAGGTCAAGCTTCTGATCGCCTCTACGGCCTGAGCCGGTGTAGAAGATGGTTTCAGTCGTGTTTCCGTGATAATCGGGATAGCAGGGGTTTATTCGGCCAAAGTCGGTGAGCAGGGAGATAAGCACGCCTCGTCGTTGGTAAATGCCGTTGCGGATCCTGTGAACCAGGTTCACCTCGGCCCAGGAATATACCTCGCCAATTTTGAAGCTGTCGGGCGTTCGGACACTCTCCATACCTCGATGTTATAACACTATCGTCCGAACCGAGCCTGAGGCGGATAACTGTCGGTCTTACTGGCTCAAACACAAAAAGCGTTCCGCTCAGCGAAATGAAGGTCGCCAAGCGGAACGATCGTGCAAAACATATTGGAACCGCGCCATCACGGCCGAAAAAGGATGGTCGAAGTTAGGGCTGGTATCGCACCACCATTCTGGGATGGCCCGAATAAAGGCCGCTCACGACCACGATCTTGCCGTCGGGTGCAAGTGCCAGGCCGGTTGGCTCGACGTCGACCTGAACACCGGATATGAAGATCTTTGTGTACACCCGGCCCTGAGTGCCGAACGAGTTATCGACGCTGCCGTCGGACAGGAACCGCTGAACGGCGAAGGATTCCTCATCGTTCCATTCCCGGGTGCCCGCGGCGACTATTCTTCCCTGCGAATCTATCTTCAGGGCCTCGATCCCGTCTCGCTGATAGCTTAGGGCCCTTCTGACCTTGCCGTTCGTTCCGAAGGTCGTGTCGAGCGCCCCATTTAGATTGTATCTAACGAGAGCCGTGTCAAACTCCGTCGATGATGAGCCCCAGGCTATGCCGCCGACAACTAGTTTGTAGCTGATCGCTGGGTAGCCGCCGACGTTTATGAAAAATCTTTGAAATGCTAGAGTATTCGATGCGTCGTGGCCTCCATTAATATCGGTTTGGACGATGCCGTCGCCCGAGAACGTGGTGTCGTATGTGCCATTTTCGTTCAGCATCATCACGTAGAAATCGTCTGTCCAAATGGTGAACGAGAGTGCGATCTTTTTGTTTCCAGGATGGATGGCCATTGACGAGACCTGACTTTCCTGAGTGTCGATCTTTTTTCTGCCCGAAGTACCGAACGTCGAATCGAATGTTCCATTCGCGTTGATGCGGGCGAGGAACGTGTCGTCCGAGTCCTGGTTCTGGACGTAGGTATATTCGACGGTTCCCGCAAGAAGTATCTTGTCAGAGTTCGGGATCAAGGCCACGTTCGAAGCGTGTGAACTCTGATAGTCAGGATCGGAGACGGTGAACGTCAGTTTTCCGTCTCCGGAAAATGTCGTATCGTGGGTTCCGTCGCTGTTGAGCCGAACGACGAAAGAGGACGGGGGCCCAAAACCCCACGGGACGGATTCCCTAGTAGATCCAACGGCGACCAGTTTCCCGTCGTTTTGGAGTACCACGCCGTAAAGACTTCCATACTTGCTGTCGGCAAGAACCCAGCCTTCGGTTCCGAAAGTGTAGTCAAGTGCGCCGTCAGTATTATATCTGGCAATCGCCGGAGCAGAACTTGTCGCTTTACTCCCCACGACCACGATCTTACCGTCCGGCTGCACCAACGTTGCATGGATCGTGTCCATCGTCGTGTCTGCGACTTGACCCTGAATTCCGAAAGTGATGTCGAGGTCGCCCGGAGCGGCATCGGTACGAGTCACGGCGGCGACCGACAGCAATAGAACTGCGGCTAGCGCTAGAGATGATAAATTGTTTGCCATTCCTATGAGTTCTCCTTTATCTATCGAGCTAAATGTGACCTTGGACCTTCAAAAACCGTCACTTGCGAGTTAGACGCAGCCCTCAAAGCTTTTTGCTCATTGGAAGGCGTACGATTTTTATCATCAGAGGCCATTGTTCCGTGTCAGTCGAGCACTTTGTAATAGTAGGCAACGTTCGCCGCCCTGTATCGGCGATGCATCTCGATAGATTGAGCTCCGCTGTTGCCGTTAATTGTTTGTAGCGTGTCGTCGCCGCAGTAATACGCGGGCATTTCGGTAACGATCGCGTGATGGACCTCATCCCCCTTGAAAACCACGACATCGCCGACGGTGAAGCCGTGCGGCTGCATTACGCATTGAACTCTTGAGCCTGTAATGCCGGAGCCTACGACCCATTGCACGTCCGTGAGGCCCGCTTTCTTCCAGACCCAAGACGCGAAGATCCCGCACCAGGAGACACCGGATGGTTTGTTCGGCTGGGGAACGCGATAGGTCGGTACCTGGACTCCTTGGAGAAAACTGATCTCTTTCCAAACTCCTCCGTTTAGGATCTCGCCCCGGCCAGCCCACTTATGCGGCCCCCAGTCTTTTACACCCTCTTCAAAATAGCTCTTGAGGCTCTCCCAGCCGGCCCTCCGTCCCTGATCATCCGTGACAAGGTCGGACACCTTGCCATACGGCAGCGGCGTTGCCTCGGCCGTAGCTACCTCGATTATTCTTTTCCTAATTTCTGACATGTCTTTTCTCCTTGATCTGATCAGTTGATTAGCTCTGAACCGTGCTCAAGCATCTCGTTCTCCGAATAGTCGCAAATTCAGTGTTTGGTTCGGCTTGCCTCTCCATACTCGGTTGACGACAAGACCGATGCCTATTTGCGGATGGCAACAAACGCAAAAAAGGGAGCAGCATTTGCCACTCCCGAGGTGTGATTGAGTTCGTCGTCGTCAGCTAATTTGACGGTGCGGGTGCATCGCCGTTCTGGCCATACTGGATCACGATAAAGTTCTTATCCTTGCTGTTGATCCTGTACCAGGTTCCGTTTGACGGGCGGAAAACCGCTATGTCCGAAAGCCCGTCGCCATCGAAATCGGCGGGAGACGGGATGTCGCCCGCGGCTCCGAATTGCCGGGAACTGAACGAATTGCTGCCCAACAGATACCACGTATTGTTTGAGGGCCGCCATACCGCAAAGTCGACACGTGCGTCGCCGTCGAAGTCGCCTGACACCGGAACATCACCACTGGCGCCAAACTGCGTCACGGCAAAGCCCGCGGTGCTATTCAACGAATACCAGGTTCCATTCGAAGGCCTCCAGACTGCGATATCGGCACGTCCGTCGCCATCATAATCCCCAGCCATCGGTACGTCGCCGCTCACGCCGAAGTTGAAGATGAAGAAGCCGGCACCCTGACTGAGATGCCAGAACCACTGGCCTGTCGACGGGCGGAATACGGCTACGTCGGCCATTCCGTCCCCGTTGAAATCGGCAGGCGTTGCGATGTCGCTTGCTACACCGAAGTTCATCACTTCAAATGTGGCGGTCGCACTGTTGATCCGGTACCAGACACCGGCACGGTAAACGGCCGGATCACTTTTGCCATCGCCGTCATAGTCCGCAGAAACGGGCTTGTCACCGTCCTGGCCAAACTGTTGCTGGTAAAAATTGCCGGCGGACAGATTCATATACCAGGTGCCGTTTGACGGCCGGAATACGACCAGGTCTGCTTTTCGGTCGCCGTCAAAATCGTACCGTGTCCTGGTGTTCGGATTTGGTGTCGGTGCGGGGGTCGGGACTGGAGTAGGAACCGGCGTAGGTGTTGCAGAAGGCGTCGGCACCGGAGTTGGAAACGGTGTAGCGGTCGGCGTTGGGAAAGGAGTCGGGGTCGCCGTGGGGAAAGGTGTCGGAGTCGCCGTTGGGATCGGAGTAGGCGTTGCAGGCGGTGTCGGTGTCGGCGTTGGAGTCGGTCCGCTGCCGCCAAGCAGGCAGCTGCCGTTTTGGTTTATGAACGTGCCGATCTCGTTGCGCGAATACGGACAGAAAGTCAGCACCGCTCCGCTACCGAGAAACGCGTTCATGATCGTGTTGCCGCAGCCCTGGGCCGCTTCGGCATGTTCCGCTCCAAGATTGTGGCCGATCTCGTGCGCGGGCACAAGGTATTTTCCGGGTGCCCAACTTACATGACCGCTGACCCCGTAAGCGTACTGCGGCGTGTAACATACTGCGCCGACGAAGGCGATTCCCGCAGACAGGACGTATGATTTGCCTGAGAATAAATGGGCCGTATCACGCGGATAGCTTGAACGGGGGAAATTCGTATTCCAGTGATCGAGGAAGTTCAACAGCACTTCGCCCGAATTTGCACCGCCGAACGGGTCTGCCGCCGACCACGTGTGCTGATACGTAATAGTGATCTCAAGGTCGAGTTGGCTGGCGTACGTGCCCTCGACCATGTTCAGGATGCCTGTGATGTTGCTGTTTGCCTGAGCCGCCCCGCCGAGAAGAAGGACGTACTGAAGGTCAGCGTCCGTCGCTACCTCCAGATTCTTTGACGCCAGCATCATTGATTCGGCGTTGTCTTTGGCCAGGAGCGATTCGCCGAGCCTTATCTTTTCCGGCATATCGGCCGCACAATAAAAGGATGTGTCGGCGACGACGTCCTTTTCCTGGTAGATGACGAGTTGCTCTGACGACGCGGAAGCTGAGTAGCGGCCTGCGGGTTCGATAAAGTATCGTTGCACTCCCAGGTCGAAAAATCCTTCGATCTTTCCGTCCTCAATTGTAAGGCGGACCTCAGAATCAACTTCGCCCCTGATCCTGCCCTGAAAGGTGTTGATCCGCGGTTGATCGAGCCCGACCCTTCCGATCGACGTTGTGTTCTCGGCCCTATAATTGGGCGAGTACATGTCGTTTTCCCAGACGATCAGCTCAAGGTCGCGGCCCGCAGCCCGGAGGCGAACCGAATCGATCTTTCGGTCCGACCGCGATGCATATGGCCGGGTCAGGTCAAACTGTGTAAATGAACGTGAGAGATCCTCCCGAAGCTTTCCATCCTGAGCAAAGACCGTTGTCGAGGAGAGTGTGAGAACACACGCTACAAGCAAACCTAAACTACAGGCAAGTCGTGTTTTCATTCGATATTCCTTTGTGTAAAGCTAAGTGTTAACCAATGGAACGAGATCGCGGGCTAAGTATCTCGCTATTAGTATAAAAACTATTAAGTGCTGTTGAGTTCCTAAAAACCCGATCGAAGCGTCTGAGGGGGAACAGACAGTTGTTGGGGCAGCTAGAAGATGATACCAGATTGGGCAGCAATTGTCTGGAAAAAAATGCCATGGCGTATGCGGCGGACGATAGCCCGCGTGATGGAGCCGAGTTTTACCGTATCAGCCGCAGCGATCATCACGAACCGGGAGGGCAAGGTGCTGCTGCTCGACCATGTTATTCGGCCAAAATCGGGCTGGGGACTTCCCGGTGGTTTCCTCGAACATGGCGAACAGCCGGAGGAGGGCATCCGTCGCGAGATCATGGAGGAGACGCGACTGGAATTGTCGGATCTGGAGATGTTTAGGGTGCGGACGCTGGGTTCGCACATCGAGATACTTTTTAGGGCGTCGGCGGATGGGACACCGCAATTGGACGGGCGAGAGATCAAGAGATTCGGGTGGTTTCACGCGAGAGAACTGCCTGAAAAGATGAACGACGCCCAGAAGGACCTGATCGAAAGCGTTCTTGAAGCCGAATTTGAAAAAAAAGTTGGGGCTGATTAAGATAGTTACTTCATTGATTTCTCAGGAGACAAAAAATGGTCGATCTAATTCCTTCCAGCGAATCGGTAATGCACATTCTTCAGGAAACTGGAGCCTATCGTAGGGGACATTTTATTTATCCCAACGGGAAGCATGCGTCGCACTACTTCCAGATGCCGCTTGCATTCAGGTTTTATGACAATGCCCGGATCCTTTCGGTCGGGCTTAGCCGGATGTTCAGGATGGAGAAGTCGATCGCGGGCCGTTTGCCCAAGGTTTCGATCATAAGCCCAAGCCCGGGCGGGATCATGGTCGCTTTCGGTGTGCGGGAAGCTCTGAGTGCTGAACAGATCTACTGGGCAGAGATGGAAGACGGAAAGCGACAGTTTCGGCAGTATATGAGCGATTCGGATATTCATCCGACGATCATCGTCGATGATATTTTGCGTTCGGGCCGAGCGATCCAGGAAACTTGTGATCTTGTAAAAAGCGTAGGTTCTGAAGTTATCGGTATCGGAACGATAGCAAGATTCGAAGATGCTCCGAACGAATTCGAAGGTATTCCGGTGAAGTCGCTCTTGAGTTTTGACGTCAACTTTTACGAGACCGAAGAGGAATGGAGCATTTCACGAAGTGCTTCAGAGGCTGCGGGAGAAAAGGTCCGCTTCTAGTTTTGTCAGTCAAATTCTCTAAGTTCGTGCTGCAGTTCGCGGCGTTCGACGAACATCCTTAAGAAAGCTTCGCGGCGGGTCAGAAAGAGCCAGATGGCGTTGGCCCAGCCGCGGAGTTCAGCGATCTCTTCCGATGTGTGCAGGGCCACGTAGCCGCAGATCATCGATAGCGGTATCGACAAGAGGGCACTTTTCCAACCTAGAAAATAGTAGACCACGCCGGCCGTGATCAGCCAGGTCAGCGGTACAAACACCATTCCCGCGAGAACTTTCACAGTTGAGGCAACATCATCTGCACCGTGCCTGGACATCCGATTGGCCACAACACCGCACAAGCGGTACGTCGGGTAGTGCAGAACGGTGCCGACGATCGCCAGCGGCGAAAGCAGCACCAGCGGCCAGGTCATTAATAATGCCTGTTTTATGACTGAGTTACGCGAGAATTGAGCAAGTGAGAGGTGTTCTGGTTCGATTCCGTGACCGTCGAGCTTCTTATCGTAATCGGCTATTTTTTTGCGAAGTGCTGAGTCTTCGCTCAGATCGGTAGTCTCTGCGGCGTCTGCAACAAATTTCTTCAAGAACTCAAGCTTTTCCCCTAACTGTTCATTGGCCTGGGCCGAGGAGTAGATCTCCTCGGCCAGCTTGGCGGAATGAAGGTCGGCTTCGGACTCTGCGTTCAGCGTGACATTGCGAATAGCGCCTTCGATCTTAGAGGTGAGCAGCTTTACTGCTTCGCGGTCAGGTTGTCCCTCGCCGTCGAGTTCGATGGGTTCGACCTTGAATGGCTCACCGAAGTGGAGAAGTGCCTCGCTGCGGAACGTCGTCTTGCTTGTGTAAAAAAGACCCACGGGCACGATTCTTAGATCGAGCGGCTCGGCGTGATCCTTGACCGAAACAGCACCCAGTGCGATGCGCGCGGCTCCGGTCTTTGCCGGCAGCATCTTGGGCGAATTGTGTGAAACGCCTTCGGGAAACAGGGCGATCGAGCCGCCCTTTTGCAGTAGTTCACGGCATAACTCGAAGGTTATCTGGTTTTTGGAAACGTCCTCGCCTGCGTCGAGCTTTCGATAAAGAGGCAGTGCCTCGGCTGTCTTCAACAAGAACGAGATCACGGGCATGCGGAACAAAGTTGATTTCGCCAGAAACGAGATCTTGCGCGGAAGAGCAACAAATACAAGTGCGGGATCGACCAGTCCATTTGGGTGATTCATTACGAAGATCACACCGGTGCCTGTGGGAACAACCTCGGCGTTGACCGTTTCGATACGACGAAAGAAAAGGCGCAGGGCGATGCCAAATGCAGCGAGTAGAATGCGGAAAAGCGGCGTGCCGGGACGGTTTAGGATCAGGTCGGGTAGGGTTAGTTGTTGGATGTTGAGCGGTGCCATCGTCGGACCGCAAGCGTCCCGCTTGCGCTTATTTATACGATTACGATCTTGCCAAAAAACAAACTTTCTTGCTCCGCAAATCGCAAGCGGGACGCTTGCGCTCCGACGACTTAAATTTCGTGGCGGTTTGAGAGAGCCTTGTCCATTGTGACCTCATCGACGTATTCGAGGTCGCTGCCGACCGGCATTCCCATTGCAATGCGGGTGACATACACGCCGAGCGGTTTAAGCAGGCGAGCGATATAGTTCGCCGTCGCCTCGCCCTCGGTAGTGGGATTCGTAGCGACAATGATCTCTTTAACCTCAACGTTCTCGTTATTCTCGGGCTTGAGCCGGGGGAAAAGATTTGGAAGCATCAGTTCGTCCGGGCCGATGCCGCGGATCGGGGAAAGCGAGCCGTGCAGGATATGGTAAAGGCCGCGGTACGAACGGGTCTTTTCGACCGCTACGAGATTGTAGGGCTCTTCGACGATACAAATGATCGACCGGTCGCGCTTTTCACTGGTGCAGTAGTTACAGGGATTAACATCGGTAAGGTTATTGCAGACCGAACAGAAAACGATCTTCTCTTTGACCTCAAGAAGCGACTGAACAAAGTTGTCCACCTCGGCCTTAGGCCGGCGGAGAATGTAAAAAGCCAGTCGCTGAGCAGACTTATGCCCGACGCCGGGAAGGCGCTTGAATTCGTCGATCAGGCGAGCGACTGGTTCCGAATAATCGAGCATTGTTTGGCGGTTGCTACAAGGATAGGCAGGATAGATAGGATCAAAGATCCCGGTCGGCCCTGCCTGTATTCTAAGATCTACATTAGTCCCGGCGGGAGCATTCCGCCCAATTGACCTTTCAGCACTTCCTCAACCTTGCGGTGGGCTTCGTTCAACGCGGCGAGCGTGAGATCCTGGATCATTTCGGTATCGCCGTCTTTTACGAGGTCGGGCGAGATGGTGAGCGAGACGACCTCAAAATCACCGCGCATTTTTACGTTTACCGCACTGCCGCCGGCCGAGGCCTCGACTACGGTTTCCTTCATCTTTTTGCCCATTTCTTCCTGCATTTGCTGGGCCTGTTTCATCATCGACTGCATATCGAATCCACTTGGAAATTTCATTACTCAAACCTCTCTAAGTTATTGTTCTGCTTGGATTCAATCGTATCTTTGCGACAAGGCAATTGCAACTGGGTGTGTGTTTGTCGGATCAGCGGCGATAAAAGGTGGAAGGTCTGGCTAATAGCTGTCAGCTATCAGCTATTAGCCTTCATGCCTTGAGCGAACGGTACTGTGGTTAGCCACAGTGGCTGGATGTGACAGGCGTCATTTACGGGCTACGAACTGTTGGATATTCTCCAGATGTCCTTGAGGAGGGCACTAATATGAACGGTGAAAAATTGCACAGTTTTTACAACACAGGGTCGGCGTTGGCGATCGGTTTGATCATTTCATCCTTGATCCTTGGATGGGCGTACAAAGGATCGAAAAAAGGTGATGAGGCGATCACGGTTACGGGTTCGGCAAAGCAGAGGATCTCGTCCGACCTGGTAGTTTGGAGTGCCGGCGTCGCGGTCCAGTCTCCGCAGCTTACCGACAGCTACAAGCAGCTTTCGGACAATATGCCGCGGATCAAGCAGTATCTCCTTTCGAAGGGAATTCCTGAGGACCAGATGACTGTTTCGTCGATCACCACGACCACCATAAAACGGCGCGATGCCGAGGGCAACGAAACGGCCGAGGTAACCGGCTATTCGCTTTCGCAACAGATCGAGGTGAGATCGAATGACGTCGGCAAGATCGCGCAGATCGCTCGCGAGGCGACTGAACTTATCAACCAGGGCATCCTTATCGAATCAAGTGCGCCGAAGTATTACTACACCAAAATGGGCGATCTGAAGGTAGAAATGCTGGGGGAGGCTGCAAAGGACGCCAAGCTGCGTGCCGAAAAGATAGCCTCGAGCACCGGCAATTCAATTGGTTCGGTACGGTCGGCGAAGATGGGCGTGCTTCAGATAACCGCGGCCGATTCGACCGACGTTTCGGACTATGGCGTGTATGACACGACGACGATCGACAAGGATATGACGGCGGTCGTCAACGTTAGCTTCGCGGTCAACTAGCACGAAAATTTCGAGGCAATTTCTCCCAAAACAGGAGTAGAATGTCGATTAAGTTATGAGGCCAGCAACTTTGTCGATAATCCTACTCCTTTTCACGTTCTGTTCGCTTGCTCAGTCGCCGCAGACCGCTGAGGAGTTTTTCAAACGTGGAAATGTGGCGCTTGACTCGGGCAATAACGACTCGGCGATCGCTGACTATACCGAGGCGATCCGATTGCGGCCGGAAGGATGGGGAGCCTATAACAATCGCGGGAAGGCGTATTTCAAAAAGGGCGACTATCAGGCGGCGATCGCGGACCAGACGGAGGCACTAAGAATACGGCCAGAATATGCCGGAGCATTCTACGAACGAGGCCTTGTCTATCTCAAGTTGAAAAGGTACGACGATGCGTTGAATGATTGCCGTGCGGCGGTGAAGTACCAGCCCGCATTCGCGGATGCGCTTCTGGTTTGCGGCATTTCGCTTCACGAAAAGAAAGACCTGTCTGCGGCCTTGCTGGATTTCGACAAGGCCGTTGCTCTTGCTCCTAAGAACGCAAACGCATTTGGCGGGCGGGGTGATGTTCTGCTCGATATGGGGAATTATTCGGCTGCGGCCGAGAGCTATACGCGGTGCATCGAGCTTGATCCAAAATTGCGGCGGGCACATTACCAACGCGGCTGGTCGAACTACAATCTCGGCAAATACGCCTTGGCGATCGTCGACTACTCTACCGCGATCAGATTAGACCCGACAGACGAGACGATGTTCTACTACCGGGCCCTTTCGTACAAGGAGTTGAAGCGACGTCCGGAAGCTATTGCTGACCTGCGCCAGGCCTTGAGATTGGACCCTACTTTTGTGGATGCCAAAACGGAACTCGCGGCCCTGACACGCGTAAAGAAGAGACGCTAAAGTTATGAGTAAACAAGAAGACGTCATGGCAATACTGAAGCTTTACGAGCTTCGGCGGGATGAGCAGATGCGGGCCGCGAGGCAGTGGTATTTTTCCGAGTTCGATCCGCAGTCAGCGATGGACATTGTCGCGTTATTTCGCGCAGGCGAACGAGCGAGTGCAAATTTCCGGATGATCACTTCGTATTGGGACACGGCTGCATCGTTCGTTGTGAACGGAGGTATCGACGCGAAAATGTTTCTCGACGCTAATACCGAACACGTTTTTATTTATGCGAAGATCGAGCCTTTTCTGGCGGAGATCCGTACACTTTTTCAGGACCCGGGTTATCTCATTCATCTTGAAAAGCTGGTTCGGACAATGCCCGACTTTGAGGCAACAATGGCGAGCCGAAGGCGTTTGATCACGATCTGGACAAAAGGCGGCGGACAGCAAACAGCAAACACGGGCTGACAATTGTTGCATCTAACAGCGCGTTGGTTTCGAATCGAATAAGGGGTAGGTAGTTATGAGTAGTATTTGTAATCCGCTTTCGGGTCGTCTAGTCGTTTCGGAAAGGCAGTTTCGCCGGAAAACAGTGATCTTCTTCGTTCCGATCCTGTTATGGGCGGTCAATTTGGCTATTGTTATTTTCGGCCTTCCTTTTCTTATAATTGGCTGGCTGCGGCGATAACCTTCGTTTCCGACTCACGGCATAGCGTGTTATAAATGAAACCGTGGCACGCTACGTCTTAAAGCGCGATCAGAGTTCGCTTCCTGAACGTTTAACAAGGTACAGAAGCGAACTGAACGAGGAGCAGTTTCAGGTTGTTACTGCTCAACCTAAACCTACGCTTGTCGTGGCCGGTGCCGGTACCGGAAAAACTCGCGCGATAACATATCGGGTCGCATACCTGATAGAGCAAGGAGTTTCCCCACAGCGTATCCTGCTTGCCACTTTTACAAACCGTGCATCGCGAGAAATGCTGAGGCGGGTCGAATCTCTGACCGGCAACCAAAACGTACACCGTATCTGGGGCGGCACGTTTCACCGCATCGCAAATATGATGCTGCGGCGGCATGCGACGAGCATCGGATTTGACAGCAATTTTTCCATCCTCGACACAGAAGACGCACGTGACCTTATAAACATCTGCATTGAAGATGCTGTTATCGATACCAAGGCAAAGCGTTTTCCGAAGGCCGAGGTCGTTCAGGACATAATCAGTTTTGCTAACAATACCGACCTTCCGGTGGAGAAGGTTATCGCCGGAAAGTACCCGTACTTCGAAACGCTCACACATCAGATAACCCGGGTCGATTCGATCTATCAGCTTCGCAAGCAGGAGCGGAATGTAATGGATTATGACGATCTGTTACTCAACGTGAAAAAGCTGCTGATCGAGAAACAGACGATCGCTGATCTCTACGCCGAGCAGTTTCAGCATATTCTGGTCGATGAATATCAGGACACAAATCGATTGCAGGCTGAGATCATTGACCTGCTGGCGGTAAAGCATCGCAATGTGATGATCGTCGGTGATGACGCTCAGTCGATCTTTGCGTGGCGGGGAGCAGAGTTTACAAACATCTACGAGTTTCCGAAACGCTATCCTGAGGCTCAGCTATTTAAGCTAGAAACGAACTATCGCTCGACGCCGGAGATCCTTGGGTTGGCGAACGTTTCCATCGCAAATAACAGGCGGCAGTTTCCGAAGGTTTTGCAGGCCGCAAAGCGGTCGAAAGACTTCAAACCGGCGATGGTGCCCTGTACTGACGTGGAACAGCAATCGGTGTTCGTGGCTTCGCGGATCCTGGAACTTCGTGACGAGGGAACGAGCCTTGAAGACATCGCGGTTATCTATCGTTCACACTATCATTCGATCGAGCTGCAGCTTGAACTTTCACGGCGAAACATTCCCTATCGAGTTCAATCGGGTGTTCGTTTTTTTGAGCAGGCACACATCAAGGATGTTGTCTCGTACCTCCGCATACTGGTCAATCCGCGTGATGAGCTGGCGTGGAAACGGATTTTAAAGATGATCCCGGGAGTCGGCAACAAGACGGCAAATCGTGTTTACGAAGAGATCGCAATGTCGAAGCCGGGCGGCTTGCTGGCGGCTGGACACGATGAAACGAATCCAGAATCTGCATCATCGCTATCAATGAATGTGCTGCATTCAATGCCGAAGCTTCGCGACAAGGCGACGTGGCGATCGTTTGTCGTTCTCCTTGAACTGCTTAGCTCACAGGAGAATCGCGGCGATCCGTCTAAGCAGATCTCGCTTATCCTTGAGCATGGCTACGAACAATACCTGCAGGAAAATTACGAGAACGCCGACGCCCGGATGGAAGACCTTCGCGGATTGGCGCAGTTTGCGAACCGCTATACCTCGACAGAAGATTTTCTGTCGGAGCTTGCACTGCTTTCGACCGAACGATTTAAGGAGCCGCAATCGATAGTCGGCGAAGAGGTGATCGACGGCGGCGAAGATGACGAGTTGCTCACGCTGACCAGTGTCCATCAGGCAAAGGGCCTCGAGTGGAGCGCCGTATTTATGATCTGGGCCGCCGAAGGAAAATTCCCGTCACCTCGCTCGTTGAAAG
>JANNNS010000340.1:0-3322 GCA_031398645.1 Acidobacteriota bacterium
CCTTCATCCAGAAGCACTCAACGTTCCAGACTCTCCAGGAACTGATCGACGCCTCCGGGATCCAGGAGAACGATGAGATAAGAAGTCCTGAATTTTCCGCTTTTGTTGCAGCTAACACTGACTTCGGAAGCTACGACGAAATGATCAGGACGGCCGGAGCCGGCTGGGCCAAAAAGCAGCTATTCAAGTGAGGCAAAACATGATCAAGATCGACACGAGTGAACTCGACCAGCTCCAATCCAAGCTAGAAAAACTCGACGGAACGCACGAGGTAAAACTGTCGGACCTCATGACGAACAGCTTTGTCCAAGAGCATTCCTCATTTTCAAACTGGCAAGAGTTTTCCGATGCCGGCGGGATCATCGACGACGAGGACTTCGAAAAGCCCGAATTCTCGGCGTTCATCGCGGCGCATACATCGTTCGAGGGTTACGAGGAGATGGTCAATGAGGCTGCGAAGGAGTGGGCCGTCGCCCAACTATCGTAAATGCATACTCTCTACCAAGAAAGATACGGACTGACCGAAGCCCTGGAGCGTCGTGCCCGGCGTGATCATCATCGGATCTTTGCCGGCTTCGTGTTTGTTGGAGCGATTGTCTGGTATCTTCTCGGCTGGTAACAAGATGGACGACGACTACAGTTTCTTTCGAAAACCCGGCTCGTTTGAAGAAGGGCAGATAGCAAAGGAGCGGGCCGCAGAGTTTGAGGCCCTGGTCGCCGAAAAGCTTGCCGCCCTCGGGGACGACGCTGAGATCGAAGAGGTCGCGGCCGCGATCAACGCTGCGTCCCGGGAGATGGACCCCGAGATCGACGAACTGAAGTATGTAATGGACGGCGACGAAAATGAAGAATTTTAGAATGGGTCTTTTGGCCATTACACTGACGGCCGCGTCGTGTACGGCTCCTTCTACCACTTCCAATCAGCCGGCGTCCTTGCCTCCGGTTCGAGCAATTCTGAACCGCGGCGTGTTCGTCGTTCCAGGGTGCCCGGAATTCGACAGAAAGCTTCCCAAGCACCTGCCAGTAATGACAATTCCCACGGCTCAAGAAGCTATTTTGGCGGGATATCGGGCTTCGCCTGCTTGCAAGGATTCGTCCGCGGAACGGTTGAGAATTGAAAAGGATCGGCTGGGCGAGCTTCCGGTCTCTGAAAAGACCGAGAATTGGAAAGCTCAGCTCTATTTGGCCAAGGAGCTGGATGATGTTGATCGATCCCAAAGCGACACCGAGCAGAAGCAAAGAGATCTAGAAGACCAGATCGAAGAGGTCGACGCCACAAAAGTAGATAAATAACAGATTATGAGATTTTGCAGACCGACCCTACTCATCTTGCTGGCCATACTCTTCTCTGGTTCTGTGGCTGCTCAAGACTTTGAGTACGGCAAGCCTGACGAGCTTAAAGGCCTCAGCACCTACTACGTCGAGACCTATGGCGACACGAAGATTCGCGATCGCATAGTCGAGGAGCTCGGGAAGGCATTGCCGGATCTTAAGCTAGCGGACGAGTTTGAAAACGCCCAGATTCACCTGATCTATCGAGGGACCGGAGGAACGCTTCGCTGGGGAGCAGGCTTCGTCGGAACGACGGCGAAAGGAAAGGACAAGTCACGTCCGCGGATCCTGCTCAGCTTTGAGAACGAGCAGGACAATAAGGGCGAGACCAGGCCGCACAATAAGTTTGTAAAGGAATTCATCAAGGCCTACAAAAAGGCAAACGGGATCAAATGAGCCGAAGCCACCGTCTGTTTAACAGAGAGGAGTTTCTCGGGATTAGTGAATTTATTAGTTCGCGGGGATTTTCGGAAATTCCACTGAACGCTATCTCAGTCAACAACTTAGCGAGTTTCGGGGCGAAGATTTTCGGACTATTCGTAATCGAAAGGTCGTCGGTTCAAATCCGACGGGTGGCTCCATTAAAATCAACAACTTACGGGCAATACAGCGACGACGTCGAATCTTGTTGCCCCCACGTTTGCCCCCAACCCGCGCAAAAAAATTCTTGCCCCCTACGCAGCGTCTAACTTCGCCGCCATTTCGTAGACTGAAGTTTCGGTTTGATTCACATACCTAAGGAACGTCTTCGTCTGCGAATGCCCTGACGCCTTCATTACAAGCGTGGGCGAAAGTCCTTTCTCCAACATTCGGGTTATAGCCGTGTGCCTAAGGTCGTGAAAGTGTAGATCGGGCAGATCTGCGATCTTTGTCGCAGTAATGTAGGCCTTCTTAAAATCACCCATCGGAAGAACATTTGCAGTTAGCCGCTTCGGCGAATTCTCCCACACTTTCCTCAGTGCTTCCGCAAGCCTGGATGAGATCGGCACGAGCCGTGACTTTAGCGTTTTCGTGTTGGTTCCTTCGATCTTGATGAATCGCTTCTCCAGGTTTACAGAATCCCATTTGAGACTTAAAATCTCGCCCCTTCGGCAACCTGTTTCTAGGGCGAATATAATCAGCGGCCGAATGTGTGCCCTCTGGCCGCTACATGCGTCTATCAATCGCTGCTCCTCCTCTCGGGTCAGAACGCGCTCGCGTTCAGTTTCGTGCGATGCGACTATGAGAGCTGAACCTCGATTGAAGGGGTTAGTTGCGATCCAACCTTCCTCCACGGCGACGGCGAATGTTCGGCGAAGGCGGCGGAGAAATTGATTCGTATCGGCGATTGATCTTTGCCGGCCTTGAATCGTCGGCCTCGCGAGGGTCGCCGCCTTGAACGCTTGCAAATCCGAAAATCTAATATCTTCCAGCGGCTTGTCGCGGAAGAATTCGAGGGCCCCATCCATGTAGTGCGCCACCGCTTTAACTGGCTGACGGAAACCCGAAACCTTTTGCCCGCCGACCATTACTGCCTTGTGAAGGTGCTTTTCCCGGTAATGCTGATCGAGTTGTCGAAAGGTTCTGCGATCGAGGTTGACAGCCGTAGTTGAGGCTTCCTCTTTCAGCTGCCTAACCATAGCTGACGCTTGCCGTTTCGTAAGGCAGTGGCGTTTCTTCTCGCGACGCTTCCCTTCCGCATCCGTATACCGCAACCTTGCGACCCAACGGCCCCAATCTTCGGAAAAATAAACTGAGCCCTCAACAGATCTCATCAGACTTTGAACCTCCTATAAAGCTCGAGCCGGAACGAGACCAAGTCCGCCAGCTCGGGTTTTTCGAATTCTGGGTTTTGAAGTAACGAATTCATTTCCTTCCGCGGGAACAAGGTCAACGCGGCAACCACCTCCGCCTCGAAATGGTTCTTTTTCTTCGAGTGCAGGTGGAAAAACTCAACCCCGAAGCTCGACTGACTCGGTGCGTGGAAGATGTGGTGCGCCAGTTCGTGGAA
>JANNNS010000016.1:0-19351 GCA_031398645.1 Acidobacteriota bacterium
TCGACGCATCACGGCGGCGGAATGCGACCGTCTGCAAAATGAACTGGTGCAGAAACCGTCGGGCCGTCTGTTCGGCAGTCTCGCCTGATGAATTCAGCGCGAAGTAGAACGGAATGACCGCAAATTGCTCGCAGAACAGCCGGTCATAGGCGTGCTTGAGCAATTCAGACACGCCCGCACCAGGTGCACCTGCGACCAGCAGCGGCCCGTCCGCACCCGTTCCCAAAGCAAAATCCACCAAACGCTCGAGTTCGGTGGATCGGCCTATAAGATCTGCGGCAGTACGATCTGCCAAAATTTTAGGGTAGCTGTGCGCCTCCATTTAATGAACGTTGTCGTTGATCGATTCGCCCCAGGCGTTAAATATCTGGACGTTGTTGCGTCCGTGGTTCTTAGCTGAATAGAGTGCGACGTCGGCCGCCGAGATCAGATCTTTCGGCGAGTCGACCTCGTTCGAACAGCTCGCGATGCCGATACTGACGGTGACGCGGCGTTCAGGAAATTCAGTGCGCTCGATCCGTCTGCGAATACGTTCGCCGATCTGTGCGGCCTCCTCCGAAGAGGTCTGCGGCAGAAGTATCGCGAACTCCTCGCCGCCATAGCGGGCCGCAACGTCGGCTCCGCGAAGAGTTTCTTTTAGTATGTCCGCAACCGTTCGCAATGCTGTATCGCCCGCCGGATGGCCGAAACTGTCGTTATAAGCCTTGAAATCATCGACATCAAGCATCATCAGGCTCAGCGAAAAGCGATGACGCTTTGAACGGATTATTTCCTCGGCGATGCGTTCTTCGAGATAGCGGCGGTTGAGCAAGCCGGTTAGCGGGTCGGTGACCGAAAGCTGTTCGTACTCGCCGGCCTTGTCGCGAAGTGCAGTGCGATCGATCGCAACGGCTATCTGCGGTGCGATCGCCTGAAGCAGTTCGAGGTCAGCTTTGCCAAATGCCGCTCCGCCGACCTTGTCCGTAAAGTTCATGACGCCGATGCGGCGTTCGTCAATAATGATCGGGTAGCTAAGAAACGACGCTGTTTTGTAGCTCCATTCCGCCGGGGCCGAATCGATTCCGACACCCGTAATGTCAGCAACAACGACCGGATCGCCGATCTCAAGGATCTTTCCGGCTACGCGTGTCCCGACGATCGGTTCCGAAAGAAGGTTGATCCGCGAGCCAATGGCTGCCTTGGCCTGAAGGCTGTTCGATTTTTCGTTGCGGATGAGCATCGAAGCTCTTTCTGCACCGAGCAATTCTGCCGAAACCTGTGTGATGCGGAGCCAAAAATCCTCGGCGTCGATCCGGCGAAGATTCTGGTTGAACTTTATGACCGCACGCGAAAGCCAATCGCGCCTTGCGACCTCGTCGCGTAGACGAAGTATTTCAAGCTGAGACGCCAGCGTCTGTGCAAAACGCGAGATCGTGCGTTTGTGATCTGCATCAGCGATCCGGGTATTTATGCCGATCGCCCCGCGGATCTCGTCGCCGACCGTGACCGGAAACAATGAGAGTGTTCGATCGCTCTCGCCCGCATGGCTTTTGCGGCGTTCGCGAAATTCGACGGGTACTTCACGCCGGGCCGCGGCCAATAACCGTTCGCTGTCAGCTCCGATACCGATCTTGATGGGTTTATTTCCGAGTTCGCCGGACGCGACCAGCATCTCGAGTTTGTCGCCCCGCCGTTCGAGCCAGACGAGCGAATCCAACGCGTAACGTTCCTTAAGATACGCCAAAACGGAGGAGCAGGCCTCGCGATATTCCAGCTTCATCAGTGATCCGAAAAGCGATCGCCATTCGGCCGCTGCTTTGCGATCCTGCTGAGCGTCGAACGAGACCGCGGCTTCTAGTTCATCGGCGGCCTTCTCGGTCTCGGCCTTGAACTTCTCGATCAGGTTGTTTATCTCGGCGGGGTCGGGATCCGCTATTGGGACCTCGATGTCGGGAATACTTACTATCGGCGGAGCGACGGTTAACCGCTCGAGCTCTAGTATGTCGTTTCGCTCGCGGTCGGAAAATCTTTCCAGCCGCTTAGCCGCCCTTTCAAGCGTCTGCCCGGAACCGGAGATGAGAACGTTCTCAAAAAACTCGGTCGGGCGAAATTGGCGCCATTCGCCGGTTATCGCGTTCTCGGTGGCTACGCGATAACGTTCGGCCTTTAGGAACGTGCGGCCGACGATCGCTACAAATGGTTTGCCGCCTTCCCAAACGGGCACGGCCTTGCAGGACAATCCGGCATAGCAATCGTATTCAACCGTCTTTCCGGCCTCGGCCGCCATATCGAATGCACGGCCGCAAAACTTGGCACATTCCGGAGCAAATTCCTGCGATGCCGCGAGGCTGCGGCACATCGAATTGTTGTTCGAGACCGATGCTTCATTGCCTTCGCGGTCGACAACGACGATTGCCACGCCGTTCTCCTCGGCGAGCCGGTCAAGAAATTTCTCCTTTTTTGCGGGGGCTGAAGTCATCCGGTAAACACAATGGGCAATGCTGTGAACACGATCACAGCGCAAAACAGACGACGGCCGTCTTTTAACTCAGTTGCTAAATAGGTTCAATCAGGGTGCGCTTTCAACAAAACTTTACGTCAATTCGCCTGCTGTTTTTTCAATTATGGCATAGTTCGCGACCGGTTCTGTAATGCGGATTACATCGAATGATATTGTGCATTGATTCAATGCGGCTTTGTCCTAAAGACTTGCACGCGCCCGTTGCGAAGCGTCGCGGGAACCGCCTAATTTGCTGCGTTTGGGCCGTGGCACGGCGCTTGTAACACTGTCTTGTGTAGATAAAGGAAAACAGTAATTTTTTTAATTTCAAGGAGGCTACATTTATATGATCAACGATTACGAAGCAACCCGCCCAATAACGCAGGACGCAGAATTCAGTTCACGGACCACATTGTCGAATGACGAGGTGATCTCGACCCTGAACGGTCTGATCGAGACCTGCAAGGACGGCCAGGAAGGATTTAAGGTTGCGGCTGAGGGCGTAGAAAGATCGGATCTTAAGACTCTCTTTTATGAGTTTGCGCAGCAGAGGTCACAGTTTACGGGCGAGCTTCAAACGCTCGTACAGAGCCTTGGCGGCGACCCGGAAAACTCGGGAAGCATCGCGGGCACGCTCCATCGCGGCTGGATCAATATCAAATCGGCCGTGACCGGAAAGGACGAAGCGTCTATTTTGAACGAATGCGAACGTGGTGAAGACTCAGCCAAAGCGGCCTACAAGTCAGCACTCGAGAATGCCCTGCCGGCACACGTGCTCGACACGGTGCAGACGCAATACACGTCGATCCAGACGGCACACGACCGGGTCAAGGCCCTGCGTGATTCCGCAAACAATAGCAGTTCAGCAGCAACAGGCTATTAATTGAACTCCTCTTCATTAGCTCCGATAGTCTGATGTTGCAAAAAAGGCCCGCGAAAGCGGGTCTTTTTATGGTTAACTTGATTCATCATTTCTATCCATTTTTCGAGCTTCGGAACAGCCAAGTTGAAATAGTCACACTGCTCCTTGAATTCGGGATCACCGCAAAACAGACGAATAAATTCTTTACCGGCCTCAATCGCTTTCCTTCTGCTATTCAGATCAGCCCGGGCATAATGGTCGACATATCGCTGATATAAGAGCGTGGCTTCCCGAACTTGCGCAGTCTGTACTCGCTTCTCCTTCGGAACTCTGTTTCGGATCGAGACGATCAACTCGTTAGTCGCGCCGATTTCCGCCAAGGACTTCTCCTCCTCCGGAGTGATAACAAAATCAACGTTTCGCGCGGCGACCTCGGTCACTATCTTTGCGCTGATCTCTGCATCGGTTTCTCGAACCGGTGAGCGAAAAACAAGTTTCTTCCGAATAGTCCAATAGCTTAATGGAGCATCGTCGACCTTAGCCTTTTCCTGCGAGAACACTACTGTCGAACAAAACACGACCACGAGAAAGATTGCACAATTGTTCCTTGGATTGATCATATATTCCTAGGCACTCACCTCGTTACGCCTGAGTCTTTCAATGCCGCGTGCCTTTATATCATCGAAATCTTTTTTCGTCAGTGGAGTCGGTTCTCCAGATTCCAAGGCCTCTAGCAAAAGGCCCTCAAGCTTTTTCTGTCGGCATACTTTTTCTGGATCAGAAATCAGTATGTAGCCGGTTGAATCTGTCATAGCATTTGAATATGTCTCTAAAGAGCGTGAGATGTCAACAAAATTTTCTTGGTTCAAACTTGAGGTGGTTCGCCTGAGTTTTGCTCTATATAAGGCCTATTTGTGCTAATTCTGATACAAGCAACGTGATGGTTCGGTTTGATCTCGACCAATTCCGGAATCGTGGTTCTGCACTCTTGAATGGTGTAAGGGCAGCGGGTGTGGAAATGGCAGCCGGTCGCTGGGTCGATCGGGGATGGTACGTCGCCTTTGAGGATTATGCGCGTTCGGGTGGCTTCGATCTCGGGGTCGGCTACGGGAACGGCTGAGATCAGGGCTTTTGTGTAGGGCATCAGCGGGTCGGAGTAAACATCTTTGCCGGGTGCGAGTTCGACGATCTTGCCGAGATACATTACGGCAACGCGGTCCGCAAGATGCCGGACGGCACGCAGGTCGTGCGAAATGAAGAGATAAGTTAGCTGCTTTTCCGTCTGGAGATGACCGAGCAGATTCATTATCTGTGCCTGGATCGACACATCGAGCGCCGAGATAGGTTCATCGGCGACGATAAATTCTGGCTCGACAGCCAATGCCCGTGCGATGCCGATGCGCTGACGCTGGCCGCCTGAGAATTCGCCCGGATATTTGTTCACGAAACGGCGGCTGAGCCCGACCGTTTCCATCAATTCCTGAACCTTTGGTTCGACCTCGCCTTTCCCGAGGCCAAACGCGCGCATTGGTTCCGCGATTATCTGCCCGGCGGTCATTCGCGGATTGAGGCTTGCATACGGATCCTGAAAGATCATCTGCAAATGTTTACGCTGACGCCGCATCTCAGAACCGGGCAGGCCAGCGAGGTCAGTGCCGTTGTAAAGCACCTTGCCACCGGTCGGCTCGGTCAGCCGCAAGATCGCTTTCCCCAGGGTAGATTTTCCGCAGCCCGATTCGCCAACGAGGCCCAATGTCTCGCCTTTCTTTATTTCCAGCGAAACGCCATCGACCGCCTTTACACTCTTAGAGCTGCCAAAGAATCCGCCGCCGCTGTAATGGACTTGCAGATCTTGGATCGAGATCAAAGATTTTTCAAAACTATTTAGCAGTTCCTTATCCCTAACTTTGCGGTCTTAGCGGCTTCGCGTGAAAACGAGCTCGCATCAAGCTCGCCCAGAAATCAATGCGCAAGAGAAGTCAATTTACCGGCGGCTCGATCACAACCGGTGTTTCATAGTCGTACTCGATCTTCATCGACTTGAGATTTCCGCTTTTGTAGATCGCCTCGATCTTTATCGGCAGGCCGTCGTCCTTGGCAACCCAGACCTTCGAGTCGTTTTCACCGACGCCGGCTCCCGGGCCTTTGTTGTGATAGGTGTAGACATATGCCGGTTTTCCATCGACCGTATCTTCACCAGCGTATTTCACGTCGCTGAACCATTTCATGCCTTCCTTGTTAAAGGCAGATCGCATATCGCTAATGGTCGAATCAAGGGGCAGCGACATCTTTTGCCATTTGCTGCCCATTTTCATGTAGCTCGTCTTGCCGATCACGATCATCTCCATCGTGTTGCCGGTCTTAATGCGGTACCGGTCGGGTGAGATGAATTCAAGATCGGTCTTCATCGGCGTTTGCCCGTCGCCGTCCATCTCGGCCCTAAACGATTTGAGAGACATAAATCGATCGGCCATCTTTTCGATGTCGACCTTTGGGTCGCTGCTCGGGGCAAACTCACCGGACGCGGGCGCATCGTCGCTCGTTTTCGGCGGTTCGCTGTTCTCGTTGGAAGTGCTCCCCGTGTTTGCCGGGCCTTTAGCAAGCTCGCTGATCCTAGAGCAGCCAAGCGAAAGAGCGAGCAGAATAAAGAGCGTTAATATAAGATCTTTGTTCATAATAATTATGAGGCCTCCAACTCTGTCTATAGCGATCCGGCGTAAACCTCCTTTGCAAAATGACAGAGCGAATGGTGCCCTTCGTTGATCTGCACGAACGGCGGTGATTGCGTCCGGCAAATATCCTCCACACGGTCGCAGCGTTCGGCGAATGAACAGCCGGCGGGTAAATTGGCGACGTCCGGAGGAAGGCCCGGGATCTGATAGAGATCGGTTCCCTGCTCATGCGCGGGATCGGGTACGCTTTTTAGAAGGCCTTTCGTGTAGGGGTTTGCCGGACGGGCAAAAAGCTCTCGCGTCGGTGCCTGTTCAAATACTTTTCCGGCGTACATCACGACGACCTTATCCGCCATTCCGGCAACGACGCCCAGATCGTGAGTGACTAAAATAACACTTGTTCCCATACGGGCTTTCAGGTCTTTGATCAGTTCAAGGATCTGGGCCTGGATCGTAACATCGAGTGCCGTAGTCGGTTCGTCCGCGATAAGGAGTTCCGGGTCGCAGCTTAACGCCATTGCGATCATTACACGCTGACGCATCCCGCCGGAGAGCTGATGCGCATAACCGTTGATGCGTTGTTCCGCGTCAGATATGCCGACCGTTTTCAGCATATCAACAGCGTGATCGAGAGCCTGCTTCTTTGAATGGCCGAGGTGAAGCCGGGTCACTTCCGTTAACTGTGTTGACAGCTTGAGATACGGATTGAGCGAGGTCATCGGGTCCTGAAAGATCATCGACATCCGGCGGCCCCGCAGTTTCCGAACGTCCGCCGCAGCGATCGTGCGAACATCGACACCGTCAAAAATGATCTCGCCCTCAACGATCTTCCCCGGCGGCTGTATCAGCCTCATCAACGAAAGGTTGGCGACCGATTTCCCCGAACCCGATTCCCCGACCACGCCAAGCGTCTCTCCTTTTTTCAACTCAAAGGACACACCGTCGACCGCCTTGACCACGCCGTCATCGGTGTGAAAATGCGTCTTTAGATTATTAACGGAAAGAATTGTGCCGTTTGAATTGGTCACAGTTTTGCGGCTGCGGGAAGTCGTATCTTTGCTGCTATCGTGCCTTTGGCTGCCAATCGCTATTGATCGTCACGTTTGACAAGGTAACGGCGTCGAGGCTGTTCATGTCAAAACCAATGACGTAAGGCTTAACAAGCGAGTACGAGGTCGGGAAATAGAGCGGTATCGCGTGCAGTTCGTACATCGCGTCGTCCTCGGTAAGTATAGCAGGTTCGGCGGATTCGGCCGCTTTTACTTCGGGCGTTGCGGGCAAAGGGTCAGTTGCGGACGGGCCACTTGCGGGCTTTGGATCCTGAGGTGACGGCGGCGACGGAATAGCCGGCTTGATCTCGAAGATCGCCATAAAGTTTGCCGCTTCGTCCGAAGTTGGAAAGACCACGCCACGCCTGACCAGATCGAACTCGCCGGCCTTCCGCATTTTTTCGAGCTCGGCCGTATCTTTGACGATGACCTCGGTATCAACATTCAGGTTCTGCTTCCACATCCGGGCGACCGAACGCGCGATCCGCTGCTGAATATCGTTACGATTGACGAGAAGTTTGATCACCGGGAAACCGTCGCCGTCCGGATAACCCGCTTCATCCAAAAGGTCTCGAGCCTTATCCTTATCCTGCGACAGCTTTGCTTTGGTTGCGGTCGCATATGGCAAAAAGTTCAGTGCCGGCCGTGTTTGCCCATCCATTTCGCCCTCGGTCAGTCGGTCACGCTCGATCGCGTTCGACAGAGCTTCGCGCACACGGCGGTCGGCGAACGGAGCCTTTGCGGCATTCACCTCGTAGAAATTCAAAGCACTGTGCGTTGTCTTTCGAAAATCCTCGTACGGAGACAAAAGTTTTAGGACAAGCGGCGAAAAGTTGGCGTTCGTGATGGCGTCCAACTCCCCCGCCCGATAAGCAGCAAGGGCCTTCTCCGGCGATTCGGAAGATACGATATGGACGCGTTCAAGCCTGACATTCTCGCGGTTCCAGTAATTTTCGGAGCGTTCAAGAACAAGTCCTGTTGGCTCGACCTTAGCCAGGCGGAACGGGCCGTTCGTCACGAACGTGGGGTTTAACTCCTTGCCGAGAAACTCTTCGCCGTTGCTGAAGATCGGCCGAAAGATCGGATTTGCGACCAAACGCGGAAGTTCTTTGTCCGGCATCACCAGCGTGACCCTCAGCGTGTGATCGTCCTCGGCGACAATGCCGAGCGGTACATTCTCGGCCGCGGGCAAGGCGACAGGCGAGGCCGTGTTCGAGTTTGCCGGTGAAGGCTTAGCGGCCACGTTCGCAGGCGATTGGCCGAGGCGCTGAACCGGGACGCCCGGCAAGGACTGGTTGGAGTTGAAATTAGAGTTTGATCGAAGCAATTTTTCGGCAGCGTCGCTCGACGCCTGCACCTCGCTTATCGACCGCGGCACACCGGCGATATTCGACAATAAGTTGCGATGGGCTGCTTTGTCGCCGAGCTGTATAAGCCGCTTCCACGCACGGACAAAATCGTTCGCCGTGACAGGTTTGCCGTTGCTCCACTTGGCGTTCTTGCGTAGCTTGAACGTCCAGGTCTTGAAGTCGTCGGTTGAAGACCATGTTTCGGCTACGCCTGCGACTTCCTGCAAACTTGCCGGATCGGTCTCCGTCAGTCCCTCGTAAAGTGCCCTTACCACATCCGTTTCGGGTGGTGCCGACGCTAATGCCGGGTCAAAACTCTTTGGCAGTTTGCCGTTGCTCCAGCGGAACTCCTGCACTTTTGGCGGAGTCGTTTGAGCGAAAAATGGTTCGGGTTCAGGTTTCTCGAGTTGTGTGCAGGAAAGTGTGAAGAGGGAGACGGCCAGAACTGAAAGGAAAGCGCGTAACGATCCGAAATAATTAGACCTTTGCCGCGAATTGTTCTTCCTTACTTCCATCTCCATTCGCTGTATTGACCGGTTCCCTGGCTAACGAAACGATCAGTCGAGGGTGAGTTTCAGTTTTTCGAACACCTCCCGAACCTGCCGGCGTGTATCCTCAAAACCGTTTGATGTGTCGATAAGAGAATCCGCATACCGCTTTTTTTCCGATTGCGGCATCTGGGCATCGATTCGTTTTTTAGCTTCGACTTCGGGTAGATCGTTTCGTAACTTCAACCGTTGCAATTGTATATCAGGTTCGCACCAAACGACAATCAAATGGTCATACCTCTTATAGCCGCCGGATTCGATCATCAGAGCAGCGTCAACGATAGCTATCCCGTCCGGATCTTCCGATTCCCGGTCGGCAAGCCACTTGTTTTGTGCTTCAAACACAAGCGGATGAACTATCGAATTGAGCAAAAGTCGTTTTTGTTCGTCAGCAAAAACTATCGCCCCCATTTTGGGACGGTCAAGCCTGCCGTCAGCGGTTAGAACCCCGCGGCCAAATTCTTCGACGATCCTGGCCAAACCCGGCGTACCCGGTTCGACCACGTCCCGCGAGACCTGATCTGCATCGAGAACATGGCAACCCAGTTCGCGAAACACATCGCAAACGAATGATTTACCGACAGCGATCGAACCTGTGAGGCCGACACGAAGCATAGCTAGCTGCCGTCAGCGGCCGTGCCTCTTCGCTAGTTTGTTGACGTTGAACGCGGCGATCTCATCCAGAGTGAGGCCTAGTTCATCGGCACAGGCTGAGATATACCAGAGCACGTCGCCGAGTTCATCGCGGAGTTTGCCTCGGATCTCGTCGGTGATGATGCCGTCGTTGTCGCGTTGTATTTTCTTGACGATATTCGCCACCTCGCCCGCCTCACCGGCCAGGCCGAGTGTCGGGTACTCAAGGTTGCTCATTCGCCGCGGGTAAAGAGCCGTCTGGCTCGCTTCGGTTTGGTATTCTTCAAAGTTCATGGCAGTTAATGTGAAAAGGTGAAAATTTATAAAGAGTGAAAAAGTTTGCTGGAGGTAAAGCACCCGCTGCGCGATCGATGACAAACATTCTCACGTCTCCACTTTTTCACTTTTTATCCTTCGTAATTTTGCAGCCTCAACCGTGTTCTTCATCAGCATCGCAACAGTCAATAGGCCAACTCCACCGGGAACTGGCGTGAAGGCGGCCGCTTTTTCCATTGCGTCCTTTGGATTCACATCGCCGACCAGCGTAAAGCCGCGGTTCTCAATGGTCTTAAGGCGTTTCTGCAGATCTGCAGGGGCGAACAGGTCGGCCGCAAAGTCCGTGTCAGAAACGTTGTTGATCCCAACGTCGATCACCGTTGCACCTTCGCGGATGTGTTCGGCCTTTACAAATCCGGCCCGCCCGATGGCGGCGACCAATATGTCGGCCTGGCGGGTGATCGACGGCAGATCGGCGGTTCGCGAATGGCAGATAGTCACGGTCGCATTCTCTTTCAACAAAAGCATTGCCATCGGTTTGCCGACGATGTTGCTCCGTCCCACGATGACCGCATGCTTGCCCGCGATCGTGATATCAGAGCGTTTCAATATCTCGATAACGCCGGCAGGCGTACAAGGAACCAAAGCTTCTTCGCCCAGGCTTAGGCGGCCCACATTTATCGGATGAAACCCGTCGACGTCCTTGCGTGGATCGATCGCCTCAAGCACTTCACTCGCGTCGACCTGCGGCGGAAGCGGAAGCTGGACCAGAATTCCGTCGATATCATCGCGCTCATTTAAGCCATGGATGATGCCAAGAAGGTCGGCATGCGACGTTTCGGCCGGAAGATGAATGTGCTCCGACTTTATGCCAAGTTCTTCAGATGTTTTGACCTTGCTGCCGACGTACACCGCCGACGCCGGATCCTCGCCAACGCGGACTACCGCCAATCCGGGCCGAACGCCGTGTGATGCTATGAGAGCCTTTACTTCATCGCCAACCTCAGCCTTTATCTGATCCGCGATCGTCTTTCCGCTAAGAATGCGTGCCGCCATAAGTTTGAAAACCTTGATTTTACAGGAAAAGGTGTCAGATTGTCAGTTTGGTCAGGCATAAGCAAAAAAGATCGGCAAAAAGACGCGAAAATTCACGTCAAATAGTTTCTGAAGGACAACTGGATGAGATCGAACACGGAACGCCGGAAGGTATTTTCACACTTCGGAACACGGGCAAAAGGCATCGCGGCCGGAGCACTTGCGACTGTTTCTTTACTGGCGACCTTCGCAAATGCTCAGAAGACTGAAGAAACCCCCGATCTTTTCGTCTTCCGGAAAGACATCGGCGTAGTTTCGGCGAAAACAGAAAATAGTACGGCTCTCTCGAGCGATCTGTCGGGTTTTGAAGCCGTCACAGGTGATTTCGACGCGGACGGTATTGTCGACGTCGGAATGTTAAACCGTGGAGCGCGGCTATTTTCGGTCCGGCTCAGCCGCGATGGATCGAGCCTTGTTCTTAGCTCACCCGCAGTAAAGGGAAAGACAGAGGTCGTTGCCGCCGATTTTGACGGCGACGGGCGTTCGGACTTTGGTGTCTGGCAAGCGGGAATGTGGCATACGATGCTTTCGTCGAGACAGTATGGTCCTGACCTAACTGTCTTCGGTATTGCAGGCGACGTTCCTGTTCCGGCGGACTACGACGGCGACTCGAAGGCCGATTTTGCGATCTTCCGCCCGTCAGAAAATCGCTGGTACATACGCAGCAGCGAGAGCGGTACCGTGCGTACATTCGATCTCGGAATTGCCGGGACTGATCAACTTCTGCCCGCCGATTATTCCGGCGACGGCAAGGCCGACCCGGCAGTCTATCGCGGAAGTTCCTGGCATTGGATCAATAGCGAGACAGGTGCGGAGGAGAGGTTCGAGTTCGGTTTCGACGACGCACGGCCGGTTCCTCAGGATATTGACCGTGACGGCTCGGTCGATCTCGTATTGTTTCGCAAAGGAATCTGGTACGTCTATGACGGCTCTCGTCTGGCTTCGTATGAATTCGGTTCTGACGGAGACATCCCTCTTGGTGCGGTAACGGTTAGGTCAAGTCTTGCGAGCCGCTAACGCGGTGTTGTTAGAAATTACGCTATCCGTGTTAAGAGAAGCTTATCGGGCTTCTCTTTTTTTATTGGGCCTGAGCAATTAGAATTGAGTAGTGAAGTTCCTGCTCGGATCTATTCTCCTGCTGCTGTTCGTACCGGCGTTTTTCGCGCAGGGCGTCGAGGAACTTCATTCCAGATCTCAGGCGGCGATCGCGGAAGGCCGGTATGCAGATGCGATCAGGGATCTGAGAATGATCGAGTTGAACCACGCCGAATTGTTCACCTTAAACAACTACGATTACCTGCTAGGACGGACACACGAAAGGGCCGGCAACGCTGCGGCGGCCATGGCCCAGTTTCATACCGTCGTTACGCGGAACTCGGTCCTGAAAGAATATGCTCTCTTTCATCTGGCGGCGATCGCACGGTCGTCGGGCAATCTGGTCCATGAGCGGACCTTTCTGGAAGAGTTGATCGCCTTTTCACCCTCGAGCCTGATGGCCGAGCCAGCCCGGAACCGCCTAGCAAGAAGCCTTTTTGAATCGGGGAATTACGAGCGTTCTCTTCGGGCGTTTGAAGCGTTGGCGTCGGGTGTGCCCGCAAGGTCCGGAGCATCCAAGGGCGACGATCCTGTGGCCAGGGAGAACCGGCTGTTCCTCGCTCGCTGCCTGATGCAGTCCGGCAATGCCGGGGCGGCACGAGAAAATTTCCTCGGCCTGATCAAAACATTGGCAAACGCGGCCCAGCCGGACGATCTTGCTCTCGCAGCCATCAAAGAGTTGGACAAGCTCGATTTTGGCACTCAGGCTTCTGACAGGAAAGTTCCCTCACTTAGCGATTACGACCATCTCCAACGCGCGTCGATCTATCAATTCAACCGCGATTTTACCGATGCACGGCTTCATTACGCCGCGATCATCAATGACCATCCGACGAGCGGGATCGTATCCGACGCTCTTTTCCAGACCGGCCGCGGATACACGCAGGAGACAAATTTTTCCGAAGCGATCAAATGGTACGAGCGCACGGTAGAGCAGTTCCCTGTGCATCCGGTCAGTAAGGACGCGTTGCTCCAGGCGGCGTCGGCCTATGCGCGTGTGGGCAAATTTCGCGAATCTATCAGGCGGTACAATGATTACATCGATAAGTATCCTACGGATGAAAAGGTCGACCGGGCATACCTGAACATCATCGATGTCTTGCGTGACGAAGGATCGGAGATCGAGGCCCAGAAATGGGCGGTAAAAGTGCAGGAAAAGTTTCGCGGAAAGCTGCCTGAGGCTCAGGCGTTGTTCGCCGAAGCCCGCATCCTGATCGCCCGAAATAACTGGGACGATGCCTTAAACGCATTGGATAGACTCGCGGCAATGCCCGATCTCGGCGGTGCGGCCGTTCCCGGCGGAACGAGCAAGACCGAGATCGCGTTTCTTCGGGCGTTCGTATTGGAGCAAAAGCGAGACTTTGCCGCCGCAGTGATCGCCTATCTCGACATTCCGGACGGCCGATCGGAATACTACGGCTCACGAGCGACGGAACGCCTGTCAAAAATGGCGAATGATGAGGCCTCGAAAGCGGCCGTAAAGGAAAGATTCGAAGCCATCGTCGCATCGCAGTCTCTGGATCCGGATTCAAGTCGGAAGCGGCTCCAATCGCTTATTCGACTCGTGGAAGATCCGAAACAAGATGAAGCATTTCTCGATCCGCTTCGGAAGGCTTATTCGACCCTGCCGTCATATCGCAAGGTGCCGGAGTTCAAGCTGGTGAATGCGGGACGAAGCGAGATGAGGAAGAAAGTCGGAACCGCTCCATCAGATCATCATCGGGCTTTGGCGGACGAGCTGATCTTTCTAGGACTCTACGACGAGGCTGCACCTGAGTACGATATCTCAATTCCGACGACGTCCGCGGGGCCGAGCGATGCAGCTTTTACCAAAGCGGTCCTATACAGACGCGGCGACAAGGGCTTTAAGGCCGTCGCCTTTGCCGAGCCGCTGTGGCGTTCTGTTCCCGCGGACTACCAGATCGAACTCATTCCACGCGAGATGATCGAACTGCTCTACCCAGCGCCTTACGCCGGTGCGTTTAGGAAACACGCAAAGCCGAGAGATGTCGATCCACGGTTTTTGCTTTCGCTTGTGCGGCAGGAATCACGCTATCAACCGGACGTCAAATCGTATGCGGCCGCTCGCGGATTGATGCAATTTATCTCAACCACATCGAATAAGATCGCATCAGAACTGAACCGGCCAAACTTTGAACAGGACGAACTTTACGACGCTCAGACCGCGGTGTTGTTTGGGTCGCAATATACCGCGAACCTTTTCAAACTGTTCCCGAAACAACCTGAAGCGGTCGCCGCCAGCTATAACGGCGGCGAGGACAACATGAAACGCTGGATGAACCGGTCGAAATCGGACCAGGCTGACCGTTACGTGCCCGAAATTGCCTTCTCTCAATCCAAGGATTATGTTTATAAAGTGATGGCCAATTACAGGGTTTATAAAATGTTCTATGGAGAAAACCTAGACTCACGGACTTCGTTCTGAGCCGTTCTTCTTTCTCACCTTCCTCTGCGTCCTCTACTCAGTGGTTGGCCTTCAAAAATAACCACGGAACAAGAGGACGAAGAGGAGAGAAAAGCAGATCAAATCGCTCGTTCGATAGCGATAAAGAAGACACCATTTGTCGCTCAACATATTCTATGCGCTATATCGCTCTATTAGTTTTTACAGTAGTAACTCTCTCAGCCTGTCAGAAGCCGGATGCGAAGGGGCCATCTCCTGACGCCAAACGCTATCCGATGAAGGGCAAAGTTGTCTCGGTGGACAAGGTGAAGAAACGGGCCAAGGTAGACCATGAGAAGATCCCAGGATTTATGGATGCGATGACCATGGACTTTCCTATCCATGAAGATTGGGTGTGGGAAAACCTTGCTCCGGGTGCCGAAGTCCACGCCGAATTGGTCGTGGACATGACGGCCGATGAGCCCTATTGGCTGGAAAAGATCGGGATAGTGGCACTTCCAAACCCTGACCAGCCTGCCGTGCCGATCAACGACAAGTTTGCCCAGATCGGAAAGGAAGTACCGGACTTTAAGCTGACCGACCAGAACGGAAAGGCCTTTTCGCTCAAGGATTACCGCGGCAAGGCACTTGCGATCACATTCATTTATCGCGAATGCCCGCTGCCCGAGTACTGCATAAAAATGTCGAAGCATTTTAGCGACATGGCAAACCAGATCGCCGCCGACCCCGAAGGAAAAAAGAACGTGAGGCTATTGTCAATCTCGTTCGACCCTGAACGCGATACGCCCGCAAAACTGAAAGAATACGGTCTGGGCTATCTTGGAAAAGACGCGAAAGATGATTTTACCGTTTGGCAGCTCGCCGTCGGCCCCGACAAGGACGTAAAAGCCATCGCCGATTTCTTCGGACTTCGCTACGAGACCGACGCGACCGACAAAACCCAGATCAACCATTCCCTGATCACCGCTGTCATCTCGCCGGAAGGAAAAGTCACCCGCATTTTCAGCGGCGGCGATTGGACACCGGATGAGGTAATGAGTGAGCTGAGAGCCCAGATCGCCAGCAAGTAAAATCTTGACTGCTGCTCTGGAATGCGGTGATAATTCGTCTATGGACTATCGAGACATCATTACCATCGAGCCGGGAAAACGAAGCGGCCAGCCGTGCATTCGTGGAATGCGCATGACGGTTCGCGACGTACTTGAATACCTCGCTTCGGGAATGACCGAAGCCGAAGTTCTTGATGACTTTCCGGACCTTACTCATGAGGACATTTTGGCTTGTTTTGCGTTCGCGGCGGATCGTGAGCGGCGTTTAGCATCACTGCCTGATTATGAAGCTGCTGCTTGATCAGAATATCTCGTGGCGCCTTTGCGACAGGTTGGCTGATCTTTATCCGGCAAGCGAGCATGTTCGAAATATCGGATTGATTGAGGCCGAAGATTCTGACATTTGGGATCATGCGAAGAAAAACGGTTACGTAATTGTTTCAAAAGACATCGATTTTCAGCAACGTTGTCTCTTGTTTGGACATCCGCCTAAAGTGGTCTGGCTTAGGGTTGGTAATTGTCCTGTCGATAAAATCGAACAATTGCTGAGACGCTTTTCAGTTGCCCTCCACACGTTCGATAAAGATCAAACAAGATCTTATCTAATGATTCCTTAAAGCCTCCTTATCGCTACTCCCGCAACAATCGTTCGCTTCACATCTCTCCCACTCGACGAAAAAACCAGCGCCGCGTGAATGTCATTTATCGGCTGCTGTGCTTCGTGGTCGAGGGAGATCACGGCAATGTCGGCCTGTTTTCCGGCCTCGAGCGAACCGATCTGGTCGTCAAGGCCGAGGGCTCGTGCTCCGCCAAGGGTTGCGGCTTCCAAGACCTCCTTTGCGGTTAAGAATCGTTGGCTTCCCGGCCGATTTCTGGCGACGAATGCCGCAAATCGGGATTCTTCCAAAAGGTCGCAGACGTTGTTGCTGGCGACCGAGTCACTGCCAAGCCCTACGGCGATGCCGGTGTCAAGAAACTTCTCAAAAGGTGCGTATCCGTGGCCGAATTTCGCGTTGGATTTAGGGCAGTGAGCGATCGATGCCCTGTTCGCCGCGATCTTCGAGATATCACTGTCTGAGACGGTCACGCAATGGGCGAGCAGCGGTCTCGTTGAAAGCACGCCGAGACGTTCGAGATATTCGATCGACGTGCAATGGGGGCTGTTCCATTCGAGGCCGAACTTATCATATACCTGCGTAAAAAAGCCCTCGCCTCGCGTCATTAGATCCATCTCGTCAACAGATTCGGCGGCGTGAATGGTCAGCGGGACTCGATTCAATATCGAGTATTGAGCGATCAATTCGAACAGCTGTGAACCGACCGTATACGGCGAATGCGGCGACAGACCGACGCGTACGAGATCGGTCTCCTCTTTCCGAAGCTCTTCATACGTTGCTCCGAGCTCGGCAAAGTCGTCATCGGCTGTTCGGTTATCGGGCGAAAAGTTCGTTTCTTGAAAGACGATCCCGCGAAGCCCGACTTCCTTGAGTGCAAGAATACCGGCACGGCCGTAGCGGCCGATATCGCCGAAACAAGTGACACCCGCGGCGGCACCTTCGCGTGCCCCTGAGATCGCCGAAGCCTCGATGTCGGCGTCGGTCATTTTTGACCTAAGGTCGTTTATTCTTAATAGCCACGATTTGAAATCGTGCTCGACATCGTCCAGGGCACCGCGCAATGCGGTCAATTCCAGATGGGAGTGACAGTTAACAAAGCCCGGCAAGATCGCGGCTTTGCCGAATTGCTCGACCTCAGCATTAGGAAACTGCCGCAGAAGGTCGGCAAATGGGCCGACGGAAACCATCCTGGCTTCCTCGATCGCAATGGCACCATTGAGGATCGGGTCGGACGAAATCGGCAAGAGGTGATCGGCGGTGAGGATCTTCATCTGAGGTCAACGACGGCTATTTCAGTTCTTTTTTGGGGCTGTATTACGGTATCGCTCGAGAATGGAGGATACGTAAGCACGTGTCGAAGGTATTCCGATGCGTGAAACAAAATCCGGTTCCGACAAGGTCTGCGGATCGGTCTCCTTGGTCCATTCTTCGACGCGGCTCGGGCCGGCGTTATAGGCGGCGAGGGTCATTGCCGTCTCAGCCGGGCGGCCGCGATAACGGTCGCGGATCTTCTCGAAGTACCAGCAGCCGACCTGAATATTGCGCTCTGGATCAAGCAGAAGCCCATTCACGTCGTCCGCAGCCTGCCGCTCAAATACCTGAAGCCCAGTCTCCTTTGCCCATTCACGAGCGACCGTCGGCGTGACCTGCATAAGGCCAACTTCATCTGCAGCACCGACCTTCCACGCCTGGAACCACGTTTCTTCGTAGATCAGGCTCCACACGAGTCGTTCATCAATGCTAAAGACCCGTGCATGCCGGGCGATGAGTTCGTCATATCGGTGTTCCCAATAATCTCGAAAAAAGAAGTATCCCGATGCGGCGACTACCGCTCCTACGAGAGTGATCGAGATGAGATAGCGAAACATTCTGTGATCAAGGCGAACAGTCGGGCGATAGCGGTATTAGAGCAATTACGAGGCGGAATCTCAAGCGGTTCTTCTACTTGCAGGACGATCGCTCATTTTCGGCCGGCTTTCTTGACCTTTGCCTCCGCGTCATCCGGTGTATCGACAAGTGAGTGAGTTCTTTTCTTGGCCGAGGCTTTGCCGGAACGGACCATTTCGGCAAAAAGGTCGGTATCGTAATCGGCCTCGCGGGCCATTTCTTCGCGAATTCGAATTAGTACTTCAAGGAATTTCGGGCGGCGATACATGCAGGTTAGATGTTGGACGCCTCGGGCACGGTAGTCAAGCGTCGGCTGATCAGCTGTGAACGAGGAATTCGGGCGTGACGATCGCGGGAGAAAAGAATCCTGCGGCCGCGTTGAACAAGCGGACGCGAGCCTGCTTTCGGACGTTGGCCAGGTGTCCGAAGTTCCATGTGACCAGATAGTCAACTTTGTGAAACGAGGCGAGGGCCACATGAACGGCGTCAGCAATGAACTTCCGATGGAAAATGCCCCGCGAAATGTAACCTTCGGCGAGTATCGCAACCTCTTCATTCAATTCAAGCCGGTCAAGATCCTTGATTATTTTGAGGTAGCCAGTGCGGTGAGGTTCGTCGATCCGCTCGATCTCGCGCTGAACCAGAATCGAGCTGTAAGCCTGATATTCGGAAAGTTCGTGTTCGAACCACCGGATCGTAAGGTCGCGGCGAAATGGGTCGCCATTGTCCAGATATGCACCGATGACCGAGGTTTCAAGATAAATGCTTAGCTTCATGCGTCAGCATAACTTTAGCACGATGAGCCAGCATCGGCCGCAAAGCATTTTCACGATCACTGATCGGCAGCGATCGGGAAAAATGTGACCTTTGAGTTCCTGAAATCAAACGTCATCCGATAGTTCTTCAGGAAGTTGCCGCCCAGGATGCCAGCTTGCTGAAATCCGGACGCCTCGTTGATCATGTCCAGGTCAAGTGCGATCGCGGTTATATCCTTACGCGAATGAACACCGAAACTGACGCTCGGCAGCCTAAAGGAAGAAACGCCCTCGGTTACACCAGCCGAACCGATAACTCTCATTTTCTCCTCGTTCGCAAAAGGGCTGATCGCGTCAAGACTGGCGAGTTCATCTGAGATCACCGACACGCTTGCTCCAGTATCGACAATAAAGTTCAAAGGAGTTTCTACCCCGGCAACTTGGACCTGACCACTTAGAAACCCGCTAGAAGTAAGCCTTAAGGGGAGCGACAGCGTATTCTCCAATTCAGTCGGCGGAACATCCGGTACCTTCGCGAGCGTGAAAGTGAGGTTTCCGTA
>JANNNS010000105.1:0-20846 GCA_031398645.1 Acidobacteriota bacterium
GGATAGAGCCCGCCGACCGCTCCACCGATCAGGCCGACGATGAATGTTATCGATACGACGATCGGACTGATCTCCAACTCAAGTGTCACGAAGTTGCTCAGGACGAATCGCAGAACAAACGTGAGTACAACCCCGAGCACGATGCCGCACAGGCTTATCAACAACGCTTCCTGAGTGATCGTCCAGCCGATCGAGCCGTTACTCATGCCAAGAGACTTCATAATTCCAATCTGGCGAGTGCGTTCGGTCACGGTCGTGTACATGGTGAGGAGGATGACTAGAGCGCTGATCACAGCCGCGACGCCTATGAACACGTTAAGAAAGACGTTGAGGGCAGGGAATCCGGCCATGTAAAGCTCTTCAAGGTCGCGTGTAAGCACGATCTGATTATCGGGAAAGGCATCCTGTAGGTTCTGAGCCACCTGATCAACAGTGAAGCCGGGCTTTATCGCGACCAGAACGGACGAAACTTTGCCCTCGCTTCCCAACTGCTGCTGCATCGTGGTAAGCGGGACCTTGAGTCGGGCTCCTCCGGCCGGTTCGTATGTCCCAACAATAGTGAATTGTCGTTCATACAGAGGGATCGTGTCACCGATCTTGAACTTCTTTTGCTGCTGCCAGCCGGTGTCAATGATCGCTTCGTCCTCACCGTCAGTGAAGGGCCTTCCGTCGACCAACTTCATGCCTGAGATAGCGGAATACTCGTCAAATTTGACGCCGTCGACTAGTCGTTTGCCAGTATTGTTGTCAGGGGCATCGACCGAATTCTGGCCGATCGCGACGGCCGATCTTACACCATCAACCTTCATGATCTCGGCGGGCAACGTTTCGGACAATCGAAAAGCTTCGGAGCCGCTCGTGCCAATGGAACCGGACGCACGGAAGAATATTTCGGCACCTACGTCAGCTTCGCGTGATGCCTGTTCGCGAATGGTGCCGTTCGCCAGGCCGACAGTGAAAACGATCAGCAGTACACCGACTGCAATACCCAAAATACTGACGAACGTCCGGGCCGGACGGTGAAGCATATTTGAAAATACGAGTCCGTCCATATTTATTGAGGCTTCGGAGCAGCCGCGGAATTCGTATTCGAATTCTCATTCTGCGCCGTCAACGTCGGATCCTGCTGCATTTCTTCGGCCGTCTTCCACCCGGCTTTGCGCAGCAGCTCGATCGCAAATCGGATCGGGACGGCCATGTTCGCAGCAGTGTTTTCAGTGAAAACGCCAAAATTGACGCCGATGACTTTTCCGGTCTGTCCAAAAAGCGGAGCACCTGAACCACCTTCGGCGGTCTTTGCATCGTGGACGATCCGGCGCGTGTCGAGATCGGTTATGGCTCCTTGAGTAGTTAACGGCACGATCTTCTTGGACTGAGCCAGAAAATTGATCAGGTTCTGGCGTGAGTTGCCAAATCGCTGGTTTATCGATTTCGCTTCGTTCTCGTCCACCATTGCGAGCAGGCGGTCGGGGCCGCTTGGGTAACCAATAGTCACTACCGTCTTTCCGATGGTCGATGCGTCAGAATCGTTTTCAAGCGGCAGCACCGGCACATCTACCGGCAGGGCTGCCGCGTCGATCGATGCCACCGCAATGTCTTCGCGTCCGCTGAGTTCCCGGATCCTGAGCGTGAAAGGCTGCGGATAATTTGGGAAGTAGATGACCAATCGCTTCAGCCTTGCACGTCCGTTTGACGAAGCCATCATCGCCTTTACGACGTCGTCTTCAGTCCACGGCTGCAGAACGTGGCGGTTCGTGACAATGTAGCCGCCGCCGACGTGAAAGCCGGTACCGATGAAATCGTACTCGACTGCACTGCCTGAGCCTTCCGTAGTTAGGCCCGCGACGGCTCCCGGTTGCTGTGCCGGGTCTTCGGATTGGGTCTGCTCGAAAGGCTCTGCGCGATATGCACTTGGGTCGGGATAGCGAAGCGTTCGGCCGGTCCGTTTATCGACCAGGTCGTAGACACCGATGATCAGGCATACACCGTTGCCGTAGTCGACGCGGACATTCTGCGCGAGCGAGACCGTCTTAATTAGATCCTTGTTAGATTTGTCGAGGTCGGTGATTTGGCTGCTCGCGGTTCCTAAAGTATCCTCAAGCCGCGATATCGTCTCGGCTTGTTTTGCCGCCAACTCTCGGCTCTCCCTTAGCTCACTGTTAACGGCATAACCGAGATACAAAACCCCGGATAGAAATCCCAGCGTTAAAACGAGTGCGATCAACTTGGTCGTAATCGAGACTTCCCGGATCAACTCACGGGTAAATTCACGAAGAAAGGCCTTGGCATCGTCGCGTTTTGGGGAAGCAGCGGATTCGAGGGCTGCTTCCTCAATGAACTGGGCAATATGCGGCTGATCGCGGTTGGTCGTTATCAGCGTTGGCTTTTCGGAAAGTGAAAAGAACGAGAACGAAATGTCGGTCTTTTCTATCCGAAGCGTGTCGCCATCCGAGATGGCGATAAATCGTCGCAGCGGTTTCTCGTTGATGGTGAAGGCGAGTGTTGGATCGAACTTGGTAACGCGAAAAACGCCGTCGGTGTTTTCTAGTTCCACCCAAAGTCCCGAGGCATCAAGTTGTTTTGTGTGGATCTGAAGGTCGCAGTTCTCATCCGAACCGATGCTCAGCCGGGTTTCGGAGAAAAATTCGGTCCGTTTTTCCGAGCCGACCGAGATGTGAATAATTATGCCAACTGCCATTAAAAAGACGAGATCGAAGCGATTTCGAACAGAGATTCTACCATAAACACAAGCCTATTCGATGCAATTGAAGGGTTAATCGTGGCAAAATGATTCTAATGCCTGAAAAGAAATTCATAACCGACCGCGAAGAGTTGGAAAAGCTCGCTCCCATGTTGAAAGCCCCGATTAAAAGGCAGGTTTTCGTCTGTACCGGCAAATCGTGCTCAGCCGTCGGCGGCCAGGAGGTCATGGCGGAATTTTCCCGCATCCTGACCGAGAAAGGCCTACGCCAGGGCAAGGTATCAAAAGGCCGCAATCCGCTCGGTGAGATAGTGCTAACAGAATGCCACTCGATCGGCTTCTGCTCCATCGGCACCGCCGTCATGGTCTATCCCGACGGCACAATGTACGGCCAGGTGCAGCGGGATGACGTGGCGGAGATCGTCGAGAAGCATATTGAGGATGGTGAGGTTGTGGAGAGGCTGGAGCTTTTACATTTACCAACTTCCGACTATTAGGCGAGTGCTGAAACTATGGCCGACTGGAACACAACTAAACTAGAAACTTCTGCCGAACCCAAGGACGCGGGTTCGATCTACTGTTACGATTGCAAAAGGAAAACTAAGCATGACGTGCTTGCTTCCGTATACGAGGAGTCGGAAACAGAAAACGGTGATGCAATTTCCGGGGGAACTCCAGTAAGCTGGGAAATGTGGAACCACACAAATTACGAAATTATTCGATGTCGCGGGTGCGAACAGATTGTATTTCGCACTAGAAACAGATTCTCGGAAAATACAGAAATTACAACTATTGACGACGGTTATGGTGGGCACGACTATGTGGATCTTCCAGTTGAGATGACTCACACCTATCCTCGGACGGTTGGAGGTATAAGTTTCTTGGACTCTAGGTTTCTTCCCGACAAACTCAAGACAATCTACAATGAGACGTGCTCTACAATAGCATATGACAACCGAATACTCGCTGGAATCGGACTTCGTGCAATCTTAGAGACGATCTGCAAAGATAAAGGCGCGTCAGGAGGCGATCTCAAAAAGAAGATTGACAATTTGGTGACGAAGGGCTTCCTTTCGGCAAAGTCTGCCGAAACAATGCACAAGATAAGATTTTTAGGAAACAACGCTGCTCACGAGGTGCAACCGGAAACTGCCGATAATATTTCTCTTGCTTTAGAGATAATCGAAAACCTGCTGAGAGAAACATACATTCTTGCTGGGAAATCAGGCGCCCTAGCCAGCCCGTAAAGAGCTCTAACCCCGCAATCGCGGTCAGTATCTCATCCACAATCTTCTTGGCATTGCCGAGAGCATTAGCGATAAAGCTCCTCTCCTTTGTAAGGAGGGGAGCTGAAATCGTTGTCGGAGGCTTGCGGTTCAGGTTTCCGCATCGGTGAGAGAACGATTTCACCATTCTTTATATACACTTCCAGCGTATCGCCGATGTTGATGCCAAGGCTTCGGCGAAATGACACCGGTAAGAAAACTCTGCCATTTTCCAGCATTTCCAATTCCATAGCACTACTAAAAGGATCAACCCCTCATCACCACCAATATCTCATCTACCACCTTCTTCGCGTCGCCGAAAAGCATGAGGGTATTTTCCTTGTAGAACAGGGGGTTATCGACGCCGGCGTAGCCGCTGGCCATGCCGCGTTTCATTACGATGGTGTCGCGGGCTTCCCAGCAGTGAAGGACGGGCATGCCGGCGATGGGCGAGCCGGGATCGTCGAGGGCGGAAGGGTTGACGATGTCGTTGGCGCCGATGACCCAAGCTACGTCGGTGCCGTTGAATTCGTCGTTGACCTCCTCCATTTCGAAAACGATGTCGTATGGAATACTGGCTTCGGCAAGGAGGACGTTCATATGGCCGGGCAGGCGTCCGGCGACGGGATGGATGGCGAACTTAACCTCGGTTCCGCCGGCCTTTAGGATCTTGACCACCTCGGCGAGTGAGTGCTGAGCCTGAGCGACTGCGAGGCCGTAGCCGGGGATGATGATGATCTTTTTTGATTGCTGCAGCATCGCCGCGGCGTTCTCGGCATCGATCGAACGCACTTCGCCTGCTGGCTCTGAACCGGCCGCAGACGGAGTTCCGCCTTCGGTCCCAAAGCCGCCGAGCATCACGCTGACGAAGGAACGGTTCATTCCTTTGCACATGATATAGCTAAGGATCGCGCCGCTTGAGCCAACGAGGGCTCCGGTGATGATAAGCAGATCGTTCGAGAGCATAAACCCGGCGGCGCTTGCTGCCCAGCCGGAATAGCTATTTAGCATCGAGACGACCACCGGCATATCGGCTCCGCCGATCGCCATGATGAAATGGATGCCCAGAATTCCTGTCAGGATGGTCGCTGCAAGCAGCGGCCACTGGCCCGCAGCTTCGTTCGGAGACATAAAGAAGGCAACCCCGAGTCCGATGGTTACAAGCAGCATCACGATGTTGATCATGTGCCGTGCGGGCAGCATCAACGGCTTGCCGCTGATCGAACCTCTCAGCTTGAGAAACGCGATCACCGAGCCGGTAAACGTGATCGAACCGATACACACGCCGATAAATATCTCGCCCAGATGCAGGTTCTTTTCCGCCGAGGTCATTTGTCCATGCGGCCCAAGATAAGTTGCGAACCCGACCAGCACCGCCGCCAATCCGACAAAACTGTGCAGGATAGCGACGAGTTCGGGCATCGAGGTCATCTGGACACGGCTCGCCAGTATCGCACCAATAACCAGGCCGGGAATAAGCGCCGCTGCAAGCACGGGCAGTCCGCCGGTATTCATCGCGGCACCAGTCGCCACAAGCGCGATCAGCATCCCGACGATCCCGTACCAATTCCCCCGCCGAGCCGTCTCCTGCCGGGAAAGGCCGCCAAGGCTCAAGATAAACAACGCACTCGCGGCGATGTATGCAATTGTGATGAGGCTGGTTTTCATTCAGCGTGTTACTCAAAATGCCGCGTAGCGGCTAACCGAATTTAGCCGTGGGTTTCAACCCACGGAAACAAAAATTAAAATATAGTCTCGCCGCGTCAGCGACGATCGAATCATCCGAGCAAATATTTCTCGTCAAAATCAATATCGTGTAGTCTCAACAAATCTTTATATTCATCTTCAAACCCTTTCTCAGAATGATGTTCGCGCTGATCTGCGATATATTCGACTACCTTTGGGACGATCGACCTGCTTACCGTGAACACGGCGTAGCCGTCTTGCCATGCGAACCGACTCAAATGTGGAAACTCAGTGTGTATCCATTTTGATGACTCGCCCTTAATAAGCTGAGCGATCTTGCTCGGGGGATCGATCGGCTTTGCCATAGTTAAGGCGTGAATATGATCCTCGATCCCTCCGATCCGTATACCGGACATGTTGTGATTCTTCAGTATTCCGCCGATGTAAGACCATATCCTTTCTTCAATATCATCCGTGATGAACTTTTCGCGTCCTTTTGTGCTGAAGACGATATGGTAAAAACATTGCGAATATGTATTTGCCATTTTATCGTGCGTCACTAACGCGACGCGAGAGCATTCGTTACGCTTTTCCGTGGGTTGAAACCCACGGCTAAATTCGGTTGATCGCTACGCGATTTGCGGATCCGAGCCACCAGCAACGTCTAGCGGCAATTCAGGAGAAATTCACAATCGCTGAAGCCTTTGCTGGAATCTGTTTTCGAGCATAGAGCCAGATACCTATCGCAACGGGTCCAATGCAGCCCCTACTAACATCAGAAAAATTCCCAAGAACGAAGCTGGAGCCTCGACAGCGTCTGGATCTCGCGTCGTCCGAGCGTAAGGTTGAACCAAATACATAAAAGCCGGAAAAGGGACGAAAATCATCGCCATTGAAAGCACCGATAATATGTATGACAATGCTTTCATAAAGAACTATCTATTTCCTAAACATCCCCAGCATCCTATTCGTCACCAAAAATCCGCCGGCGATGTTGATCGCGGCGATCAGGACGGCGATTGCTCCCAAGACAACTGTTAGGTTCAAACTTGATGACGTTAGCTGGAACATTCCGCCGACCAAAATAATGCCGCTGATGGCGTTGGTTACGGACATTAGGGGTGTATGTAGTGCCGGTTTTACGTTCCAGACGACCTGGAAGCCGATGAAGATGGCCAGGATGAACACGGTCAGGTGGCTGAGGAAGTCGCTGCCGGCACTTGCCGGTTTTGGCGGAATTATGAATGCGAGGCCGACCATTATGAGGCCGACAACTACCAGCATCCACGGACTTGCTCCTGCACCTTCGTCATGGCCATGGCCAGACGCCGGCTTTAAGGCCGCGACCGAGGCGGTGCTCTTTGAAGGAACGCCCGGCTCGGGCGGCGGCGGCTGTTCTTTGACCGGGGCGGGCCAGAGCATCTTGCCTTGGTGCAGAACGATCGCTCCGCGGACGACCTCGTCGTCGAGATCTACATGCAGTTGCCCGTTGTCATCACGAAGTTCATCAAGAAGCGCGGTCACCGTCGATCCGTAAAGCTGGCTGGACATGCTCGCCATTCGCGACGGCAGGTCGGTATATCCAATGATCGTCACACCTTTGTGTTTGACGATAGTTCCCGGCTCGGTAAGCACACAGTTGCCGCCTTGTTCCGCAGCGAGATCGACGATCACGGAGCCTGGCTTCATCGATTCGACCATACCCTGAGTGATCAGTTTCGGAGCGGGTTTGCCCGGAATGAGAGCGGTTGTGACGATAATATCGACCTGCATCGCCTGGGCAGCAAAAAGAGCCATTTCGGCTTTCAGAAAATCGTCGGACATCTGCTTGGCGTAACCGCCTTTGCCCTCGCCTTCTTCTTTTACGTCGAGCTCAAGGAACTCGGCGCCCATCGACGCTACCTGATCTTTGGTCGCAGACCGTGGGTCAAACGCACGCACGATCGCCCCAAGGCCTTTCGCCGCTCCGATCGCTGAGAGTCCGGCGACGCCCGCTCCAATAACAAGCACTTTTGCGGGGTCGATCTTGCCGGCGGCTGTTATCTGACCAGTGAAAAATCTGGGAAAGTTGTTTGCGGCCTCGATGATCGCTCGGTAACCCGCGATGTTCGCCATCGCGGAGAGCGTGTCCATCTTCTGGGCCCGCGTGATGCGCGGAACGCTGTCCATCGCGAAAACCGTTGCTTTTTTCTTAGCAAGCCGCTCGACGATCTCTCGATTCTGGCCGGGCCAGAGAAAGCCGACTAGCCAACCGCCTTCTCGCAGGAGATCGGCCTCACCGTCCTCAGGCGGCCGCACCTTCATTACCACATCGGACGACGCCCAAAGTTGGGCTGCATCCGAGACTATCGTCGCACCGGCCTCTTGATACTCGGCGTCACTGGAATTGGTGCCTTCGCCCGCTCCCGATTCAACAGCGACGTCAAACCCCAGCTTCTTCAGCTTCAGGATCGTCTGCGGCGTTGCAGCCACGCGCTTTTCTCCGGGGTGTGTCTCTTTCGGAATTCCGATTTGTGTCATATGCGGTTTCGGCCCGAAGATGGGCGCGTCAAAATGCGGATCAGATGACGGAATTCTAGACGATTAGGCGAAACTAGACAAACCGGCCGCGGCCGATAAAGTGGACTTTGAGCGATAGGGAAAGAAAACTAGATCTTTTGCATTGCGATACTGATCATCGCATCATCACCAGCGATCTTGTTGTATGAGATCCAATAGCCTGCTTTCGGATATCGGACCATCTTGAATACACCGCCGTCTGCCTTTGCGGGAACGTCTTCACCGAACACGTCCTTTGGGGTCGGCGCCCGGTCCAGCTTTCCGGAATAGGTGACCATGATCGCCGTCACCTTTTTGCCCGCATCATAGATGAACTGGGCTGATTCGTCATCGCTGAAGACGTACAGGTCCTGTGCATCGCTTTTGTCCTTTGGGTCGCCCAGTTTCTTCCGAATATCGTCGGCCGTCATACCGATCGCGGTCTCTTTATATGAATAAGGCGGCCCCTTTTCGGGCGTAGGCTTGGCCACATCACTTGCCGCGGGGGCGTGCTCGACCGCGGTCACAGAAATCCCAAGCCAGCCATAGGTTAGCAGGATGCACAAAGAAACAATTCCAGCCCAGACGGGTGGCGACCCGATCGCCTGAAAAGCGCTCGTTCGGCATTTGATCATTCCCCTTGAAAATTCGGCCTTCTGCGACATAGAAACCTCCAGTAAAAGAGTTTCGTCGTCGATTGTGAGGTAAGTCGGCGGCGTGATTACAAAGCAATTATATACCGAAAAAGAAAGCCCGTACAATTATTTGCACGGGCCGTTCCGATTCGGGGATCTCGTTGGACGGAAAACTATTTAGCTTCCATTATAGATTTGAGGGAAGCGAGACCTTCGCCAAAGTCCTTGCCCACCTCTTTGTCCATATCCATTACCAGCAGCATTACATTCATCGGCCGGGGCATTGATCCGGTGAAACCCCACTTCACTTTTGTTTGTGCCTCACTGGCGGACTCCAGGGTCAGGTAGGCGTCGGCCTTTGATTCAAAGGGCCGTTTAAAGCGGAGTTCAGTTTCGATCCTCTCGTTCTCAGTGAGTTTCTTGATCTCCTGCTCGCCCTCACCTACCTCTTCTTTCGTGCCGTTCCAATAAACCGTGAATCCAACCGTGCCGTCGGTCCCGCGAAACTCCTGCCGCATCGTCGGCTCCTTCTTGTGCCACGGGCCCCAGTCGTTCTGATTCTTGAGCATTTTGGCGTAAGCATAGATCTCCGATCTTGGTTTATTTATCGTTGTTTCGCGCTCGACCCTGAAATCGGTCGGTGCCATGAAAGCCGCAACTGCAACCACGGCGATAAGAAGAACAACGAGGACGACAAGTACGATGATTATTTTCTTTATCATGCATAACTCCTTGCTGCGAAATATCGCACCGCCCTTAGTTCGATCGAATTCTATACCCTCGACACCTTTGCAACATCGAAGATCATTCTCTCACCGATGTCTGCATAAATGCTTACCTATGCTGACTTCGACAACGTCTCCATATCCCGTTTCCACCTAAGCACAGGCTTGCGGGCGGCGGCGGCTTCGTCGAGGCGGCCGATGCGGGTCGAGTGCGGGGCATTGTGAACGAGGTCGGGGTTCTCATCGATCTCGCGGTTAATGTCCTTCATCGCCTCGACAAATGCGTCCAGATCCTGGCGGCCGACTGACTCGGTCGGTTCGATCAGCATTGCCCCATCGACGACGAGCGGGAAGTAGACAGTCATCGGATGAAAACCATAATCAATGAGCCGTTTAGCGATGTCGAGTGTGTGAATGCCTTTCCTGGCCTGAAGCTTATGCGAGAAAACGACTTCGTGCATCGGGTCAGCCGCGTATGGTTTTTCGAAATCTCCCTCAAGCTGATGCGAGAGATAGCGAGCGTTCAGCACGGCAGTTTCGGTGGCTTCCTTCAATCCTTCAGCACCGTGCGTGTAGATGTAAGACAAAGCACGGATCATCATCCCAAAGTTGCCGAAGAAAGCCTTCACCCGGCCTATTGACTCGGGAAGTTCGTAATCGAGCCTGTATGTCGCGTCGTCGTCTGACCGAACGACGCGCGGAACGGGCAGAAATTCTGCAAGCTCAGCGGTGCAGCAGCAAGGGCCGCAACCCGGGCCGCCTCCGCCGTGCGGAGTCGAGAATGTCTTGTGAAGATTGAGATGGATCACGTCGACTCCCATGTCGCCGGGCCGGGCGACCCCAACAAGCGCGTTCATGTTGGCACCGTCCATATAAACCAGCCCGCCGGCCGCATGGATGGTTGAGCAGATCTCTTTGATGTTCGTTTCGAAAATACCGACGGTGTTCGGATTTGTGAGCATCAAGCCGGCCACGCCGCCTTCGTCACAGAGCTGCTTAAGGTGCTCCATGTCGGTCAGGCCTTCGGCGGTCGAGCGGATGGTCTTGACCGTGAATCCGGCCAACGCGGCTGACGCTGGGTTCGTCCCGTGAGCGGAGTCAGGGATCAGCATTACACGGCGTTCCTTAGAAGCTTCGCCGTCACGCTTGTCTAGGAAGGCTCGGATGAGCATCACGCCTGTCATTTCGCCCTGCGCTCCTGCGGCGGGCTGAAGCGAAACGCCCGGAAGGCCAGTGATCTCCGCAAGATCTTCCTGAAGCTTGAATATCAATTCAAGAGCTCCTTGGGCCTCCTCCGCCGGAGCGAGCGGATGCAGGTTAGTGAATCCGCCGATGCGTGCAACCTTTTCGTTGAGCCGCGAATTGTACTTCATCGTACAAGAGCCCAGCGGGTACATGCCGAGATCGATCGAGTAGTTCCAGGTCGAGATGCGCGTAAAGTGGCGGATCACGTCCACTTCGGAAACTTCGGGCACGCCCTCCAGATCGTCGCTGCGGAGAAGGGACGCGGGAATGATCTCTTCGATCGGGGTTTCGTCGACATCCAGTTTTGGCAGACGATAGCCGATGCGGCCGGTCTGTGACCGCTCAAATATAAGACCTTCGTTCTGTGATGGATGCTGGGTTACTTTCTTAATAGTCATAAAACTAACTTTTAATGCTAGATCTCAATTCTTCAAAATCTTCTGTCCGGCCAAGAGCAAGCCAGGCGTTTTTCAGTTCCGGTGGCGGCACGGTCAGCTTTCGTTCGGCGAGGCTTAGCCATCCGCCGATACTCGTCACGCGGGCCGCGTGCGTACCATCCGCCTTATACAAATTATTCACTACGCGAAACCGCGAGCCGTCCTCGCTGTGTCCACCGTTCTCGATGGTGACCCTTACTTGTTCGAGCATTTTCACTTCGCGGAAATACTCAGTGTGGTCACTCCGAATGACGGGCCCGACCTTATGACGGACAAAGTCGTCCGGCGAAAAACCGCTAGAAGCAAAAAAGGCGATCCTAGTGTTTACGGCGAAACCGAGAAAAGCGGTGTTTGCCAGATGGCCATTCGGATCGACGTCGCTCCAGCCGGCTTCAAAAAACTTCTCAAAGGTCGCACTCATTAGGCCTTAGGCAGTCCTCTTTTTGCTACGTCGGAAACCACGTTGCAGAACCGGTCAAGCTCCCATAGCGTCGTATAAACATTCGGCGTGATCCGGATGCCGGTGAATTCTTCATGAACGATAGGCGTCGTAAAGATCTTGTGTTTCGACATCAAATACCCGCCGAGTTGGACCGGGTCGATGCCTTCGATCTTAAAATTAGCGATCGCACATGACTGCATAGGTTCAAAGGATGTGTTGAATCCAACCTTCGGGATCGACTTGAGGTTAGTCATCCAATAACGCGAAAGATAACGCAACCGTTCTTCCTTTCGCTTACCGCCGATAGCGTTGTGAAACAGGACCGACTCGCCGATCGCCAATCTCATCGCGGCGGAATGTGTGCCGATCTCCTCAAATTTGCGGATGTCGTTCTTGTTCTTGTCTTCCGATGCCATCAGTGCCCAGATCTTCGGAATTTTCTCCATGCGGACGTAAAGCATTCCGGTACCTTTCGGCGAATAGAGCCATTTGTGCAGGGAAGTGCCGAAATAGTCACAGCCGAGATCGCTTTGCTTGAAATCGAATTGGGCGAAGGAATGTGCTCCGTCAACGATAGTTTCGATGCCCTTAGACCGAGCGAATTCGCAGACGCGCTTGATCGGATTGATCTGGCCGGTAAGGTTTATCTGATGCGAGATCAGGATGAGTTTTGTCCGCGGCGTGATCGCTTGTTCGTAGACCTTCGCAATGTCGTTTACGTCCTTGGGTGCAACGGGAATTTTGATGAGTTTAAGCTTAAGGCCCTCGCGAAGTTCACGCTGCCGCAGCGTTGTTAGCATCCGGGGATAATCCTGCGTGGTCGTCAGGATCTCATCGCCGGACTTGAAGTCCATGCCCATTAGCAAAATTTCAAGCGACTCGCTGGCGTTCCGCGTGATCGCGATCTCTTCAGCGTCGCAGCCAAATATCTCGGCGAGGCCTGTCCGGATCGTTTCCGACTGAGGCTCGAGCAGCTGCCACATCGTGTAGGCGGTCGCGTCTTCCTGCTGCCAAGTGTAGCGAACGAAGGCCTCGGTCACGATCCTAGGGCTGGGGCTAACACCACCATTGTTGAGATTAATAATGCCGCGGGTGACGGAAAATGCCTGCTGTATGGCAGTCCAATAATCCTCAGAGGACGCGGCATCGAGAGGCGATAGATGTTCGACGGCCTTACCAGCTCCGACCACGTCCCGCAACAAAGAAGCGACGGTCGCCGAAGATAGAGCCATTAGGCCGGCTCCCTTGCCAATGGAAGAAAGAAATGACCGGCGGTCGATATCAGCGGAAAGCTTTTTCGTAACCATTATTTCCTCTCCTAATCAGACCCGAACGGACGGTAAGCTCATCTCAGCTATCTGTCCGCACTTACCAATTCCCGTGAACAAAACCGGCAAACATAAGCCTCTCGATTCAACAAGCCCTTGCAACTTGGACACTTCAGGGTGTTGCGTTCTAGCTCTCGCCTCGCTATCGCGATGTTCTGTGCATACAGCCCAACGCCGATCGTAAAAACGATCAGCATGAACGGTGCTATGCAAAGTAAGATCTCGAGCGGGCTAAAAATCATTCGCTCAAACCGCCTTGAACTATCTTAGGCCGTCGACCAGCCTGTCTATATGTTCTCTCTTCATCGTCTCTGTTACGCAAACCAGAAACTCGTTCGGCCTATCCGAATAGTACTTGGAAAGGGCGAGGCCACCGACGACGCCGTGGGCCACACGAAGCTCTTCAAGCATCTCTTCAGCCGGACGCGGGCCGCGGACCACGAACTCATTGAACGTTGGGGACGTAAAGGCGATCTCGTAGCCGTCGAGCTTAGCTATTGCTCCGGCTGCGTATGCCGCCTTTTGTGCATTCTGCATTGCAACTTCCTGCAGGCCTTGTTTACCCATTGCTTCCATATATATGGTCGCGGCCAACGCGATCAGGCCTTGGTTTGTGCAGATGTTCGAGGTCGCTTTTTCACGCCGGATGTGCTGTTCGCGGGTCGAAAGGGTCAGCACAAATCCTCGGTTGCCGTCCTTGTCATACGCGATACCGCACAGGCGCCCAGGCATTTGACGAACGTATTTCTCCTGCGTCGCAAACAGGCCGACATGCGGCCCGCCGAAGCTCATCGGGATGCCGAATGACTGGCCTTCGCCAACGACGATGTCAGCTCCGCACTCGCCGGGCGACTTCAAGAGCCCGAGCGAAATGGCTTCGGTGACCACAACGATAAATAAAGCTCCAACGGCGTGGGCGGCGGCGGCGAGCCTTTCGAGATTTTCGACGCAGCCAAAGAAGTTTGGTGACTGCACTACCAGCGCGGCGGTTTTATCGTCGAGGGCGGAAAGATCGGCGAGGCGGCCGGTCTTCTCATCGAACGCCGCGGTGACGATGTCGGCGTCGCCATGCTGCGTATATGTCCGGGCGACTTCCCGATATTCCGGGTGAACGGAATTCGCAACGACGATCTTGTTTCGCCGCGTGACGCGCTGTGCCATCACATAGGCCTCTGCCATCGCAGTAGAACCGTCGTACATGGACGCATTCGCAACCTCCATACCAGTCAACTGGCAGACCAGAGTCTGGAACTCGAATATGTACTGAAGCGTACCTTGCGCAATTTCGGGCTGATAGGGCGTATACGACGTAAAAAACTCGGACCGCTGGATCAGATGATCGACCACCGTCGGCGAATAGTGCGAATAGACGCCTGCGCCGAGGAACGACGGTTTCGAAGCCGCAGTATTCCGGGATGCCATTTCTTCCATCGCCGCGATGACTTCCGGTTCGGCCAGAGGGTCAGTGACATTTAGCGGACGCGCAAGTTGCACGTCGGACGGGATAGAGCGAAAAAGGTCGCTCGCATCAGAAAGCCCGACAAACGCAAGCATTTCTTGGCGTTCCTCGGGCGAATTTGGAATATAGCGCATGTGATTTTCGACTAAACCTGTTGGCGTTCGTTTCTATCTATCATTTATTCATTAATTCATTGAAAAAGAAAATTCGTAATCATCAGATGAACTAATGTTATTAATCGATAACTGCAAATTCTAGCCTTGACTGGTCAGATACTCGTCATACTCTTCCGATGAAAGCATTGCGTCGGCTTCGCCCGCATTCTCCATCTTTAGCTTGATGAACCAGGCGTCGCCGTATGGATCGCTATTGACCTTCTCAGGTGTATCGTTAAGGCCGTCATTTACCTCGACGACTTCTCCTGCCACCGGCGTAAAGATCTCCGAAACCGCTTTTACGGACTCGACAGAACCGAAGGCCTCGTGAGTGCCAAATTTATCGCCGACTCGCGGAAGGTCAATATAAACCACATCGCCAAGTGAGCCCTGAGCATAATCGGTGATGCCGATGCTCGCAACGTCGCCGCTAACGGACACCCATTCATGGTCCTTGCTGTATCGTAAGTTCTCTGGAATATTTGCCATTGTTTTATAAAGATCTACGTAAAGTTCTACTTTGGACGCCTGTAAAACGGCGTTTCCACAACTACTGCTGTCAAATGCTTTCCCCGTACGTCAATTCTAATTTCTTGGCCGATATTTGCAAATTCAAGCGGTAAAAAAGCGAGACCTATATTTTTCTTAAGGAACGGAGCCGGACTGGCCGACGTTACGGTGCCGACCATGTTTTCATCTACATACACGTCGAACCCATCCCTTGCGATGCCACGGTCGACCATTTCGAACCCGACAAGCTTGCGTTTAATTCCTTTCTCTTTCAATTCCGCCAACGCATCCCGTCCAATAAACTCACCCTTTTGGAGCTTCGTTATCCATCCGAGACCGGATTCAAGCGGGGCAATGTCATCCGCCAGTTCGTGGCCGTAGAGCGACATCGCCGATTCGAGCCGCAGCGTGTTCCTCGCGGCCAGGCCGGCGGGCAGGATGCCATCGGGTTCACCGTATTTTCCGGCTTCGAGGAGTTTGTTCCATAGCCGTACCGCAAACTCGGGTTTTGCATAGATCTCGAAGCCATCCTCGCCAGTATAGCCGGTGCGCGAAATGATCGATTCCACATCGTCGACTTTTCCGGATTCGAACCAATAATATTTAATGTCCTCAAGGTTGGTGTCGGTCAAGGTCTGCAAAATTCCGATTGCTTTCGGCCCCTGAACCGCGATCTGGCAATAGTCGGCACTGGCGTTGGTCAGCGTAAATTCTTCTTCGCCCGACTTGTGGGAAGTGATCCATTCCCAGTCCTTGTCCGTAGTCGCAGCGTTCACGACAAGCAGCAGTCTTTCCGGCCCGAATCGGTAAACAAGCAGGTCGTCGACTACGCCACCACTTTCATTCGTGAGAGCAGAATAATGCGCCTGCCCGTCAACCAGCTTCGTGACATCGTTCGTCGTGAGCCCGTTGACGAAGCTGATCGCGTTAGGGCCTTCGACCCAAATCTCACCCATGTGTGAAACATCGAACAGAGCCGCACCGGTGCGGGTCCGCATATGCTCTTCGATCACGCCCGCCGTGTACTGGACCGGCATATCCCATCCGCCAAAATCGACCATCATTCCGCCGAGGTCGCGGTGGACCTGATTCAGCGGGGTTTTTTTGAGTTCCTTAGCCGGGCTTGTTTCCATGGTTGGTCTCTCTTGATAGATAAAAAATAGCTTCGAAGCTCTAAATGTAAAGTAGTGCGGGCTGAGGCTCAAGTCGAGACAGGAAATACCCATCTGGCAAAGAAAAAGGCCGCTCTCGCGACCTCTAGTTCTTCGTTTTCTTTGCTTCGGGGGGCAACTTGCCGACTGCCAGCAGGATCTGATCACAAAGTTCGATCGAGTCGATCAGTGAGCCTTTCTCGATCTCACTCGTGGACCTGTCCATTTCGTTCTTGAGCGGAACTAGATATCGACCCGCTGCCGAGGCAAGCGTGCGAACCGAGGCAGGGAACCGCTCCGGATCTTTCTTTGCTTTTTTATCGCCTTTGTCTCGAATCGGAGCAGCGTTCGGATTAGCAGCCAGATTGTCGATGTCATCCACGGCCTTCTGCAGCAGCTTCTTAATGTCGTTAAAAAGTTCCGCCCGCGTGCCTTTTGGAAGTTCGCCCCACACATCAGAGGGCTTCGCGGCATCTTTCCATCCATTCACATTTACGTTTAGGACATGGAAACGGCGATCGATCATCCGTGTTATCACCTCGATCCGCTCGTCAATATCCGGCGTTTCACGAATGATCTCGATCTCAGCTTCGCTCATGAAATCACGTCGTTGGGCGGACATATCCGCCGCGAAGGCAAAGAGCCAGAAAACGCCGGCTGAAATTGTGAGAACGTTTTTGAGGTTCATGTTCTGACTCTTGGCACAACGCTATCCCCGAACAGAGGCTCGACCGCCTTTGCCCGCGCGTCCCGGACATACTGGATCAGACTTCTTAAATATGGTTCGTACTCGGAAGGAATGCCCCGCCGGATCAGTTCCAATCGCGGACGAAACTGCCGCAGGCCGATCTCAAGCCGTTTGAAATTGTTCAGGACCTTTCCGCTGTCGCGATCACTCGCGTTGAGGAAGGCCAGGGTGTTATCCATCAACCCGTGAAATCCGCCAAGCTCCTTGTACATTTCGTCGAGCTGTTCCTGGCCAAGGAGGAGTTCCGCCTGCTTGAGCCTTGCATCCATGAGTTCGAGGGACGTTTGGGTCCGCTTCTTAACGTCCTTATTGACCTCAAGACGAGCCAATTCCGCCTTTGAAACAATCTTCAGCGGCGGCGGAGCCGTATCGAGCGGATCCTGTGCAGTGGCGGACGACGAAAGACAAGATAAGAGAATTGTGAAGGAACCTAGCGCATAGGCCATCGTTAACTTCAACCCAGGCTGGACTATCTTCATCAATATCCTCCCTATTCTATCCTATGTTCGTTTGCCCTTCTTTTCCTTGATCTGCTTTTGAAGGATCGGAAGCCGCAGGTTCACCTTTTCGATCTCGACCTTGTTCCTCTCTGCGTCGGCATGCCGCAGGAAAAGCTGATAATTCGCCATCGCGTCGGGATACTCGGCCAACTGATCATGCGTAATTCCAAGAAAATAATACGCGACTGCTGAGGTTGGCTGTCTCTCGGCTATCCATTGATATTCCGCTTTTGCCTCGGCGTATCTCTTTAATTGGAACAGGGCAGTTGCAATATTAGCACGGATGGTTACGTTCTCAGGAGATATTTTCTGAAGCTTTCTAAGGATCTCGATCGCTTCGGTAAACATTTTGGCTTGCACCAATGCGGCGCCGAAGCCGACGGCATGATCTATATTCTCAGGGTCAGCCTCGGACGCCCGGCGACAGTAGGCTAGTGCCTTAGCAGGGTCGGCCGTCCTGAACAAGGAGCACAACCGTCCGAGCACGAACGCGTCCGTACCATTCTTTTCGAGAATCTTCTCGAGCTCCGCCGCATTTTCCGTTCGGGCTAAGGAAAGCCTCTCGCGCATTGCAATGACGTCAGGTGATGGGTCGCTGATGGCGTTCATGATCTTTAATGCCTCTTCTGTTTTGCCATTAGCAAAAAGAAGCCTGGCCTGAAGCATCTGGACGGCTCCGCCTCCTGAAGAAGTATCGAGCGTCCGGATAATTCCCTCGGCTCCGGTGCGGTCGCCTTCGTCTAGCATTGCCGACGCTTTCGAGATCAATGCGAACTGATTCTTTGGATCAAGCTCTAGAGCCCGATTGAAGCTTGACCTCGCTGCTACCTTTTCACCTAGTGCGACCTCAAGTGCCGCTCGCGCGGCCCATGCCGATGCCGTAGGTTTTGCTCTTTCGGTCAGGGCGGTCAGCCTTAACAGGAGATCTTTCAGTTGTTCTGGCGGAGCTTTAGTTCGCAGTCGTAGTTCCGTCAGGGCCGAATACGCCAGTGTGTTTTGAGAATCGATCGAGATCGCCTTCAGCAGATGTTTTTCAGCTTCAGCGTAGGAACCTTTGCCCAGGAGCAGGGAGCCTAGGTTTGCTAAAGCGAGGTTCCAGTCGGGTCGAATCTCTACCGCTCTTCGAAACGCTTTTTCGGCTTCGTCACGGCGGCCGAGTGACAGGAGTGCATTTCCTTTCTGGAACTCCGCTTCCGGAAATTCCGCAACCGCAGAGATCGCTTTATCATATATCTCTACCGCTTCCTTCAACTGGCCTTTTTCGTGGGCGTCCTGAGCTTTCTGAAAAAGCTCTACAGCGCTGGCCGCGGGATCTGGTTCCGTGTCTTCGTCCTGGCCCGCGATCGGAAAATAACACGCGAATGCAAACAGCAAAGCCGCGAAGGCATTAAGCCTTGCAGAGCGTGGTCCGGCAAAGAAAAATTGAGATCTTCGTAGGATTGTCATCAGAATGTCGAGAATCGTATCATCGGCCTCAAATTGGCGCGACCATTTGCGCAAATTTGTTAGGCAAATTTCGTTCGTTGGTTTGCTAACACTAAACCGCTAAGTTAAGATTTTCAACTTGTGCGAAACCCAATTTTCTCAACGATTCGGGCGGACAATGATCGCGAAACCGCAGATAACGCATTACAGGCCAACACAGTGAAAAGATCAGCTTCGGAAAAAGAGACCGAACTGCGCCATTTGATGCGGGAAATGCGCTCAGTGTTGGTCGCTTACTCGGGCGGCGTTGACAGCACATACCTGGCATTTATCGCGAACCAGGAGTTGGGCCCGAAAGCGATAAGCGTACTAGGTCTTTCGCCGAGTGTCTCATCGTTTCAGAGAGACGAGGCCAGATCGGCGGCGATCTCGGGACGATTTGAATACGAAACGCTGGATACCTTTGAGCTTGAGGATGAGAATTACCAGGCCAATCGCGGCGACCGATGCTATTTCTGTAAGTCCGAGCTCTATGACCTGCTCGGAACAGCCGCTGCGGAGCGAGGATTAGATTTTGTGGTCGATGGCACCAACGCAGATGATCTGCAGGATCATCGCCCCGGACGGACGGCCGCGCATGAGAGATCGGTGCGAAGTCCACTAGCCGAACTGGGATTTTCTAAGGACGAGATCAGAGAGCAGAGCCGCATTCACCGGCTACGTTCATGGGACAAACCTGCAAGCCCTTGTCTTTCATCAAGGATCGCTCATGGGGTTCCTGTTACGATCTCTCGACTTACACAGGTTGAGAAAGGTGAGCACTTGCTGCGGAGGCTAGGTTTTAGAGAGTTTCGAGTGCGGGTTCATGGTGACCTTGCCCGGATCGAGATAAGCATCGAGGAGTTGGTGCGAGTTCTCGACCTCAAGATGTTCGACGAGCTAGATAAAAGCTTCAAGGCCCTCGGCTTCAGATACGTAACACTGGATCTTGAAGGCTTCCGGTCAGGGTCGACGAGCTCTAACGTTGCGATCCGGCCCAAGGCTGAGAATCGAAAAGTTGAATTGGAGAAAGTATAAAAATGGCAAATCCAATGGCCGATGAAATGCGGCGTTTTAAGGGTAGCGACGAAAAGAACCCGTTTGAAGCAATGAGCGAGAGGTTCGACAAGGCTGCTCAGATCCTTGGCCTTGATGCGGATCTCTACGCGGTTATGCGCGTCCCGAGCCGCGAGATCAAGGTGTATGTGCCCGTACGAATGGACACCGGGCATATTCAGGTTTTCGAAGGATTTCGAGTCCAGCACAACTTTGCCCGAGGCCCGGCAAAGGGCGGGATCCGTTACGCACCTGATGTGAGCCTTGATGAAGTTAAGGCTCTTTCGGCGTGGATGACGTGGAAATGTGCGGTCGTGAACGTTCCATTCGGCGGAGGAAAGGGCGGAATTATCTGCAATCCGCAGCAAATGTCGCTTGGCGAACTCGAACGGTTGACGCGGAGGTACACCGCCGAGCTGATTGACTTTATCGGCCCCGATAAAGATGTTCCTGCTCCGGATATGAACACGAACGAGCAGACGATGGCTTGGATCATGGACACGTATTCGATGCATGCCCGTCACACTGTTACCGCCGTGGTGACTGGGAAGCCCGTTGCTCTCGGCGGTTCGCTTGGGCGGCGGGAGGCAACCGGCCGCGGCGTTCTGTTCTGCGTGAACGAGGCGATCAAACGCTTTAATCTTACCCCGGAGAATACTTCGGTGGTCGTGCAGGGGTCAGGAAATGTCGGCGGCATTGGAGCTCAGCTGATGCACGAGCAGGGATATAAGGTCGTTGGGATATCCGATGTGGGCGGAGGTATCTACAATTCTAACGGGCTCGACATCCCCAACGTTCTTG
>JANNNS010000124.1:0-13893 GCA_031398645.1 Acidobacteriota bacterium
GAGGACTATGATCTCGTAACGTTCTTCGACTGCCTGCACGACATGGGCGACCCGGTCGGAGCGTCTGCTCACGTAAGGAAAGTACTAAAGGATGACGGCACGTGGATGATAGTTGAGCCGTTCGCGAATGACCGTTACGAAGACAACCACAATCCAGTCGGGCGTGTTTATTACTCGGCGTCAACGATGATCTGCACTCCGGCTTCGCGGTCCCAGGAAGTTGGGCTGGGATTGGGTGCTCAGGCTGGTGAGGAGCGGCTAGGAGAAGTCGTGAAGCAGGGCGGATTTACGCGATTCCGCAGGGCAACTGAAACGCCATTTAATTTGGTGCTGGAAGCCCGCCCATAGATCAAAAGAAAACCGCCGACTCCGTTCGAGCTAAGAATCGTCCTTGATGGTGCCCGCCTTCTCAGCGAAGAGGATACAATCCATGTAGCCTCTCCGTTGGTTCCGGGCACTTTATGAAACTTAGATCAAATGAGCCTTTTTGGCTGGTGAAGAACGGCCTGATCGGCTCTTATCCTTCGTTAGACCGCGATATCGAAACGGAAATTCTCGTCGTCGGCGGCGGCATTACCGGGAGTTTGATCGCTCATCGTTGCGTTGCCGAGGGATATCAAACCACCTTGATCGACCGACGTGAGATCGCTCACGGCAGCTCATCGGCAACGACGTCAATGCTGCAGTACGAGATCGATACGGCTCTCTTCGAGCTGATCGAGATGATCGGCGAGCGCGCGGCGGCCGACAGCTACTGGGCGTGCTTTAATTCGATCGACGATCTGGGCAAGATCTCTAAACAGATCAGATCGACGTGCGGTTTTAAGAAGAAAGATTCGGTCTATTTCGCCGCGTTAAAGAAGGATGTGCCTTGGCTGAGAAAGGAATTTCAGGCACGCGAGAAACACGGCTTTCCGGTAAGTTGGCTGGAACCGGCGGAGATCGAAGAGCGATATGGGACGGAGGGCACCTTTGGCGGGATATTGTCGAAACAGGGCGGCAGCATTGACGCGTTTTGCCTTGCTCACGAGTTGCTCCAGTACAACCAAAAACGCGGCCTTGCTATATACGATAAGACCGATCTCTTAAAGAAAGAACACACGAAAAGCGGCGCCAGCCTAACGACCGAATACGGCAACGTCATCAGGGCCAAAAAGGTCATCTATTGCAGTGGTTTTGAGAGCACCGAGATGATCGAGGACAAGTTTGTCAACCTACTCTCGACCTATGCGATCGTAGGCGAGGTTTCAGAGGACGATCATTCTCATCTAAGCGAAACGTTGTTTTGGAACACCGCCGATCCGTACATTTACATGCGAACGACCGATGACAACCGCATCCTGATCGGCGGCGAGGACGAAGAGTTTGTTGACGCGGCGAAACGGGATTCTCTGATCACGGAAAAGTCGGTCAAACTGGAGAAAAAACTCAAGAAGCTTTTGCCCGGCATCAAATTTCGAACGGATTTTGCCTGGGCCGGAACTTTCGGTGAGACGAAAGACGGATTGCCCTATATCGGCAAACATCCGAACTTTCCGTCGGCCTATTTTGTCTTAGGATTTGGCGGAAACGGAATAACGTTCTCTGTGATAGGTATGGATATGGTCGCAGCCATGCTCAAGGGGGAAAGTCATCCGCTTGACGGTCCGTTCCGATTCAGGCGTTGACACCGGTAACTTTATCTCACAGAACTGCAAGCTTTTCGACAGTGCGCCAGTTCCGGCCGGTTACGGCAAGCTTCAACTTCTTTTCGATAAAGCTTTTTCCGAGAAGGCTGTTGGCCACCCCCAACGGAAGGTGGCAGTATATCTCACGGCCGATCACGGCAAAACGCTCGCCCTTCGGTGCCGCGTCCATGAGCTGCCCTCGTTTGTCCTCAGGCATTTTTTCTCTCAGGAAAAGTACGTGCATTTCCTTGTGGCTTTCGAACTCGCCGGCGAATGGGTTAGCGGCCATGATCTTTGAGATGTCCGCCTGCTTTCGTGCCATTACCGGGATCTGTTTTCCAAAGTCTTTTTCGATCGCCTGTTCGAGAGTGTGTACTACCTTTTTCTCCAGCTTTGAGCCCTTGCTTGCAGACAGGCCGCCGACATCGAAAGCGAGGTTTCCGCTGTTCACGTAGGTAATAACGTTTGCGAGGCCGAGTGATTCAAATGTTCGTTTCAACTCGGCCATCTTGATCATAGTGTTCCCGCCGACGTTAACGCCGCGGAGCAGGGCAACGAAACGCATACCTAGTATTTGCTTATGTCGATCACGAAGCGGTACTTTACGTCGGCTTTGATCGTGCGGTCGTAGGCTTCGGGAACGTAGTCCATCGTGATCACCTCGACATCAGCGGTAATGTTGTGTTCGGCACAGAAATCGAGCATTTCCTGGTTTTCCTTGATGCCGCCAATACCCGAACCGACGAGCGACCGGTTGTTGACCATCAGCGAGAACGAATGTATCGGAAGGGGCTTTTCCGGGACGCCGACCAGGACCATGTGGCCTTCGTAGGTAAGCAAGTTGAGGTACATGTTCAGATCGTGTTCAGCCGATACTGCGTCGATCAGCAGATCGAAAGATCCAGCCAGCGGCTTGAGTGCAGCAGGGTCGCGGGTGACGACGAAATTATTCGCACCCAATCCTTTTGCGTCTGGCTCTTTGCCCGGTGATGTGCTGAATACTGTAACTTCCGCTCCCATTGCCGAAGCGAGCTTAACAGCCATATGACCCAAACCGCCGAGGCCGATAACGCCGACCTTCATTCCGGGACCCGCCTTAAAACGGCGAAGAGGGGAATAAGTGGTAATGCCGGCGCACAGCAGCGGGGCGATCCCTTCGAGCGGCTGGTTTGAATCGACATTCAACGCGTAATCCTGATCGATCACATAATGTTTCGAATAGCCGCCGTATGTCGGCGTCTTACGGTCCATTTCGGTGCTGTTATATGTCTGAGCACTGCCTTTTAGGCAGAATTGTTCGACATCGCGTTCACAATTGACGCATTCGCCGCAGCTATCGACGAAGCATCCGATGCCCGCAATATCGCCAACCTTGAACTTGGTCACACCACTTCCAATTTCGGTCACCTTGCCGACGATCTCGTGGCCCGGAACCATCGGATAGGTCGAATTTCCCCACTCGCCCTTTGCCTGGTGAATATCCGAATGGCAGATGCCTGCCCAGAGGATGTCCATCGCGATGTCGTTTTCTCCGACGTCGCGGCGTGATAATGTGAGATCAGAAAACTCGGCCTCAGGCCCATGAACTGCATATCCCTTTGTTTCGATCATGATTAGCTCCCTTTTGTTCTAAAAAAACAGAATATCATCCCGACGCACGTGATTGGTCGTCCGCCGGTATAGTAAATAGGTATATTGGCAAAACTCGCTTTTGGCCTTCGATCTCTGTGACTGTTTGGCCAATGGCGACCGCGCCCATTCTCCGATAGAATCCTTCCGCATTTGGGTCTGACTCGATCGTGAAACTCGTAATTTCCGCCTCGCGGGCGGTACGAACGGCATGTTCGAAAAGCTGTCGGCCGACGCCCCTTCCGATGAACCTTGGGTCGACCCAAAGGTGATCAAGGTCCGCTGTGTCTGGCGTGACAACCATTGCGTAAAAAGCCGATCGGCAGAGTGCCGCTGAAGGCGGCGTACACATCGTTACCGGCAATGTATTCGGGTGTTATGGTCAACAACTGTGTCCAACCGGCCATCCAGCTTTCCGGATAATTCCAATGGCGTTTCGCGGCGAATGCAATGTTCGTCAGTGCTTCTGCGTGTTCGGTTGTTGCCCGTTCGATCTTCACTTGTCGTTCTGATCGATCGTCGCAATGACCTTTAATTCGATAGCGATCGGCGTCGGAAGGGAACTGATCTCGATAGTGGTTCTGCAAGGCTGGTTATCGGCGAAATATTCAGCGTAGATCTTATTGTAAGTAGCGAAATCGGCCTTCATGTTCGTTAGAAATACGGTCACGTCCACTATCTGGTCCCACGAAGAACCGACGTCTTCCAAAATGTAGCGGACATTCTGAAATACCGATCTGCATTGTGTCTCAATGTCATACGAAACGATCTCGCCTACCTCGGTCAGTTCAACACCCGGTATGGTCTTAGTGCCTCGCGTCCGCGGCCCGACACCGGAAAGGAACAACAAATTCCCAACGCGGCGTGCGTGCGGATAGAGTCCGACAGGCTCGGGAGCCCTTGAGGAGTTAGAGGTCGAATAAGTTTCCACGTAAAAAACATTTTACGTTAGCGCCGCTGAAAAACAAAAATAAGAGGATGTTGCTCGCTAGCGTACTAAGATCGAGAATTGACCAAAGTGACCTAGGGCAGAATAATGACAGGTAAACCTATATGAACGAAATACTTTTCGAGGTTGTCTTCATCGCTGTCCTGATCCTTATCAACGGTTTGTTTTCGATGACGGAAATTGCGGTCGTATCGGCCCGCCAGGTGCGTCTGGCCGGAGCCGCAAAGGACGGGAATGCCGGGGCGGCGGCCGCGATCGCCCTACAAGAGAAACCCGAGCGGTTCCTTTCGACGGTTCAGATCGGCATAACCCTAGTGGGAGTTCTTTCTGGAGCGTTCGGCGGTGCGTTGCTTTCCGACGAATTTGCCGCGATCGTTGCTCACATTCCGATGCTGGAGCCCTATTCGGCTTCGATCGCCTTTGGCATCGTGATCGTGATCATCACCTATTTTTCGCTAGTTATTGGCGAGCTCGTGCCGAAGAACCTGGCATTGAACCGACCGGAAATCATTGCGTCACTTTTCTCGCGACCGATGAACATCATCTCGGGGATAACGGCCCCGGTCGTGTGGTTGCTGAGTGGCTCGACGGCCGTTGTGCTGAAAGTGCTGCGCATTCGCGAAGCGACCGATTCGGCCATCACCGAAGAAGAGATCAAGGCCCACATTGCGCATGGTGCGGAGGTCGGCGTACTCGAAGAAACCGAGCAAGAATTGATCGAGAGTGTTATTAAACTCGATGACCAGCGGATCACGGCCATCATGACCTCGCGGTTGAAAGTGGTTTGGCTCGATCTCAATGACAGTATCGAGATCAACCGTCAAAAGCTTATCGAATCTCCTTATTCACGCCTTCCGGTATGCCGGGACAGTCTGGATGATCTTGTCGGCATAGTGAAATCCCGCGACCTTCTTTCACATATCCTCAGTGGCGGGGAACTCGACCTGGAAGCCGTCCTCAAACAGCCCGTTTTCGTTCCTGAGACGAATTCAGGGCTGGAACTACTAGAAGCTTTTAGGGAGTCTCATACACTCATGGCGGTCGTCATCGATGAATTTGGCGCCGTGGCCGGTGTCGTCACGATGAACGACGTGCTCGAAGAGATCGTCGGCGATCTGCCGGCTGACGGTATCCTCAACAAAAATATTGTTGTCCGGGAAGACGGTTCGATGCTGATCGACGGAGAGACATCAGTGGCTGATTTTCGCGAGCTGCTGGAACTGGGCGAACTGCCCGCGGGAGAACACGAATCTTATCAAACCTTAGCCGGGTTCATTATCGCCCGCCTGGAAAAACTCCCGTCTGAAGGCGAGAAGTTTGAGTGGGAAGGATATGTCTTCGAGGTCGTCGATATGGACGGCCGCCGCGTGGACAAAGTGCTGGTTAGGAGAGAGGATCCCTCCGTTTAAGCCCGACTCTCTCGATGCATTACTTGCCCTTTTCGGCCCAGATCTGAACTAGATGCACGAGCGTCTCGGTCGATTTTTCGAGGCCCTTTCTCGAATTGAACTCGAGCTTGCCGTGGAAATTATGTCCCCCGGTGAAGAGATTTGGTGTAGGTAATCCGCGGGCGGTCAAGCGCGATCCGTCCGTACCACCGCGTATCGGGCGAAGTTCGGCAGTGATGCCCGCACGCTTGGCGGCTTCGATAGCATAATCGGTGAGCTGCGGGTAATCTTTCAGAACTTCCTTCATGTTCAAGTAGCCGAGTTCGCTTTTGTAGTCGATCTTAACGTTCGGATACTTCTTCTGTGTTTCGGCGATCACTTTTTTTACGGCTTCTTCCTGCGCCGCAAGTCCATTGATGTCAAAATTACGAAGCAGAACTTTCACCGTCGATGCTTCAACATCGAGGTTCCCAACGTACGGGTGAATGAAACCTTCACGGCCGGCAGTGGTCTCAGGCCGGTTCGGGATCATTTCTGGGAACCGCGAGAGAAAATCACCTGCCGCCAGCGACGAATTGATCATGATACCCTTCGCCGTCCCGGGGTGGGTCGATCGGCCGGTAAAAGTAATGGTCGCCGTACGAGCAGACCAGGTCTCATTCGAGATGTCGCCCAGCTGCTCGCCGTCCACGGTATAGGCGAACTTCGCTCCCCAAGCCTCGATGTCAAACTTGACCATTGGGCCGCCAACTTCTTCGTCCGGCGTAAAGGCGATCGTAATGTTTCCATGTTTGATCTGCGGATTCTGTTTCAAGGTATCGATCATCGTCATCAACTCTGCAATGCCCGATTTGTCGTCGGAGCCGAGGAGCGTGGTTCCGTCGGCAGTGATGATATCGTCGCCGATCAGATTTTTGAGATCGGGATTCTGAGCGACGGTGATGACCTGCGTTTTGTCGTTCGGCAGGACGATGTCGCCGCCTTGATAATTTTTGTGGATGGTTGCGTTTACGTTTGCGCCCGACACCGCCGGCGATGTATCCATATGCGCGATAAACCCGATCGTCGGCACCTTGGAATTGTCAGCCAAATTGCCCGGCACCATTCCGTACACGATGCCCTCAGGACTGATACGCACCTTCTGTACACCCAACGCCTTCAGTTCGCCTTCGAGCAGCCGTGCGAGCACAAGCTGCTTCTCCGTGCTCGGCCATTTGCCCGCATCCTCAGCCGACTGTGTGTCGATCTTCACGTAACGAAGGAATCGGTCCATGGCGGATTCCGTCGGCGGTTTGGTCTGGGCAAAGCTAAGTGCTGCGAAAAAGACCAATGTCAGAAAGGAAATAATTGTTTTCATAATATCTATTCCGCAAAATTAAACCACGTAATTTCGTCACCGATTACTGTAAACCTTAGAAGGTGATTGAAGATTGAGTCCACCGCAATTTCCGGTTCGAGCACTACCCAAAATGTCGCACAATCCGCCTTAATTGAGACGGCTGTCAAAAAATACATTTGTTTCAGTTGTGAAGGAGTTGAATCCCATTTACTTCCCGAAAACTGAGCATGGACGTGGTCAAAAAGCTCGTCCAATTGTTTAAGAAGCTTTTGAATGAAGTCTTCTAGCTTCACGATCTTCCGATCAAGATATTCGTCATTAACCTCAGTTTCAATCGAAATTTCAACAAGGTTTGACGGGACAATTCCCGATACGACCCCAACCCATTCCCGTCCGTCATTTTGAAGATTTAGTTTCCCAAACGGGGGAAAATTGAGAATCTTATCCTCTTTTGACTTTGTTTTCGAAAAGACCATTCGCAAAAAACCAACGTCAGATTATCTATGCGGCCCATACTGCTCATAATGATTCTTGTATCCAAGCAGCCGAGCCGTCGGCTCCATCAGTGTCCGCATTGCCTTCTGAACCGGAAGCGGCGGGCCGTCGGCGATCCATGAATCGGCGTCGTCTCCGTAAACCGAAAGCTGCATCAGCATCTGCGGTGTGCTCGGGCCCTCGGGATATTCATCCATAAAGCCATAAAGCTGGGTTAGCAGATAGCCGAATTCGACGGGCAGCGTCTTCGGGTCATCACCTTCGACAACAACGGACTCGGGCGTTTCGTTGAACGGTTTGTGCCGGGTCATCGGCGGTATTGTGATCGTCTCGCCGGCTTTCAAAGTCCGCTTCTCGCCGTTGACTAAGATGCTGAGAGTTCCGCGCTTTACTGTAAATATTTCGGTGAAGTGCTCATGAAAATGTTCGGGCGGCCCTGCGGCGTACGGTTTTACTTCGAGCCGCGTATGCATCCAACCGTCGTTTACCGCCAGCACCGTCTGGTCAAATCCCTCGAACCGGCTGACAAGATGGTCGCCGGGACGAAAGTAGTTAGAAAGATCCTTCTTTGCCGTCGGCTTCAGGATCCAAACCAAAACAAGACCGAAAATGAGATAGCCTATAACGGTTAGCACGGGAAATAGGATAACGAAACGAATCAGCTTTTTCACTTATTTTGCCTCCACAACGCACTACTCAAGGGCTAACGCGTAGTAGAGATCAGATTCGAACGCAAACATTCTTCTCTTCCGTAAAAAACTTCAGCGCCTCAAAGCCGCCCTCGCGGCCCATTCCGCTGTCCTTGACGCCGCCAAACGGTGTTCGCAGGTCGCGCAGCATCCAGCAGTTTACCCAGACGATGCCGGATTCCAGTCTGGCTGATACGCGATGGGCACGGGAAAGGTTTTCGGTCCAGACGGTGGAGGCGAGGCCGTAGCGGACGCTGTTCGCGTAACCGATCACCTCGTCTTCAGTATCGAACGGCATGATGGTGACGACCGGGCCGAAGATCTCTTCCTGGTTGGTACGGCAATCATGAGCGAGGCCATCGATAACTGTCGGCTGGATGAAAAATCCATTTGCGCATCTTTCTGAATCCACACGAAACCCAGTTGCTATTGCGTCCGCTCCCGGTTCTGACCCGTTTCCACCCACGATGATCGTGCCGGCTTCGGTTTTCGCGAGTTCGATGTACGATAGGATCTTTTCGAAGTGCTGTTTAGATACAATTGCCCCGACATCCGTGTCCGGGTCGTTAGGATCGCCGACCTTAAGGGAAGAAACACGCTTAACGAAGTCGGTTTTGAACCTCTCATACAAGGGCCGTTCGACGAATATTCTCGATCCGCAAAGACATATCTCGCCTTGGTTAGAGAACGACGAGCGGACAGTCGTTGTCAGCATCTCTTCGTAATTGCAGTCAGCAAAAATGATATTCGGATTCTTTCCGCCAAGTTCGAGCGAAAGCTTCTTGAACATTGGTGCGGCTACCCGAGCGATCTCTTCGCCGGTTTTTGTGCCTCCGGTGAATGAGATCGCTTTGATGTCTTTGTGTGCAACGATCGCTGAGCCAACCTTCGGCCCGGTCCCGTGAACGATGTTCAGAACACCCGCGGGCAAGTCGGCTTCGATGCACAATTTTGACAGCAAATAGGCAGTCATCGGCGTGATCTCGCTCGGCTTGGCAACCACCGTACATCCTGCTGCTAAGGCCGGAGCGATCTTCCAGGTGAAGAGGTACAGCGGAAGGTTCCACGGGGAAATGCACCCGACGACGCCAAGCGGCTGCCGAAGCGTGTAGTTGATCGCATTTCCGCCGCCGGGCAAGGTCGTTTGGTGCGATTCACTCGCGAGGTGCATCGCTGCTGTTGAATAGAAACGAAAATTTGACGCTGCCCGCGGGATATCTACTGAACGAGCAAGAGAAACCGGCTTTCCCTGATCGATCGACTCGGCAAGGGCGAGAGGCTCCACGTCAAGTTCGATCAGAGCGACGAGCCGCATTAGAATCGTGAAGCGTTCTTCCGGCGCCATCATGGACCACGAGGGAAAGGCCGCTCGTGCGGCATCTTCCGCTAGGTTCACGTCTCGGTCATCTGAATCAGGAATCTGTGAATACACCTCTCCCGTCGCCGGGTTGAAATTGTCCAGATAGGTTCCCGATGCGGGCGTGACCAGTTCTCCGCCTATATAGTTTTCGATCTGCATAAAAGAGACTCGGCCCCGAGGAGAAATGCCATATATTCTGGAGCGCGGAACGAATTATCGATTTATAAAGCCTGTGAGTAAACCGGTTCGGAAATTCCCGCCAAAAACTTTAATTTCGATGGAAGTTAGCTTATAGTAGCATCACCAAAGTAAAAGATTGCCGAAATCGAGCCGTATTTGCAAGGTGAAGCGGCGAAGGGCAAAGTGTGCCAGGCACCGCCTGCGGTCCTTGCTCAGAGGCCAAATCACGCCGGATAGATCGACTATGACTAGAGCTTGTTCAAACTGTAACCAATTGAATCCGTCCGATGCCTCCTTTTGCCTGAACTGTTCGTCGCCGCTTGGACCAACGGTCGGCGGGCCGGCTTATCAGCAGCAAAATCAGCCCTACGTTGGCGGACAAGCCCCGTACGTCGGAGCTCCGCCGCAACAATTCGGCGGCGGCCAGAACTTTGGCATGCAGGGAAGTGGAACCCAAGGCGGGGCCAGCGGCAGAGCAATAGGCTCGGCGATCCTGGCAGTGGTAACGCTTGTGCTTTGCTGCGGCCCGTTTACCGGCATACCTGGAGCAATTCTGGGCTGGGTTGAACTCGAGGCGATCAAGAAAGGCCAGGCTCCCGAGGCTGGAAGGTGGCTTGCCCAGGTAGGCCTCTGGGGCGGAATTGCCGCGACCGTCATCTCAAGCGTTATAACTCTCTTCCTTCTATTGTTCTCGGCGATCCCGATGGGTATGTGATCGGACAGTTTTTATGGCTCAGCTAGATGGAAATCGGCCAAGATGCAGTAATGGGCATGAACAGCCACAGGCAGGTTCAAAGTTCTGCATTTACTGTGGCGTGGCAGTGCTAATTCAGCAGTCCCAGCCGGGTCAGAACCCATTTCACCCGCCTAACCAGAAGGAGCAACAGGTTCCGTCGCAACAGTACCAGCAAGCGAACCAGCAGCAGCAGCCGCCAAATCAGCAGTATCAGAATCAGCAGTATTACCAGCCGCAGAATCAGTTCCAGCAGCAGTACCAGCCGCCGGCGGTGCGTTGTCATACGTGCGGGGACAATCCGAGTAACTTGCCGGAGAAGGTGGTTGTTTGCAAAGAGTGCCGCTCGCTAAAGCCACTTGTCCCGGGATATCACGTAGATACTTCCGCATTTGCATGGGCGGCGGATGCAAAGGCAATGTCGACGCTGCGTTCGATGACGCCGTTAAGCATGGCCGCGAAGGCGGTGTCGGAAAGGGTCGGTCGCCGGTGGATCGAGGTGACCTTCAACGGCGTGCTTCTCAGCGAAAAGCAGATGCCGCACATCTTTGGGCAGGCGGTCCGTGCTGCCCGCATCCTTGGCATGACGCATATGCCAGATGTCTATCTGTCCGGCGAGCGGCCGTGGGATATGCTGACGTTCGGGACGGACAATGACTCGTTCATAGTTGTCGGTTCAGCGCTTGCGGGAAACTTTCAGGGAGTCGATATGCTGTTCCTGCTCGCCCGGGAGATGGGTCACTGCAAATCTGGCCATGCGTTATGGAAAACGGTCATTCGGTTCTTTCTCGGCGAGCAGGGACCGGCCAAGGGCTTTATGGCCGGCGGGATATTTGCTGCCTTGAGCCCGAGTGCCCTGATAAGCGGTGCTATCGAAATGCCGCTGCTTGCCTGGGCAAGACAAGCCGAAATAACTGCGGACCGGGCCGGTTTGCTCACCGTTGGCAACGAGGAAGTCGCCCGGCGTGTTCTGCTTTCGTGGTCACTGAAATCATCATTTATCTATAAACAAATAAACATTGAATCATGGCTTGAACAGCAGGGCGTCGATGACGATTCCTATATGAAGCTGTCGGAATTAACTACGACCTCGACACCATACATCGGCCCGCGATTAAGGCTGCTAAGCGATTTTGCACGCAGCCCTGAACTACAGAGCTCGCTTTGGATAATTGCGGATACGATCAGGGCCTCGGCTCCGCCCCCGAAACCAAGATCGACAGCAGAAGCAGATGTAGTCAGATTTAAATGCTCGACATGTGGTACAGCGATGAAGATCCCGCAGAAAGCGCTCGAAGGGAAGTCTGAACTTCCGGTTAAGTGCCCAAGTGCAAAATGTGGGGCGATCACCCGTCTAAAGAAAAATATTAAGGTTAGCGAGAAAGCCTCGGACCCAAAGCCAAAGAAACTGGAGGAGAACTTAAATTATGGCGATTGATAATGACATAACTATCACTGAGACCGGGCCCGATGGCACCGAGACCGACTTTGAGATCACGACGGCGAAAGCGGAAGACCTATCCGGTGACGACCAGACGTTCGCCGAGGCTGCCGTCGAGGCAATGTTCGACGACGGATCGACCGGCCAGGAAGCCTCCTATATAGATTATGACGGCGACGGTAAGCTGGATACGGCGGCCGCGGATACGGATGGCGATGGAACTATCGATACCGCCGCAGCGGATACCGATGGCGACGGTAAGATCGATGCGATCGGAAAAGATACTGATGGTGACGGTAACCTAGATGTAGCGGTCTTTGATACTGACGGTGATGGACAAGTCGATGCCGCGATGGCCGATACGGATGGTGACGGCGAGATGGATGTCGCGGATATAGACGGCGACGGGCAGGTCGACTTCACGCTCGAGTCATCCGAGGGGTTGCCGTCGGAGGAAGAAATTACCACCAATTCAGTCGAGTTCACCGTTGGTGAAGACGGGTTCCCGGTGGACGATAGTTCGGCAGAGACCACAGAAGTCACAACGGAAGTCACGGAATTTTCTGAGACCTCTGCTGAGCCGCTAGTCTCGGATTCCCCTGCCGACGCCGGTTTTTCAGCGGTTCCGACTGATACCTCGCCAACGGCGACGGACGAAGGCGCCGTAGCGGCCGCGGAACAGCAGGCCCACGCGGACGCAGCAAGAGAGGCTCAGGCCTCAGCCGATGAGTTTATTGCCAAGGGCGACTATTCCGCGGCTGCCGAGGCTCGTGAAGTGGCCGAAAACGAGGCGTATCAGGCAGGGGATTCATCTATGCTGGGAACGTCGGATTCAAGCGATCTCGAGAACGCAGCCTACAATCAAGAGGTCGCCGGGGAATACCGGGCACAGCAGCAAGAACACATTGAACAAGGTGATTACGCAGCTGCTAAGGAAGACGCACAGAACGCGGCTTACGCCACGAGCGATGCCGATTTTAATGCCGGCGGTTCCGATCATACGGGCCAGTCCGATCACGACGTCTACAACCTGGATAACGCGGTATATCAGGAAAAGAACGCAGATGCCTCGGCGCAAAATGCTGAGTGGTATGCCGACGCCGGCAATTTCGATGCGGCTGAGCGGAGTGCAGAGCAAGCAGGAGCGTACCAGGCATCGGCGGACGAGTTTGCGTCAAGAGCCGATCAGGAGAGCTATAACTATCAGGAAGATCCTTCGTCGCTCGTCGAGACGGGAGGAACTTATGATGCTGGAACTTACGATGCCGGTGCTGCCGGCACATACGACGCCGGAGCGGCTTACGATGCTGGTGGTTACGATGCTTCGGTGGCATCTGTGGACACCGGCATCGACACGACCGTCGATACAAGTGCGGCGACGACATACGATACATCGACCGACGGTACCGTCTAGCTGTATGAAATAGTTAGATCTACTTGATCCGGCCGTATCGGCGCAGGATGCCCTTGACGGCTTCGATCGGTAATGCCTCGACTGTGCGTTGTTCCTTTCCCGTAATTGTGGTGGCCCGAAGAAGTGAATTGTAGATCGCTTCTTCGGTCGCTTCTATGACGGCGAGGAACAATGGGGAGATAGCGTCGTTCGCGACGACATCGACGTCTCGGACCCTCGCTCCAGCGGCAGCGGCTTGATCCGGTTGCCGGTTGCGGTGGAGAAGGCTATAGCGTAATCGCCGCTGCCGTTGGTCATAGCCGAGCCGGTACGGGCAAGCCCCGCCATAGACCTTTCTGCGAGGCGGCGGAGTTGGCGGTGGTCAAGAGGAGCATCGGTAGCTATGACGATGATGATCGATCCATCTGCCGTTCGATCAAGAGAAGTATTTGACGCGGATGTGCCCTGGACCGAGTTCTTCAGGTAGTACTTTCCCGATTCAAGACCGACCGGAACACCATCGATCGAGAGGATGCCTCCAAAATTTGATTGGACGAGTACTCCGATGGTGTAGCCCCCGAGCGATGCGGGAAGTTTACGGGACGAAGTTCCGATTCCGCCCTTCCAGTC
>JANNNS010000130.1:0-25896 GCA_031398645.1 Acidobacteriota bacterium
CTCGTCTGGGCGACGGCTACTGCGCTGACGGCATCCCTGCTCGCGGGTGCAGCCGCGTCAGTGGTGAAAACCACCGCCGGCGTGGCGGCTACGGCTGCCACGGTGGCGGGTGCTGCCGTGGCGGGCGGCGCCGCGGCTGCGGCAGACACGGCCGTTGATCCCACTCGTGGGGAAAGCCCGGTGATGAGTCTGGGCAGAAGGTTTATGCGTTTCTCCTGCCCGGCACGGGCGATAAGCGACCGAACGATCTCCTTGCCTGTCGAATCGCCGTGGGCATGCAAAATTCGGCGACGAGAATGGGCGGCCTCCTGCGTGAACGCAAGCTTGCCGCCCTCTTTATCGAACTCAATTCCCCACTCGATGAGTTGCTTGATGTATTTTGTGCCGTCGGTTACGAGTGTCTCTACCGCTTCCGGATCGCACAAGCCAGCACCCGCGACCAGCGTATCGTCCTCATGCAGCTCGGCATTGTCATCGTCCGAGAGGACAACGGCCACGCCGCCCTGGGCATACTCGGTGTTCGATTCGCTTGCCTTGTCCTTGGTCAGAACCGTTACACGCCCGCCCGATTCCGCCAGTGCGATGGACGCACGCAACCCCGCGACACCACTCCCAATGACGATAAAGTCTGTCTCCAGAGCCATTAAGAGAAATGTATCATATTTCTCTAGGCGGTTGCCGTTCCGTGGTGGTCGGACGCCTTATACAGACCTTCGTACGCTCCTTTTCTCAGATCGATGCCGTACTCGGTGTAGGCCTTTAGGCAGCAAAGCATTTGCCCCCAGCCGAAACAATTTAGGTATGAACTGTCCAGATCGTCCTGCGTCTCGCGCCAGCCTGTTTCTGCGATACGAACTATAGTGTCGTCGCCGTCTGCCTCGAACTGCATCTCGACCCGCGTGTCCAGTCCCTTCGCTCCTTCCCATCCAAGCACGATCAGCTGGTTTGGAATGACCTGCTTAACTTCGACCGGGAATTTGAGCTTCTCATCGCCCGGGTTGTCCGCAAATGCCCACTCGACCGTCGTCCCTTCGTCCAGCGGAGCACTCGCCCCACCGTTGGTAAAGTAGCCGCTCATTTTTGTCGGGTTGTAAACCGCGTCGAAGACTTCGCCTATTGGTTTCTGTATCTTTGTCTGTACTTTAAATTTGAGGTCCATACTTGTACTCCTGCGTTAAATTCCGCGATCAGATCAGATCAAAGGCCGCTCATCTTGCTGGCCTTCGTGTCGTCCCTCCGTGACCTTTGTGTTAGAGGCCGTTTTTCAACACATAGGTCACGAAGCTTAGAACACAAAGTTCACGAAGTTAGATTCGTTACCTTGACGTGCGCCACTATATGTTATAATTTTATAACATGTCAAGCGCTAATTCTGACGAACTCGTTTACAAGGCCCTGGCCGATAGTAAAAGGCGTCAACTGCTTGACCTGCTAAAGGACGAACCACGCACCACCCGCGACCTTTGTGAAAGCTTCAAGACGCTCGACCGCTGTACCGTAATGCAGCATCTGGGCGTTCTCGAAAAGGCGGGGCTGATCTTTGTCCAGAAAAAGGGAAGATTTCGCTGGAATTATCTCGATGTCACCCCGATCCGCGACATCTACGACCGCTGGATCAATCAGTATGCCTCACCGTCGGTCGAGCTGTTGGCAAAACTCAAACACGATCTGGAAAAATAGGCGCGAAAAAGCGCAAAGCGGAGGTATCCGATTTGCGCTTTTTGTGCCTTTTTGCGGCAAAGATCTCGCTTTACATTGGGATCTTCAATTCTTGTCCCGGATAGATCTTGTCCGGATCCTTTAGAATGTCGCGGTTGTGGTCCCAAATCGCTTTCCACTGGATGCCGTATCCTTTCGCGATCTTCGAAAGATTGTCTCCCGATTCGACCGTGTAGGTATGCATACCGCCACCAGCCGCAGCGGCTTCCGCCGTCTGGATGTTCAGAATAAGGTCGCCGCCCTTAAATTCAGGGTCGAGTCTTTCATATTCATCCCAAAGGGCCTGTTTCGCTTCGGCGCTCGGTGCAGTTCCGGTAACGACAAGCATTCCGCCATCGCCTTCGGTCAATTCGTAGGTTGTGCCGTTTGAATTGGCAAGCTCAAGAATCGATTGGTATTTTTCCTGTACTGACATGATTAAATTCCTCCCTGGCTTATTTGCCCTTCTTAAGCTGATTGTCAATGCCCGTAATGCCTGATTGCATGATCACCTGAACACACTCGGCATACTTAGCAGCGGGTACTTCACCCGTGACTGTTACCTTTCCGTTCGTGACAGCAACGGCGGCAGTCGTACAACCGGCTTTCTTAAGATCTTCGGTGATCTTACCCGTAAGGGCTGGGTCGGCGGCGGCCGGGGTTGCGACCGGAAGCGGCTTGGTGGTCAGGCTGTTTACAACAGACTTGATCCCTTCAACCGTCTTTGCGGCGGCTTCAGCCTTGGTCTTAACGGTTACGTCTGCAACTTCACCGCTAAGCGTCGCTACAGCATCTTTCACTGCGACGGTCACACCTGAAACTTTATCGGCCGCCAGTTTATCTGTTACGGCTTTTTGTAGATCGGCGTCGCTCTTGCCGCCGCAGGCCATTGCGAACATCGCGGCCGCTATCGTTAAAATTGTAAGAAACTTAATTTTCATCTTTCCTCCTGAAAAGGTCTTTTGAATATACTCGATCCTATAATCGCAAACGCGCACAAAACTCCCGAGGAGCCTTTCACAACGTTTTGCCGGGATCCGGCGAACTGCCGGGGCTTCAAAAAATTGATACGTTATCTTGATTCATTGGAAAGGTTTTTTCAAACGAAAAATGTCCTTTCATGAAAAAACTTCATCGACGATCTGGCGGGCTACTTCGTAGGAAGTAAGGTCCGGCCTGACGACGAAATGCCAGTCGGCAAGGCAATAGATCTCCTGCCTTTCTTCAAACAGTTTCTGCGTGGCAGATTTGTTCCGGGCAAGCGGCCTTTCCTTTCTCGAACGGCTTATATTCCCCCAACAGTGGTTGAACGAGGCGTCGAGCCAGACGCTTGTAACTCCCTGGCCGCGGATCAATTCCCGGTTTTCGGCGACCGTCCAAGCCCCGCCGCCGAGACTCAAGATCTTTGCGTTTACCTTTGCGAGGGCCTGTTTAAGGCACCTGGTCTCTATCCGCCGATAGGCGTCGATGCCGTCGGAGTCAATGATCTCTGCGATCCTTCGCTGCTCGTTGACCTCGATAAGGGCGTCCAAGTCGAGCCTTTCGCACCTCATCAGGCTGGCCAAATGCCGCGCTACGCTCGTCTTACCGACGCCCATAAAGCCCGTCAATGCGATGCGTCTGTCAGAATGGTTTTCGTCCGGCATTAGCGGTCAGTATATTACGCTCTTCAAGGTATCGAAAAATGCCGGAAATGATACGGCGGCCGATTCGGCTCCAATGATCTCAGTCTCACCGTCCGCGAACAGCCCGGCGACCGCGAAAGCCATCGCGATGCGGTGATCGCCGAACGAATCGATCACCGCTCCGCCCTTCAGCCGCGATCTTTCGACCCGGAAACCGTCCTCGAACTCCTCCACAGCCGCTCCCATTCGCTTTAGATTTTCGACGATAGCGGCAATGCGGTCGGACTCTTTTATTCTAAGCTCGGCGGCGTCCCTAACTTCCAGTCCGCCGGCCATTTGTGTTCCGGCGACGGCGAGAATTGGAATTTCGTCGATCAGGTTCGCGATCACACCGCCGCTCAACGTCATCATTTCAGCGGAACCACCGCCTGCTCGGCCAGTCACCAAAAGATCGGCGACCGCTTCGTTGCTGACTTCCCTTTCATTCGACGTGGTGATGCCGATCCCAAGGCTCCTCAAAACATCGACCACGGCCTTGCGAGACGGATTAAAGCCCACGTTCGGCATTCTCAATTCGGAGCCGTCAAGAAACGCGGCCGCAACGACAAAAAACGCCGCGGACGAAAGGTCCGACGGCACCGAGATGTCCCGGGCCGTCAGTCTCGCCTCGCCGGAGACTGAAAGTCTGACGCCGCCGCCCGCTACCTTCTCTTCTTTGACCTCGACACCCAGCCATCGGAACATTCGTTCGGTGTGATCGCGCGTTGGCGTGTTTTCCAACACCGAAGTGACGCCGTCGGCATTTAGTCCGGCGAGCAGTACGCACGATTTTAGCTGTGCCGACGCGGCGGCGGGCGCATAGTCTATGGCGGTCAACGGAGAGCGTCCTTTTATTCTGAGCGGAGCGCGGCCGCCGCTTCCCTCGATCGCCGCGCCCATTGCTGCCAGCGGATCGATCACCCGTTTCATCGGACGTTTTTTCAGCGACTCGTCACCGGCCAGAACTGATTCAAAGTTCTGCCCGGCCAGAACACCGGCCATCAAGCGCATTGTGGTGCCGCTGTTCTCGCAATCAAGTTCGGCGGCAGCCTCTCGCAAGCCGTTTTTACCCACACCGGCAATTGAAAGGCTCGCTCCTTCGCGGACGATCTCACCACCCAGAGCCTGAAGGCACTTCACCGTTGCCGCGCAATCAGCACTCGTCCCGAAATTGCTGATCTCCGACCGTCCATCCGCAAGAGCCGCAAAAATAGCCGCCCGATGCGAGATCGATTTATCTCCCGGCAAAACTATTTCGCCCTTCAGTCCATTTGCTTTTGAGATTCGCATTATTTGTTTCTTAACAAGATAAACAGGATAGATAGGATTGAAGATAACAGAATGAAGGTACGGCGGTCGGCTAAAACTGTCAGCTATAAAACCGGTAGTATTCAAGCTTAGGATTCCCGAAATTCAACAGCAGACCGGTCGTTATGCCTGTTGCTTTCAGATAATTAATGATCTGGGCTTTATGATCCGGCGCTATTGCTCTAACGGTTTTCAGCTCAACGATAACAGTTTTGTTAACGACCATATCTGCGCAAAATTCACCTACGATCACACCCCGGAACTGTACATTCAGCCTATATTGCGTCTGAACCTCCATTCCTTTCTGCACCAACGCGACGGTTAGCGCTTTCTCATAAACGGATTCGATGAAACCGGCACCGAGTTCATTGATTACCTCAAAGCTGGCCTCGAGTATCGTTCCTGTGATCTCTCGGTGTTCCATCGAAGATTACTTTAATTCGACCTGCTCCAAAAGCCAACAGGATCTATTCGATAATGCGTGATCGCTTATCAGCAATCACGACGCTCCCGTTGAATACTGCTTCCATCCTTTCTATCCTGTCCATCCTGTTAAATATGCCACCACTATCGAGAAACCAACTTGACACTACTGCGACAAGCATTTAACTTTACTGAAAATCCATTTGTGAGCGAAACGAGAGCATTAAAATTGCCGAGCGAGATAGAGTCTGTTGACGAAGCGGCGTCGCAGGCGGAATCTTTCGTAAAAAGTTGTGGGTTGGGCGATGATTTCGCGTCATCGATCGACTTGGCTGTGCGGGAATCGGTGGCGAACGCGGTAAAGCACGGTAACAAGTTCGACCCGGAGAAAACTGTCGAGGTTACATTCCAAAGATCGCCGACGGGCGTCGAAATTTTCGTTCGCGACTTCGGCCCCGGATTTGCGCTGGAAGAAATTCCGGATCCGACGAACCCGGAGAATTTGCTAAAGGCTTCCGGCCGCGGAATTCTTTTTATGCGTTCATTTATGGACGAGGTTGAATGGTCCAATCATGCCGATGGCGGTATGGTCGTGAAGATGACCAAGCTTCAGGCCTGAGTTTTTCGAGCATTTCAGGCTCGGTCGCGAGTTCTTTTTGTTCGCGGTCGATTTACGGTCGCTCTTACTTGGACTTTTCTTGAAGTTGGTCTAAAATCTGCTTTCAAACTAATTTGCTAACAGGAGATAATAATGGCTGATATCACTATTTCGGAACGCCAGGCTGGCGATGTAACGATCCTAGATCTTGACGGAAAGGTCACGATCGGCGAAGGCAGCGTGGCTCTTCGCAATGCTATCCGCCGCCTTCTCGGCGATGGGAAGAACAAGATCTTGATGAACCTTGGCGGTGTCGGTTACATCGATTCAAGCGGTATCGGCGAACTTGTCTCAAGCTTCACGGCCGTTAATAAAGAAGGCGGCACCCTCAAGCTTCTCAATCTGACCCAGAAGATCCAGGATCTGCTCGCGATAACCAAGCTTCTCACGGTTTTCGACGTCTACGAGGACGAAGCATCGGCCCTCAGCAGCTATAACTAAGGCCACGATCGAGCTTTTCTGTACGCATTTCAAGAAGCCGCGGTGATCATCGCGGCTTTTTCGTCTTGGGCCTTTCTGCAAAGCCGAGCACTGGTACTAAGCATCTTTGATGCGTTAATATTCATCTTTATTTGTGCTACTGTACGCGAGGCCGTTTTTCGGCCGGATCTAAGCTCATTTTTAGGACCTTCGATGTTAAAGATATTTACTTTGTTGCTCGTCTGCCTAATTTCCACAGGCGTTTTTGCTCAGGGCGTCGCCCCGACGTTCGATCTTTCCAACTACGGCGTGCGGATCGAACCCGATAAACGCCTGATGATCGTGCTCGCCGCGATGGAATCCGCCCGAACGACGAATGCGGCCGGCGAGGACGTTCCCGTGATCGTCACTCCGCTTTCAGCCGAGGGAGCAAAATTTCGAGAGCTTTTGCGAAGCGATCTGGCGGCAATGCCCGCCGATCTTCGCCAGCGAATTTCGACCTTTATGGTCGCTCACAAGAAACGTTACGCGAATCTGACCGACGCCGAACTGGTCGCGCCGTTCATCTCGATGGCATACGCCCTGACGCCGGCACCTGAACTGGCCGACCCCGTCGTTACGACCGATCTGCCGGGTAATCTGCTTGATGTTCTCGACTTTGCACCGCTTGTTCGTGACTTTTACCGCCGTTCGAGCATGAGCGGGAACATAAACGATTACATCAAACAATATCAAAAAGCCGCGGACGGACGGTTGAGGAATTCGACTCGCGAGATGGTCAGCGAGATCCTCGCCTATCTCAACACAAAGCCGCAGCTTTTTATCACTGAGAAGATCAAGACCGAGACCGGTAAGACGAAAAGCAAGAGCACGACACTCCGTCAGGTAGAATTTCGCGACCGAGACCGAACGTTCACGCTCGTGCCGGAGCTACTTGCACCGGTCGGCGCCGTTAATTTCGTAAATGTTAAGGACGATTACTTCGTAGTAGTTCCCGCGGAACTGCCTGCCGACCGCGACCTAAGTGCATCGGACGTCCGGCGCGGATTCCTCCAGTTTGTCGTAGACCCGATGGTCTATGGCCTCGGAAAGGATATCGAAACCATCAGGCCAGTAGTGAAACGCCTGCTCGACGAACGGCGAAAGATCGAACCGACGACCTCGCCCGACGTTTATCTGACGATCTCAAGATCGCTGGTGGCGGCGATCGACGCTAAGCAGGCCGAATATATTAAGTCGAGAGCAATGACAATGCAGGCCCGTCAGCGGATCGATTCCGTCAAGACCGCTGCGGAGAAACGAGCGATCGTCCAGGAACTGGAAAAGGTCAAAGCAACACTCGCGGACGAGACCGCGATGAAGCTGTCGGAAGACTATGAAAAAGGCGCGATCCTTGATTTTTACTTCGCGGAACAGTTAAGCGGATTTGAAGGCTCAGGCTTCGACATCGCTTCGTCGATCAAGGACATGCTCCTCGCCTTCGACGGAACCAAAGAGGTTGACCGGCTAGGTCAATTCGCTGAGGCACGAAAGCGTGCGGCTGCCTCACGTGAAGCCCGCAAGGCAAATCCGGCAGCAACGAACGTGATCGTAGAAAATCCGGTCACCAATCGACTGGTCGAGATCCAAAAGCTGATCGACGCCAAGAACTACACTCAGGCCGCCGCCGACCTCAAACTGCTGCGCGAGAAAAATCCGACCGAGCCGAGGATCTATTACAACATCGGACGCGTGATGAGCCTGTCGGCCGAGGTCCTTGAGGACGAAGACCAGCAAAAGTCGGCGTTGCTAGAAGCAAAGGTCGCCTACGAAAACGTCATTCGTACGGCCACGAACATGACCGACCGCGCGCTGCTTTCTTTAACGTATGTCGCACTCGCAAAGATCTACGAGTTCTATAATGACAAAACCTACGCCGCCGCCGTCTACGACAAAGCCATCCAGCTCGGTCCGGTAACCGGCGGAGCGCACAGCGAAGCCCTGACCGCAAAAGCCCGGCTTATAAAAGAACAATAGTTTCACCACAGAGACACGGAGGCACAGAGATCGGCCTGTAGATTTCTCTGTGTCTACGTGTCTCTGTGGTCAATGCATTCCTAATCTGCTAACTTCTAACCAATGTCCAAAGACAACTTTCGCAGCGGCTACGTCGGGCTGATCGGCCGTCCGAATGCGGGTAAATCTACGCTTCTCAATAGGTTGGTCGGCGAAAAGATAGCGGCCGTCTCAAATAAACCTCAGACGACCCGCCACAAGATACAAGGCATTGTCACCTCGGAGGAAGGGCAGATCGTTTTTGTCGATACGCCCGGCGTTCACAAACCAGGCTATCTCCTTAACCGCAGAATGATGGCCGCCGTGCACGACGCCATACTTTCCGTCGATCTCCTCGTCCTGATGCGTGATGCCAGCGTCTCGACCGGCAACGGCGACCGATTTGTCTTCGATTTGGTCAAGGAGTCGGAGAAACCGGCGATCCTGGTGCTGAACAAGATAGACAAGATAAAGGAAAAGGCTGCCCTCCTGCCGCTGATCGAACACTATTCCAACGAGTTCGAGTTTGCCGAGATAGTTCCCGTCTCCGCGCTCAAGGGCGACGCTGTAGACAATCTGCTGAAACAGATCGCCAAACATTTACCGATCGGTGATCCGATCTTTGCCGAGGACGAACTGACCGACCAGCCGATGCGTCTGCTGGTCGCAGAGATGGTCCGCGAACAGATCCTGGTCACCACAGGCGATGAGATACCGTATGTAACGGCCGTCATCACGGAGATCTACGATGACGAAAGCGATCCGGACGCTGTCGAGATAAGTTGTGCGATCTTTGTCGAAAGATCTTCGCAAAAGGGCATAATCATCGGTAAGGGCGGGTCGAAGCTAAAGGCGATCGGGACTGAGGCACGCGTGTCGATCGAGAATATCGTCAACAAGAAGGTGAGACTAAAATTGTTCGTTAAGGTCGTCGCCGATTGGCGCAACAGCGGCCGTGAGCTCGACGAACTGGGAGTTTACGAATGACCGCCAGTGCAGCGAGTTGGTTTGCCGTTTCGGTAACGGTCCCGCCCGAATATACCGAGGCGGCCGAGTTTGCATTTAACGAACTCGACTCCCTCGGCAGCGAGGTCGACCTTCTGACCAAAACAAACAGCGGCCTCTGCACGGTGACCGCGTACTTCACTGCGAGGCCAGACGATGAAGCGATAACCTTTCACCTTCAAACCGCCGCAGAGATCTACGGATTGTCGCCGGAGATTGATTTCGTAGTTCGTCATTCGAAGGTCAACGATCAGGATTGGCTTGCCGAATGGAAGAAATATTGGAAGCCGACCGTTCTCGGCAGGTTTGTCATTGCGGCACCGTGGCATGACGTCGACGACACGGATAAAATAGTCATCCGGATCGAACCCAACATGGCGTTCGGGACCGGAACGCACGAGACCACTCAGCTTTGTCTCGAGGCGATCGGCAACCACTACCGACCGGGCCAGAGCTTTTTGGATGTCGGTACGGGAACTGGCATTTTGGCGATCGCCGCTGCAAAGATGGCCTTGGGTGATGAGACGTTCTTTGCCGTGGACACAGACGCCGACGCGGTCGAGATCGCACGGACCAATGCCGATCTGAACGGAGTCAGTGAAAAGATCGAGTTTGCAGCCGGGGCGATCGATGCTACGACAGCTCATTACGATTTTGTCTGTGCAAACCTTACCGCGGACGTGATCTTACCGATCCTCCCTCTTCTGATCGAGAAGACCAATCACATTCTGGTGTTGTCTGGCATCTTGGCTGAGCAGGAGAAAATGGTGGTCGATCAGATACCTGCGGACCTTCATCGTTCGGTCGAGAGGTCAGGCGAATGGATCTCGGTCACAATCATCAAATTCTAAGAAGCTTTCCTTCACGGCTTCTCCTTAGGCGGCTGTCCGGCCGCCGGAATATCACCGTCATCAGGAACCGTCACCATCGGGATCCGCGGTTTTCTGATACCGCTTGCCGGCCGAAGTACCGGGGGCGAACTTGATGAACTGCCGACAGCGAATCTGAATGGCGTTAGCGGCTGCGACCGTTTCAAAATAGCTCCGCCGCGGCCCGCGACCCAGACGTCAGAACCGCCTCGGAAAACGAGAGCTTGAAGGACTTTTCCGGTAACGTTTGGCTGGATCTGCCATGTTTTGCCGCCATCGCTCGTGATCAGGATAGTGCCCAATTCGCCGACGGCAAGGACTTGCTCACGTCCGAACGTACTCACGGCGAAGAGATTTGCCCGCGACGGCGATTCAACGTCCGTCCAACTCAATCCTCCGTCGACGGTCCGCAAGATCAACCCGTTCGCTCCGACCGCCGTGCCGATCTTTTCGTCGTGAAAGCTCACAGCGTAAATATTCTCCGTCGCATTTGTTTTGACCCTGGACCAAGTTACTCCGCCGTCAAGCGTCGCCAGAACCGTGCCGCCGTCGCCGACTATCACGCCTTTTGCCGGACTCGTAAACTTAATGTCCTCGAGCCACGCATTCGTCCCCGAGAAAACCGGCTCCCAATACGCTCCGCCCGACACCGTTCGTAAGATCTTACCATTAGCCCCGACCGCGAATCCGGTCCTATCGTTTAGAAAGTGGACGCCAAGCAGGTCGTCCTCAGATTCGGAGATGCCCTTGCCCCAACTTGCTCCACCGTTGATCGTTCTCAGAACGGTGCCGCCGTCGCCGACGATCCAGCCTTTATCAGCATTTACAAAATGAACTGCATTGAGATTTGCGGTCGTGTCGGTAAATACCGGCAGCCAGTTCGTCCCTGCGTCGTTTGTGATCCATATCCGCCCGTTGGAGCCGGTCGCAACGCCGTATTCCGAGTCGAAGAATATCAGGTCGTTAATGTCGTCGCGGCTTCCGCCCGTTAACCGCTGCCAGGTGTAACCGCCGTCATCGGTTCGTACGATCAAACCGTCCGGCCCTACCGCCCAGCCGGTGAGTTTGTCCGCAAAGTAATTTGCCGTGAGCCGCGGATTTGTCCGGACGTTGAACGGGAGCCACGTTTGTCCTCCGTCGCCCGTCAGCCAAACAAGTCCGTTCGCGTCGGTGATCGATCCCGATCTCTCGTCGGAAAACGCAACCGAAAGAAGATCTGATCGGCTATATATGTTGACGCGGTTCCAGGTCGCTCCGCCGTCGGTAGTTCGAGCAACACATCCGCCATAACCTGCCGCGACGATCGTATCCGCATTTACGAATCTCGCCCCCGACATTGTCGCGTTACCGCACGGCGTCGACGTCTTCCAGCTCTCCCCGCCGTCGATTGAGATCAGAACGACGCCATCCACGCCCGCCGCCGCGACTCGCGATGTATCGAGCGCTGATATCTTGAGAATGTGGTGATCGGTAACCGCCGAAACGGCCGTCCATGTGCTGCCGCCGTCGGAGGTTTTCATCATCCGGCCGTAGGTTCCTGCGACCCACCCTGTTTTGAATCCGTCGCCCGCGAACGTAATGCCGTAAAGATGGTCTTTTACGTCGGCCTTCGCCAGCCGCCATTCCTTCCCGCCGTTCTCCGTCACAATGATCGCTCCACGCGTACCGACGGCGACAGCATTCTTTCGATCTTTTACAAAAACGTCGGACAAAGTAACATCGGCCGGGCCGGCCTGCCTCTCCCAGGTAAACCCGCCATCATCGGTCCGCAGTATCGTATTGTCGTAACCGACCGCAAAACCGCTCTCCTTGTCTCCGGCAAAATGTATGGAAAGCAGCGGATTTCCCTGCGGAAGCGGATTCTGCCAAACCCAACCCTGCACGCCTCGCTGCGCCACAGATACGGAAAAAAGCATCACCACAGAGACACAGAGGCACAGAGTCATTAACAGCAAGTTAAAAGACGATCCGCTACTACCTCGATTCGAAGCAGAGGGCACCGACGCAGCGGATGACACTTTATCCATTAAACTCATTCTTCGCTCTGTGTCTCTGTGGTTAAACCTCTTTCACGCCGATCCCAACGACCAGATCATCAAGCATTTCCTGATCGACCTTGCCCGCACCAGCGATCGTCCGGGCAGCTTTGTCCGCCACTTCCTGCACCTCGTGGCCCGAGTGGCCTTTGACCCATTCCCATTCGATCTGATGTCTGCCCGCCGCTGTGTCGAGCCGCTGCCACCAGTCGTGGTTAGTTTTCCGCTTCCATGTGCCGCCCATTGTCTCGACCACATATTTTGAATCGGAGAGCAGCCGGACACGGCACGGCTCCTTCAAATTCTCTAACCCGAGAGCCGCTGCAGCTATCTCGGCCTGCTGATTCGTGGCACTCCCCAAATAAGTGCCGACGGCCCGCCAATATCCCTGAAACCCGAGCACAGCCACCGCCGCCGCACGCGGATTTCCCTTTCCGTTACCGAGGCTTGAGCCATCGCAAACTATCGTTACTTGTTTCATCGCATGCTATCTAAATATTTGAAACGTATCTCTCTTTGGACAAATAACTGTTCACCGCGATTAGGGTCTCGACGAAAAATTTATTTAATCCTCGTCTTTTCGGAGAGTCTTCGCACAGCGAATTTAGCCGCAAATCCCGCAAAGACGGATAATGTGAAACCAACTCCAACATTTGCCCAAAATCCAACAAACGTGAACCAGTTGTCTAAGTTACACGGATGGCAAGTTCCTTTATAAAGCCATGGGAAAGGGAAACCCCAGTAAAATCCTGAGTGTGAAAAGTGAAAGGTCCTATTGTTAAATTCAGCACTTCCCGCGTAGTAGCTATTGGCATTGAGAAGAATGAACGCATTTGCGGTCAACAAAAAGCCTACAAGAAATCCGGCATAAAGTCGTTTCATACTTTCTCCACCCTGACCTCATTGTCCATATATCCCTCAAACGTATCATCATGAGAGATGACAAAAAGTTGTTCGAAGTGGCTGATCTGGCTTATCTGCATTGCCAGGTTTTCGCGTCGTTCGGTGTCCATATTTGTCGTCGGCTCGTCAAAGAATGCGATCCGGATATCGGAGAGTTGTTTCAATAACGCGAGCCGGACGGAAAGGGCGGCCGACATTTGTTCGCCGCCCGAGAGGCTTTGAAACGGCCGGTCGTAACCGCCTTCTTCGAGGCTGATGGCGTAATCTTCGCCCCATTTCAACGAACGCTCGGCATTTCCGCCGATCTCACGGAACAATTGGTTCGCCTCGAGCGAAACGTGATGGACATAATTTTTCGCTACCAGCGGAGCCGCGTCCTTCAGCGTCGTGCGAATAAAATCGGTCGTCTCAGACACCCGCTCCAGCCGTTCGCGTTCGCGGAATTCGTCCTGCATCGACCGCCGCACGGTATATAGACGCTCAAGGTCGGCTTCTAGTTCCCGGTGACGCCTCTGCGCAGAATCGAGGATAACCCCAACCTCGGCCCGCCGCTTCTGCAGATCAAGCAGCCCGGAACGAGTCGCCAGATGACTATCGCGGTCATAATCGCGCGATGCATCTTCTGCAGACTTCACTGCCGCATTGGCCTTTTCCAAGGCTTCCGCCCGGGATTTCTCAGCCGAGCTGAACTCCGACTCAACGTGGATAACTTGTCCTGCCGCTGCCTCGTTCGCGGTAAAGACCCTAAACGACTCAGCCGTTCGATCACGAACAGCCATCGTCTCCGCCAGTATTGCGTCGAGATCCTTAAACTCTTCCAGCCTCTCGAAGGTCAGATGCCTTTCGCTCTCAAGCCGCTCGAGGTTCTTTTCGCTTGCAGACAGCTTATCGCGGATCTCAGTCTCACGGCCGATCTCTTGTTGGAGATAAATGATCTTTGCTTTCGGATTATCAAGAGATTTCAGCTCGCTCTCGATCCGAATGGATTCTGCCTGGAGATCGGCAAGCTTTCCGGCGGCCGTTTCCAGTTCCTGGACCTGCGACCTCAAACCCTCGCCTTCATCTCGGATCTCTTTCAGTCTGTTCTCCAGCCCAGCGATCTGGCCCGAAAAGCGTTCGGCCTCACGGGCGGTCTTTAATGCCTCACCAACACTTCGTTGTTCTGTGGAAAGTGTGCCGATCTGTGCCCGCAGCTCACCGAATTGGCTTGAAATAAAGCTTTCCAGAGTCTCGCCCTCTTTCAAATTGAGGCATTTCTGCGAAAGGATCGGGCAAAGGCCATTCCTGATCTCCTGCTGGAACCGCTCATCACGTTCGAGGGCCGCATTGGCCGCAGCTATTTCACGCAGCAAAACGGCCTCGCGGATCTGAAGGTTCTCTACCTCCGCCGCTCCGCCGGCCTTCTCATTTGCAGCGCCAAGCTCATCAGCCGTTCTCTTATATGCCGCCCGAAGCGCCGCGATCCGCTCATTCATTCCCCTCAATTGCCCCGCCGCAGCCTCTGCTTTTGCCAGCTCTCGGCGACCTGCATCAAGCTGGCTTTCAAGCCGTTCCTGCTCGCTGGTCTGGCCGGAAAGCAGGGCCACTTCCGAATGAGCCTTCTGTATCCTCTCCGACTCTTGATCAAGGTGTTTGCGTTCAGCCTGGACCGCCGTAAGTGCTCCTTCGGTCCTGGCGAGCTCATCGCGTAATACCTGCCTCGCGGTTCGCTCGCGTTCAAGTTCCGTCAATCGAGCTGTCGCCGATCGATGCTCGGCGGCGTCATTGCGAACTCCGGCAATTAGTTCGGCGGCCGTTCGGGATCGTGTCAGTTCGGCCTCGCTCTGCTTGAGGACGAGCTCGGCCCTCGCAAGTTCTGCACTTAGCCTTTCCGCCTCGGTCCTTAGATCTCCAAGTAGCTTCTCCGTCTCATCGAGACGTGAGACATCCGCCTGCTTGATCTCGATATCCGCGTCGAGCGTCTTCACCGCCTGCATCTCTTTTTCGATCGCTGCAACCGCTAGGTCTCGATCTTCTTCCAACTTCTTGATCCGGCCGATCTCGCCTTCTGCACGCGCGATCCGAATATCGACGGCGGTGATCTGCTGATCGACAAACCTCACCGTTTTCAACAGTTCGTCCGAACTTCGCCGATATTCCTCGACCTTCAGCAGCGAATCAAACGTCTTCTTTCGCTCGGCGGTGGTGGCGAGAAAGATAGCCGTGAACGTTCCCTGCGGCACTCCAATGGCGTGTTTGAAAAGAGATTCGAGGTCGGTTCCTGGCTCGATGCCAAGATGCTGCAGCAGGAATCGGGTAACCTCTTCCTTCTTGTCGGCAATACGTGTCTGCAACCTCGGGTCGTACACGTAATAGCCCGTTCCCGTGTCTCGATAGACGGTATAGTCCCGTTCATCCAGCCCGCTTTCAAACGTCACACGCACAACGGCCTTCTTCTCGCCGCGGCGTATGACCTCTTCTTTTTTATAGTCCAGCGAGTCGAAAAGAGCCCAAGCGATCGCCTCAATTATCGAGGTCTTGCCGGCTCCGTTTTCCCCGACGATCGCGGTCGTTCCACGCGTGAACTCGAACACCGACTCCGCATGCGACTTAAAATTTTCGAGTTCAACCCGTGAGATGTGCATTTAATGCTGGTTTTTCTGACTGATGACCACCGTTTGATAGATTTTAGAATAGTCACCGCAAAAAACAGAACCTTACCTGCATTACATCTTCAGGTTGGACAGACAATACCTTATTCGTGATATACGTTTAGCTGTCTTTGGTGGAAACAAACTATGAAGATCGAGATAGGTGACAGCGTTATTCTGGTTCTCCACACCCCGCGGGAAAAGCTGCTCGGGCTGGTACAGGACCTCACGCCCACAGGCTTATTCGTACGCGGGATAGACCTCAGTTATTTCGACGACTGGTGCCAGTCCATCGTAAATAACGAGCCGTATTTGCCGATGAGCGATTATTTCTTCCCGATGTGGAGAATTGAGCGGATGATCCGTGATGAAGGCTCAGACGAAACGCCGTCCATGGCAGCCATATTTGAGCAAAGAACGGGCAAAAGTTTGGTGGAATTCTAGATCTACTGTTGCTTAACTATTGAGATCCGGCCGTTGCTCGTCGCGAGCGTGACCTTGGCCGATCCGTCGCCGAACCTTGCGACCATGCTTTTCCCGCCCTCACTTATATTCTCGGTCTCGATCTTCATCGGTATCTCAGAGTTGATGGTTCCGTAGCCATACCACGCCGAGACTTGGCAGGACGAGGCCGCCGGGATAGCTAGCTTGATCGAGCCCTTCTGGGTTTTGAAGCCGTAGATCCCGCCCGACAGGAATTTGCCGTTAAACAGCAAAGAACCTGTTATCGAACTCGCATCGATCTGGCGGTGGTTGACGTTCTGCAAAGTGATCGCACCGTTGGACGTCTTCGCCTTAAAGACTTCTCCGATCTGCCCTGGAGCCACCTCGAACGCGAGAATATTTCCGGTTGAAGTATCCAGCACGATCTGCCCGCTCGAATTCTCGACCGATACGTCGCCCTCATAGGTGGACGCAACGATGCCGCCCGATATATTCCGAAGAAAAACGTTCCCGCCAAGATTTTTGATCTCGACACGCCTGACGGAATCGATCCTTGGCTCGGTCTCCCGGCCGGTGATCTTCAGGCTCGCCCTGAGCGGGACCTCGATATCGATCCGCTCGCCAGAAATGCATTCAGAAGCCGTACCAATGCTCGCGGCCTGTTTCGCTATCACCACCCAGACCGGTTTTCCCGATTTCGGGTCGTTTTCGTGAACCTTAAAACCGACGCTGGTGCCGTTGCGAATGAAAACTCTGATCTCATCCCGCTGCCAACCGTTCACGGTCACGCGAGCCTGCGAGATGCACGGGATCTGTATGTTGACGTTGGGATCGACGGCTATCGCCTTTTCGGTATTTCCACGGCCGTATTGTTCGCTTATCCGCTCCGGCCTTGCCGGCGGTGCGGGCGGAACACGGGTATCCCGCTTTGGCGCGACCTCCGCCTTGGGCTGTTTGGGCGGTGGCACCGTCTGTGCCGAGAGGTCGTTTAGGCCAACCGTCGCGAAACACACCAATACCGCGCAAACACTAAATTTTGAAATTCCTATCAACATCTACCTAAACGAAATGGCCCCTTATTGAAGGGCGGCCATAAGCTCTTCGCGTTCGACGACCGAATTCAAAAGGTCGATCTTGTTCTGATACGAAGAGTAAAGTACCTGCTTGGCGGCTTGATTCTTCGGATTTTTCTTCACAACTTCCTTCATCCGTTTGATCGAGTCGTTCACGACTGCTATATCGCGCTCATAAGCCATTCGCAATGAAGGATCGAGTATAAGATCTTTCCTGCTGTCGACATTCTGCTTCAAGTCGGCAATTGTCCTGACATAACTCTCTTCACCCGGCAGGTATAGTTCAGCAGGCTGACTGCGAACCACAGCATGCTCAGCCCGCACGGGTTGATCCGCCTGCCTGTAGTTCGTGGTCGATGCCAGTTTCCTGATCTTATCCGGCGAATAATTTGTCTCATCAACCTGAATCGGCCCGGTCGGCGGTGCCGGGATCGGCTCCTCGCCGCTTGCCGTGACGTTTACCTGCGCGGTCCTCGACGCCGGACTTTGGACCTGACCCGAAGCCACCAAAACATCAGCAGGATCATTTAAAACAGGAGCTTTCAGTGTCCACACCGCTGCAAACAGTCCCGCGATCACCAGCACGCTTGCCGCCACGCCAAGTGACGGATTCGCGAACAAAGTAAACAAATATCCGCGTGCGTTATCCCAGAACGAGACCTGCTTCTTCTCCTCGGCCAACGCAACAGTGATGTTGCTCCATAGACGCTGCGTCGGGACCAACGTATTAAGCTCGCGGTCGAGCATCGCAAAAACTTCTGAACTCTCCTCTTCCGCCTCAGCCAGCAAAAAGGCGCATTTGTCGCATGCCGCCGTGTGTTCGGTCAATCTGAACGAAAGCTCGGGCGTCGTTTCGCCGTCTAAAAAGGCCTGTATAGTACCTATTTCAAAACACTTATCGTTCATAACACATCTCTCCCGACCTTTCCGTAGAATCTCATGAATTCCTGTCGTGCTCTGGCTACAAAAGTGCCAATGCTGGCTTCATTCAAGGAAAGGCTCTCGGCGATCTCTCTGTAAGACAGGCCCTGCTGCTTCAAAACAAGGCAGCTTCTCAGGGGCTCTTTTATCTTATTCAACGCCCGGTTTATCTCACTCACCTCGGCTTGCTGTTCAAACTCGCTCTCGACCGAAAAAACGCTCTGCTCCACTGTCTCTTTGACGTAATTTTCGTCTCTTGTGTTCGCCCTTATATTGCCTCTAAGCGTGTTCTTCGCGACGTTCAGCGCCACCCGGATCAGCCAGGGACGGAGCATCTCACCATCCTTGATCGAATCCATGTGTTTATACAGCCGAATGAATACCTCCTGCGTGACGTCTTCCGCCAGGCCGCAGTCGTGCACCACCGAGCGGGCCGCGCGGAAGACAGTCCTATGGTGAAGCGTAAATGCCTCATCAAACTCTATCGTCTCTGTAGCGGCAGCGGTCGCTGAATGTTCGGACATTATGTCCACAAAGATTTCTGTCGAATCGCTCATTTTCAGCATTTATCAATGCCTTTCAGACTATAAACACCGTCGGACGCCATTTTATGACAGATCCTGCGTTTTTGCAGTCAATTTTCTGTCTTTTGGCGAAACAGGCCGAATGTCTGGGGTTTGAATCATAAACCAAATTTTGTTCAGATAACATCCAATGCCACGAGGAAGCGAACTAAAGCCCCTGAACATTGAGTCTCTAGATTCCGCATCGCGGCGTCTTGCGGCGTCGGATCCGTGCCTGAATCAGGTCTATCAAGCATATGGAACGCCGCCGATGTGGGACAGATCGCCGGGCTTTGCGACGCTGCTGCAGATCATTCTGGAACAACAGGTCTCGCTCGCCTCAGCCAAAGCTTGCTACGATAAGCTCGCCTTACACCTCGGGGACGTTACGCCGGACGGCCTTTTGTCGCTGAATGACGCGGAATTAAGAACGATCGGATTCAGCCGTCAGAAAACAGCGTACGCACGCCATTTGTCAGAAGCTCTACTCGAAAACCGGATCGATCTCAATCGACTCCGCACACTTCCGGACGCCGAGGTCAAAGCTGAACTCATACAACTAAAGGGCGTCGGCGAATGGACGAGCGACATTTATCTGCTGATGGCACTGCTTCGTCCCGATGTAATCCCGAAAGGCGATATCGCACTCCACGCCGCATATCAAAAGCTCACCGGCGGCGAGTCACGGCCGCAGTCGGATGAATTTCTAGTGATCGCCGAGCGATGGAAGCCTTACAGGTCTGTCGCCGCCCGGTTGCTATGGCACTTTTATTTGTCGGAGCGGATCTCCACTGCCAAAGCCCGCACGAAGTAAGGGCGATGCATTCAACGCGTCGGTATCGCCCTCACTCCGTGCGGGCTTTCGCCTTCCGTAGCACTTCTGGCATTTAGGTCCTTGCCAACCCGCAGGCTTGTGCATAAAGTTGAAACGATGAAGATCCTCGACGTCGGCTGCGGGGCCAATAAATTTGAAGGTGCGATCGGCCTGGACAACAATCCGCGAACCGCTGCGGATGTCATCCACGACCTGGGCGTCGTTCCCTACCCGTTCCCCGATAGCGAGTTCGACCTCATCGTGTCTCGTCACGTCATCGAACATGTGCCGGATGTTATGGCGTTTGTCGGCGAGCTTTATCGGATCACCCGACATGGCGGCACGATCCGCCTGGTTACGCCGCATTATACTAACCCGGACTGGGCGACTGACCCGACGCATCGTAATCACTTTAACTCCTATTCCTTCAATACTTTCGCCCCTGAAAAGGCCGTTTTTGATTTCTACACCGACATCAATTTGAGGCCGGTCAAAGCCTACGTTTCCCTGCTGAACCTTTGGCGGGCATTGGGCATCGAGTTCGCCATTAACCTCGATCAGAAAGCTCCGCGATTCCGATTTCTCCGCAAATTCTGGGAACATTACCTAAGCAGTATCGTTCGTGGTAAGGAGCTCCATTTCGAGTTCGAGGTCATAAAAAATGCAGAAGCCCGCACGGAGTAAGGGCGATTTGTTCAACCTGGCCACTCGAGATCATTGCCGAAAAGAGAAGTTCGCACACTCGGCCTATCGATTTCGCCCTGACTTCGTGCGGGCTTTTACAGAACCCGGCAAACTATTTAGCCGTCGTCGCACATCTGTTATAGTGGTCAAGACATTTTCCAGCAATTCAGAGGAATTTAAGATGAAAAACAGGATACTCGCTCTTTCGTGCTTGTTGATTTTGGTATTGAATATGACGGGCTCGGCCGTCGCGGACGGCAGTTCAAAGCGTAAGGCCTCGGCACAGGCAAATCAGCTTGCTGCGTTGCTTCCCGCTTCTGACGGCGTAGTTACCATCGACGTAAAGCGTTTCTTTTCAGTTGCTTTACCTAAACTCCTTACATCGAACCAGCCGATGCTTGCAAAGGTTACGGCCCAGATAGATGAAATGAAGGCCAAGACCGGTATCGATATCCGGCAGTTCGAATACCTGGCTGCCGGCGTGACCGCAAAGCAGATTGCTGGAAAAGAATACGACGTCGACCCTGTTATCATTGCCCGCGGACAGGTTTCCTCCGGTTCGCTGATCGGTGCCGCCAAACTTGCTTCGAACGGCAAGTACAAAGAAGAAAAAGCAGGTGACAGAACGATATATGTTTTCTCGACTCAGGACCTGGCCAACGAAGCTAAAAAGCAGGTCCCGGCCGTCAAGGATCCGGCAATGGTTGATAAGGTCATCGGCAAATTGTCGAAAGACGTGGCCGTGACCGCGATCGACGCCAACACAATAGCTTTCGGTGACCCCGTACTCCTTCGCCAGGCCGTAAGCACCGCGAAGACATCGGTATCCAGTGATCTGATATCTCTGCTGGCTAAGAAAGAAACTTCAGTCGTCAATTTCGCCGCCAAGATGCCGAACGGCATGAGCGTTTTCCTTCCGCTCGAGAATGACGAACTCGGGAAGAACATCGACGCGATCCGCTATGTTTATGGAAATATGGATGTTGCGGGCGAAGCGATGACAATGAACGTCACGGCACGAACACTTCAGAACGCACAGGCAACGGCATTGCTCGAAACCCTCGAAGGCCTGCAGCTCATCGGCAAAGCCCTGCTCGGCAGCGGCAAAGGAGCTGATAAACAGGTCTATGGCCGCCTGATCGAGAACGTAAAATTCTCCGCCAAGGCGAACGAGGTCGCTCTCGACCTTAGCGTCCCACAAAGTGATATAGATATTCTGGTGGGAATGCTTAAGTAACTAAAACATGCGAAAGCCCGCACGAAGTAAGGGCGATATACTCAACGTTGAATGTATCGCCCTTACTTTGTGCGGGCTTCGGCATTTCTATCTCCGCCTAAAGCTTCTCCGCTTCTCCGGCGTAAATTGCTCGATATCTCGGTTGAAGTTCCCTTCCTCATTAAACAACGGATATAGCTGAAGCCGGTGCGAGAGATACGCGGCCCGCAGTTCGACCGGCCGTGAACCTGCTCGATTGATCACCCGGACACGAGTGCCGCGAACATCCTCTATCCACCGCGCAAACTGTTCCGCCCGCCCGACCGTGGCTGACAGCAGCAGCATCCTTATTCTCGGCGGCGTCAGAATGATGGTCTCTTCCCACACGTGCCCGCGTTCCTGATCGGCAAGATAATGTGCCTCGTCCAAAACCACAAAATCCGAGTCGACCTGTTCGCCGCTCCGCAGGGCGTCAAAAAGCTGATTCCGAAAGATCTCGGTAGTTCCGACGATCAGCGGAGCGTCGGCATTTTCCTTGCGGTCGCCGGTCAGGATGCCGACATTCTCGGCACCAAATTCTATGGAGAACTCGACATATTTTGAGTTGGTCAGAGCCTTAAGCGGCGTCGTGTACCAGGCTTTCTTACCCGCAGCCAGCATCCGGCGGATCTCTTCGCGGGCGATCCACGTTTTGCCGCTCCCGGTCGGAGCGGTGACCAGAACATCCTCATTCTCGATCGCCTCTAGTGCCTCGATCTGAAAATCATCCGGTTTTAGTGGTTTTTGTTCAGGAACGCCTATTCCGGCGAGAAGGTCTTCGACCGCCCGCTTTTGGGCTGGCGAAGGTTCGCGAAAAATGGTTTCCGCGGAACTTTGGTCTGCAAGATAGCGTTTGTTACTACGTTCTCCTGAAGAACGCTGGGTGGACCGCGATCCGCCGTTATTTTTACGTTTGTTGCCGTATTTCGAGCGGGGCATATGTCGAGAGTTTAAGGACTTAAGAGATCGATGTCTATGTAGCAAACGGCCGTGCTTTGTGATCTTCGTGTCTTCCCTTTGCGCTCTTTGTGTTTAAGGGCTTTTTCTAACACAAAGGGCACGAAGCCAAGACACAAAGATCACGAAGGGAATCGCCAGTATCTTTTGAACGACGGTGTAAGCAAAAGCTATCATTTGCCGCCGCGAAGTGCTAAAATTTTCATTTGTACCGCAACGTGAGGGCGGTACAGTGCGTCTAAGGTTTACGGCAAGCAGTAACGGCTGAGAGACTTTTTTCGCTTTATTTTATTTAGATATGTTCGAGCAGGAATCATACGATAGAGCCACAGCACCGACTGTTTCACAGCCGGGCGAACTTTTTTATAATTACGAGATCAAGAGTTGGTTCTTTACGCCCGCACTTTACAAGATGCTGGCGATCGCAGCCGTAGTAAATCTTGCATTCTTAGCCGTCGTCTCCCAAACAAACGTCCTGACCGCCCGCGGCTGCGACAGCCCCTGGGTCGGCCGCGTCTGCCAGGTCGTCGACATGGCTTACGTTGGAGCGATGCTCTTCGGGACGGAACGCGAGTATGCCGACGTTGCCTACGAGAAGACCGAATTGGCAGACGCCGACATAACGTATATAGACGTGACCGGTGAGGCTCCGCCGTTAAGCTACCCGGAAGGATATTTTCAGGTCGCCAACCCCGTTCAGTTCGCCATGCTCCAGCAGCAGGCTGCCAATGGAGTGAACGGCGTTAACGGCATGCCGGGTACCTATCCTCAGGGTTTTACGTCGGCGCCTAATAACGATGCCGATCTGCTGAAACAGCGAGCCAACCCGCCTGCCCCGAATCCAAACGCTTTTTCCGATGATTCGTCATCATCGGACCTGTTCAAGGTAGAGGACAAAGCTCCAAGCAGCGGAGGTTTCTCGGCACGAAAAGGCCGCGGAGGCAGAGTAGGCCGTCCGTCCAATAATTCAAATTCCTCGACGAGCACACCAAACGACACAACGGTCGCCGAGGGAAATACTAATACGCAGGCGATACCGCCGTTGAACCCTGCTGTAGATCCAGCGGATGAGGCAAAGGCCGACCAATTTGGCGTTTTTATCAACAAACGGCCGCTCAAGGACCGTGCGAAAGAGACCATTGTTCAGGTCGCTGCTAAGGACCTGAAACTGGATAAGTCCTTCAAGGTCGTGATCGAAGGCACGCTTGGCTTGGCAAAAGACGGCAAAACGACTGTTCTAAAGAATCCCAAGCTGATCCCCGTCGATCCAAAGATCCCTAATGATCCGGAAATGGTGAAGCTTGCTCAGGACTGGATCCTCGCTGTCGGCGACGCAGGCTGGTACGCTTATCTCGATCGTTTGGACGATAAGACCAAAATTAAATCTGGCAAAGTCGTCATCACGATCGAGCAAAATGACACGGACTTTGTGGCTAATATCCGTTCAGAAAAAGCTTCGGAGAATTCAGCGAAGTCTATTGCCAGCGGCCTTGGACTGTTGCTGCAGGCGGCGGCGGCCGCGGCAAAGGGTGACGAGCAGACTTTCCTAAAAGCTGCGACCGCCCCGACCAGTGAAGGCAAGACGCTGATCCTGAACTTCAGTTTCCCTAAGCCCATCGTCCAGGAAATGATCCAGCGAAAGCTCGCCGAAGCAAAAGAACAGAAAACCGAACCCAACAGCACGGCTCTCGGGTCGGTCAAGAACACGACAGCGATCAAATAGACATCTTGAGCACGCGCAAAACCCAAAGTTCGTTCCTAATGCTCACCACGCTCGGCGTGTACCTCGGGCTTGTGCTTGTTGGTGCGACTCCGGTGTTGGGGCATGCGGCGACTACGCGGGTCTTTGATGTTACGGACGAGATCGAGATCAAGGATGATCTTGACCGAAAGCCCGATGACAAACGGTCGCCGCTGGCGATCTCGATCGGGAATTACTACGCGGATCTCGAATATTTTCTCGTCACCCTCGAAAAACTTCAGCGCGCCGGCAAGTTTGATCTCGCATCCGACACCTTCGAGGTTTCGCAATCGACCGCTCTGCCGTGCGTCGCGGCAAATAAGATCGGCAGCTACACCGCCGAGACCTTTGTCCTCGCGAATGCCGCCCTTCGTTCGACGCTCGAATTCACAGGCAAACGCCTGACGGATGGATACGGATTTGCGGATTGTGTCGCCAGCGATAGATTCGCCGGCCAGGAAGCGACCCATTCGCGGTTCGTCCTAAAGCTCACTTCCGAAGGCCTCTCCATCGAAGTTTCCGGCGTCAAAAAATCGCAGACCGATGCGCATATTTACCTTCGCGATCTAAACGCAGGCTGGAACCAGTTTCGCGAACAGGGCAAAGAAACGGTAAAAGCTCAGATCTCAAAAGGCACCACACTTGCCTCCTCAGGCAGCAAGATCCTCGTGGTAACCCGCCTTCCCCGTGCCGGCTTAATATCGCTGCTTGCTAAAGACGCAACGCAGCGGTGAGCGGGATCGATCATTCAAATTTTCCATGTTTCTTGCTCGCCCAACCCAAAGCTAAAAGTTAACCAGAGTAAACGGCATTCTTGTGTCAGTAGCCCGCACGTTAGTAAGGGCTCGATACAGCCGCGATGAGCCCTCATTTACGTGCGGGTGATCGAACATAAGCGGCCGTCGCTCTGAACCAAAAAGGAATCAAATGGCAACGAATAAATTTGCAGATAAGTTAGTAAAAAAGATATTTGGCTCGTCGAGCGATATTTTTCTCAAAAAGGTCAAACCGACCATTCAACAGATAAACGATTTTGAACCGGCCATCAAGGCGATGTCGGATGATGAATTGAGAGGGCAGACGGTCAAGTTCAAGGAACGCATCGCGGCCGCACTCGATGGCATCACCGACAAGGTCCAGCGTCGCGAGGCCGAGCAGGCGATCCTTCACGAGATCCTGCCCGAAGCCTTCGCCACCGTTCGCGAAGGTTCACGCCGTGCGACCGGAATGCGTCACTTTGACGTGCAGATGATCGGCGGCATAGCCCTTCATCAGGGCCGCATCGCCGAAATGCGAACGGGTGAAGGTAAAACGCTTGTGGCGACACTGCCGTCTTACCTTAACGGCTTAACGGGCCGCGGCGTTCACGTCGTCACGGTCAACGATTACCTCGCTTCACGCGATGCCGAGTGGATGGGCAAGATCCATCAGTTTCTCGGCCTTTCGGTCGGTGTTATCCAGAACGACATGGATGACGTCGAACGCAAAGAGGCCTACGCGTGCGACATCACCTACGGTACGAACAACGAATTCGGCTTCGATTATCTTCGCGACAACATGAAGTTCGATGTTGAATCTCTGGTCCAACGCGATCATTATTTCGCGATCATCGACGAAGTTGACTCAATCTTGATCGACGAAGCCCGCACGCCGCTCATCATCTCTGGCGCGACCGACGATGCGACCGACAAATACTTTACAGCGAACGAGATCATCCCGAAGCTTGAACGCGGCCATAAGGACGAAGAGACGAAGGTTACGACGGGCGATTATCTGCTTGATGAAAAGAACCATTC
>JANNNS010000132.1:0-4677 GCA_031398645.1 Acidobacteriota bacterium
CGTCGGGGTCGACGAGTGCGATTCGCAGATCTCGCCACGGGGCGAGGGAGCGTCGCGCTCACCTACCAGCCGACCGTCGAATCATTGATCAGCGACCAGGCGACGGAGCTTATGAAGCCGACGCTCTGGGAGAACAAAAAGCAGCAGTGGGAGAACATCAAGAATGGGGACCTCAATCTTCCTGATGCTTTTGCTGTCTTTGTGACATCTGCTCTGGGAGCAAACTTTCAGGACTTTGCGGAGACCGAACGCAGCCGTGCCGAAACGAAGGCCTGGGACATGTACTCGGGCTTTGAATCGAAAAAGCAGACGCCGGAGGAGAAGGCGATCGGGGCGGGAATACGTCGAATCTACCGTTTCCGTGCGGAGCAGGTGCGGCGCGGTAAAGACACGGAACTCCTCGATCGACGACTGAAAGAGATCCTCGCAAAGTACGAGATCGGGCCCAAGGACCAGAAAAAGCTTGCAGAACAGGCTACGGGCTCGCGTTTTGCGTTCGTGACCAAGCAGATGTCGGAAGAGCAGGTCCGCACTCTCATCGATGAGTACGCTACCGATCGCGAACGGCCGGAACTGGAGCGGATCCTGCAGGCGATCATCGAAAAGCGGGACAAGGCTCCAAAACCGCCGAAATCGCTTGCCGAAAAGCTCCATGGCGGCGACGTGGCCGAGGCCGTCAAGCTATATCTCGAAAACGAGCCTGAATTCAACGCGAGGCAGAAAATGGAGGCAAGGCGAAAGATTCGCGAAAAAGCGATGAACTCGAACAGCCGCCGGCAGATGTCACGTGAGACCTACGACGCCGTAAAATCGCTGCTTGGGAACTTTCCTCCGCATCTGCCGCAGCGAAAGGTGGTCAAGAAGATCCGCGGTCTGGACTCCTTAAAACAGGTCTATGAGTAGGCCATTTCCGGCACTATTGCACGCAGGCAAAGCATAGTGTTTTAATAGCTCTGGCATTTCGCTTTCTCAAGGGCCGGTGGCTCGGCCCGACAATTTAACGATTAGACAAAGGTCTATGAATCACGCTTTTCGATCTGAAGAGCAAAGTTCATGGGCCTTTTTCATTTGGAATCTTTAGGAGACTTTTCTATGTCCGCAAAAACACGCACCGGCACGATCTCGTCCGGCATCACCACTGGAGGGGTCGCCTTAAGCTCCCTTTTCGGGGCGTCCCTGGCCGCCCAGTACAACGATTACGAAGACGTAACGCTCGTGAATAACAGCACGGTGGATATATCCGTCGCCTCAATGGAAGGCGGGCGTGCACCGGCTGCGGCCGACTACAAAACGGTCCCTACCGGGGGCGAGCAGAGGATCAAGAGGCTCAGCTCGAGGGATTTCTATATCAAGGCCGAAGCCGGATCATACTCGGTCGAATTTATCGGAACACCGGCCTAACTGCCGCCTGGAAGGAGCACAGCCCAAAAATGAGAATAAGACTATTTGCACTAATGCTTCTGCTATTTGCCGCCGGATCTATGGCGGTAGAAGCTCAGACCACGAAGCCCGCCATCCGATGGGTAGGATCCTTACCCGCGACCTGCAATCCGCTTAACGCAAGTCAGGCCCTTGTCTACAAATACACCGCTACGACCGGTCTCTATCGCTGCTCGGCCACGAATACCTGGACCTCGCTCGGGGGGAGTGCACCTTCTTCGCCCCTCACTTTAACATCAACCGCGGCCGATCAGGTTCCGTTAACCATCAAACTATTCGCCGGTCAGACCGCGAACGCGTTCGAAATCCAGCCCTCCGGCTCCACATCGCCGATATTTAGGGTCACGACCGACGGCGGCGACTCAACTGCGTCGATTGTTTACTTCAACAACTCTGGCACGTTCCGCTTAGGTGGTCATGGCGGGAGCGGTTTGGCTTTGACAGTTCTCACCAATAAAGCCACCCCCTTCATTGTGCGCGATTCGAGCTTTGGCGGAATACTTGGATCGTTTACGCCGTTCAATGCATCGGCGGGCGGTACCTTCGCCGGATCCTCGGGGGCCGCCGTTGCGAGTGCCGCTTCTATCGTTCCGACCGGAAATCTTTTTCACGTAACCGGAACCACAAATATAACCTCGGTCACCGCGGCCGACGGGAATACTGCAATTGCGGCCGGGACAAAGATCACCATAATTTTCGACGGCGTTCTGACGTTCACAGATGGCTCAAATTTGAAGCTAGCGGGGAACTTCGTCACGACACCCGACGACTCGATCACGCTCGTATACGACGGAACCAATTGGTACGAAACGGCTAGATCCGTGAACTGATTCAATGAAACTAATTCTGAGTTTCTGCCTAGCCTTTACCCTGTCGGCGGGGCTTGCCCTCGGGCAGACTTCCCAGCTGAACGGGGCTCCCGTGCGCTTTGGGCCGTCTCTCCCTTCGACTTGCTCGCCAAACCAGAAAACCAGCGTTCTTTTCTATAAGACCGGAGCGGACAACGGGCTATACCTCTGCCTGACGTTGGACAGCTGGACCGCGATCGGTAGCGCGGTGATCTCCAGCGGGCCGTCACTTTCTGTAACGTATTCGAACGATCTAGCAGCCGCAGTGTCCGCAATCGGCGCGACACCAACAATGCTGCGAGTCACACAGAACGCAGTAGTTTCCACCTCGATAACCGTGCCTCCGACCTTGGTTCTCGTGTTTGAAAATCAGGCGAAGCTAGTCGAGTCGGGCACGGCGACCATAACATTCCAGGGCGTGGGAATCTCGAATCCGGAGGCACCGATCGCGATCTTTTCAAACTTCGAGCCAGGCGATATTACATGGTCGGGCACCACTCCTGCCACTCGACCATTCGCGATCGCCGGCGAGCTTTGGGACACCGGCACCGACTCTGTCACCGACAGGCTGGATCGTGCCGATGATTCGGTAGCGGACGGGCAGCAATTGAAGATCGTGCTGCACCCGCGTCCGCTCACCGGCCCTGTCGTCTTGCGGTCGAGAAGGGAGCTATATTTCACGTCCGGCGACTACCTGAACACCGCTACCCATAATTACGCTTTGCTCGTCTTCGACGACTACACGTGGTTCCACGGGGCACCGGGAGCCCGACTGCACGAAGGCAACCCGAATATGTATTTCATCGGTGCGCCGGATAACACTAGTGCTTTCGAGCAGATCCGCGTCGAGGATCTCACTTTTGTCGGGGACCCGGCTGCATCCAATGCGATATTCAACGGGGCCGGCTCTACCGTACAACTCGGAAATGCGAAGAACTCATGGATCCGGCGCTGCCTGTTCTACAAAACCCACGCCTACGCGGCCTTCCTCGGGGCGTTTGGCCCGGACAACTACGCGGAGAACTCCGACATTTCAGACAATGTTTTCGTTGGGATCGGAACGCAGGTTGCCGGATTTATCAACGCGGTCAACTGTCGAATATCGCGGAATTTCTTCGACCAGCGGGGAGCCAACGGGGCGGCAAGTTACACGGTCTTGGATGCGGAGCCGAACGGCGATGCTTCAAGGATAGAGAACATCGTCATCGAGAATAATGTAATCGACCTGCGCGATCCGGACACTGCCGGCGTGTCCAAAGTGGCGTTCGGGATCCTCCTGCAAGGCTCACTACAAGGGGCGATCAAAAACGCGACGATACGGAACAACATCGTTTACGGCCGCGAGTTCAACACCGCACCTACAAGCATAGGCGTGACCGTCGGGGTGCAGGCCTACGGGGTGCAGGAACTCTCCATCCACAACAACCATATCCGAAGCGCGTACCAACGCGGCGGGATAAATGTATCGGTCAGCGAGTACGTCTCGATCCGGGACAACGAGATCGTTCAATCCACGGGCGGCCAGGGCCCGAACTATGGCTTGTGGCTCGAAGGGGTCGCCACCGCCAACGTCGACCGAAACACGCTTCTAAAAGCGTACCTCGAACCGGCGTTCGGCTACGGATCGACCGCTATCTACGAGAATGAGGCGATCTATGTCGCCACTGTCAGCGGGGCCACAATCACCGTACTGCCAATGGAGTTTCGGCTCTACTCCTTCTACGCAGGGAAGACGGTCACCTTCAACAACACTGATTACACAGTCACCGCGTGGACCAGCGGCCAGACGATGGACGTTTCGCCGTCGATCGGGGCGTATCCGGCCAAAACATTCGACGCGGCAGCCGCAGTCAACGCAGGTACGGACACAATATCCCTGGCCTCACACGGATACAATACCGGAGCCTTTGTCAGGTACGACCACTCAGCAGGAGCGGCAATCGGAGGACTTGTCGGCGGGAACTATTATCTGATCTCGACAGGTTCCGGGACGTTCAAGCTGGCCACCACTATGGCCAACGCCTTGGCCGGAACGGCGGTAGATATAACGCTGGCAGGGTCGGGTAACCACACGATCTACGGGCTGCTGCAGACCAAATTCTCGAATAACACGTATTCGGCAAACAATGCCTCTTTCCTGCGCTGGTGATACCGGTAGTTTGACCGGATAAACAGATCCCGGTAGAGAAATCCGAAGTTTGCTGCATAGGTCATATCTGGCAACCCCGGTTTCGGTTCTACATGCTGCACCTGCAGCCCTAATTGTTCATAGATGCCCAAAAGACGATTGTGCTGCTTTTTTGCCAGCATCGGATCTGCCCTGTTTTCCTGATGCATCCAGGGGTTTATCTCATATTCAATCTGAAAATAGTCCGGAGGACAAATAAGA
>JANNNS010000191.1:0-3003 GCA_031398645.1 Acidobacteriota bacterium
CTGTTGATGATCCGGATGTGCCGGATGTGCCGAATCCGAATTCGCCTGAAGAGCCGCCGGTGCCGGATCCTTATCCGGTGACCGATCCGCCGGTTGAGCCGGAGCAGGAGCCGATCCGTGAGCCGGAACCGGGACCACACGTTCCGGAGCCACTACCCGGCGGGCCGCCGGAAGTTATTTTTTAGGAGAGCAATGGAACGGAAGGTCTCGATCGGGACAGTGTAGGCCGGAAGCGAGGAACGTCTTTCTCCAACGTCGCCCTAAATAAAGATATCTACCGGCAATCGAAACCGTTCTGAAAGCTTTCGGGCCTGGGCCTTGCTGATCTCGCGTTTGCCGTTGAGGACTTGGGACACCGTGCCTTGAGAGCCGAAGATCTCGAGCATATCGTTCTGTTTCAGACCATGCTCACGCATCAGTTCGCGAAGCGCGACCGCCGGGTTTGGTTCACCCATCGGGTAAGCTCGGTTCTCAAAATCTTCGACAAGAACCGCAAGCATCCGCAGCAGCCGATCTTCCTCAGGCGACAAAGCGTCCTCATCTTTGCGCATCAACTTGTCGATGATCGCCAACGCCCGCTCGTTCTCTTCCTCAGTCTCAATGGCCCCCGGCGAAACGTCGATCAGAAGCTCACCGTATTTCTTTGGATCGTAGTTTGTCGTCATGTCTTTCTTAGCGCTCAATTTGAGGGTTCAAACAATGTCACTGAGGATAACTATTTCTATTCCGGCAAGTCTTCGAAAAGCAGCATCGTTCGAAACGAGATGATCGCACTCAGACAATAGGGCTGTGGCAGCGTGGATGGCGTCAGGTGCTTTGAAGTTTTGCTCTGCGCGAAGTTTAGCCGCAGTGCGGAGAATCGGAACGCCTATCGGGATCAGATCGATCCGGGAATCCGTCAGCAATTTCTCATAGCCCTCAATTAGATCGGCATTCTGGTTGCGTAACGGCACCACCAGCGTCTCAATTACTGCCAATTCGCTCGTCACAACATCGATCTCACCGTTTTCCAGAAGGGCCCAAAAAGGCTGGAGAACGGGCCAGTAGAAGTCGTGTTCCTCGACACCATAAATTATTGGTGCAGTATCGAGGTAGACGCGGGAACCGCGCGGAAAGGTCAATCGTCCCACGAATCGCTCTCCGCTCGCAGTTCTTCATCGATCTCGGCTGCACTTCGGCGAGGCGTAGTAGCCCTCAGCGACTCCATTATGTCGAGAGCGGAAAGCTTAGGTTTGGATTTCAGTTCCGAACTGACCTTTTCCCTGATCATATCGGCTAGACGGATCTGTTCATCAACCGGCAGCGGCCTAACAGTTTCGCGGTAAATTGTCTCTATGCTCGGCATAACGAGATTATATTAGCATCAACCGCAAATTCCCGAAAGAAAAAGTCTTTTTGCCTCGATTTGGAGGCCGGGATGGCTTTTCACTTCGTAATTCCTGGGTTCGCCGGATTGACCAGCCCGGGCCGGGTAGATTTTGTACTGAGGATCGGAAGGTGTCAATCTGGACGGTAAGGGTGCGGTCTTCGGCAGCCTTTCGACAAGGATTGATCTCACGCAAAACCTTCCCGCTGGACCGTCTATCGATCAGCAGACAAAAGAGCGGATGCGAACATCAAATGCTGACTTTCATCCTGACCATCATTTTTGCGGGCGACGGCATACTAACCTGGGAAAAGTCTCTAGAACTCAGATCAGGCCGATAACCGATCCTGTGACATGGGAACTATCCGGCTTGAGCATCCATCTGCATAGCTTCGTATGCCGGTCGGGCTCCTTATTTTTTACACTTATTTTTGCACTTCGGCGTTTCAGTGATAAATCACTTGACAACGTATGCTACAATATTCGTTCCCGTTCGTGTGTACGGGAACGGTCTTTGAAATCGCGAAGCAGCAGCCAGAAAAAGTTTTTTGCGAAAAAGAGCGGACAAATCGGGTAACTTCAATATCCACTATGGGTTAAGTGGCCGGACAAGACACCGGACAAGCACCGGACAAGACCGGACAAAAAAAGCCCCGGGCGAACCCGGAGCTCTTGTAAAGTGCTGATAGAAAACGCTATATCCTATTCGGCCACAGCCATTTCCTTGTCTTTCTTCTCGCGTTTGAGGCCGCCGATCTGGATCATTGGCTCAGCTTTGATCTGTGCTTTTTCGAGCACCATCTGGTTGTAAAGCTTACGCATCATCTGCATTTCTTCGGCAGCGGTCTTGGGGCCTTCCATTTCCGGCTTGTTAGGACGGGCAAGGTCGACCTCATTGAGGTTGAGGTTGTGCGAAGCGTCGCCAAGCTCAACTTCCTTACCGCGAGCGAACACTTCGTGACGGCCGTGGTCTTTATACCACTGAGCAACGGTCGCGTTCTGATGCATGTGCTCGATGATATTACGCCAGCCGATGCCGGTGTTGTAAGCACAGAACGAGATCTCGCCTTCCTGCGTGCCGTACGGGATGATGCACATCTCGGTGCGGCGGAAGTCGTAGTTGAAGAGGTCCTGGAACCACATTCCTGCAATGAACAGGAAGTTCCACGGATCCTGACGGCGTTTTTCGATATCTTCAGCGGTTCTGTCCCCGCCGACCTTTCCGTAATCCTTGCCCGACAAACCGAATGATTTATCGAATTTCTTTAGGATACCGCCAAGCGTCAAACTGTTTGGAGCACCGTAGGGGATTGTAATTTTTGAGCAGTGCAAGGCCCATCATCAGATTCGAGAACCATTTGCCGCGGTTCGTGTCGGTGATGTGCTGCATATCCGTAACCAGCCCCTGAATGTTCAGGAATTGCGGCACCGGAGCCATTTCCTTTGTTTCTTTATTGACCATCACCGCCGTTCCGACGCCGCAATTCGGGTGGCAGCCGCAGGAGACTTGTCCCCAATCCGATTCCGGCCCGTGAACGACATCAGCGAAGTCCGCAAATGCCCCCATCAGCGAAAGCGGGAACCAGTCACGGGTCGGTTCAGTGATCCCAACCTGCTTTTGCACGTCGATCGCCAGA
>JANNNS010000238.1:0-2032 GCA_031398645.1 Acidobacteriota bacterium
ATATGTGGATTCTGATGGACGTCGATTTCAAGAAGAAGGACTAAACTCGGCGGCAAGACCGGCGTTTTTTGGATGCCGGAGCAGCCGCAGGGACTTTTTGGGCACCTCACGGAAAAGCCTGGCTTTGCCGCTCGGCCAGAAACCGGTCATCGGCCACGACGGGGCGCCTCCGTTTTAATGCCGTATCAGGCGACAAATGAGCTTGAGCCGAGGAACATAAAGATCAAACTAGGCGAGACCACATGGCGCTCTACATATTGTTTAGAGCACATGTCTCGATCGAGGTCCTTCTGCTCAGCTTCCGGACCGTTTCATTACAAACTCTTTGAGTTACTGCGCGTTCTCTTTGATAAATTTCTCGAACTTCTTTTTGTCCGCGTGCCCGGGCACTTTTTCCAGGAACTTTCTGTACTCCTCAGCCGCTAAGTGGTTCGCTTTCGCGAGTTGGTAGAGATGAGCCAGCTGTAGATGACATTCTGCCATGCCGATCGGATCGAGCCTGATAGCCTCGTTCAAGGCCTGCACACCCTGGGTTCCCTGTTTTGACAGAAGATAAGCTTCGCCAAGAAGTTGGAACACTCTCGCCGATCTGGGATCAAGCGATGCCGCGTGCTTAAATACCTCAACCGCGGCCTCGAATTGTTTCCGGGCAAGCCGGATCTTTCCAACGTTTATCCATGCCGGCGTGTATTCCAGTTTCAGTTCGATGGCCTTTCTAAGAGCGGCCTCGGCCTCCGGGAGCGAGTTCTGTTCAAAGAATAAGGTCCCAAGTTTTGCCCAAGCGATGAAATCGACCGGATCAATAGCTACGATCTGCCGAAGATATTCGATCGCTTGTTTTGTGTCCTTGCGTTGCTCAGCTTCAGAGGTTTTCCGGTAAAGGTCCGAGGTCCTATCATTTGCCGGATGCGTAAACTTCGCGGAAACCGCGCCGGGTGGAGCTGACCTGTCACCTTGCGTTGCATGGATCTCAAAATCCTCTCGAACCTGAGCGGCTCCAAACGAAGGGATCGAACGCCGCGAAACCTCCACTCCGTCGAGCTCGACTATCAAGGTTCCACCGCTTCCGGCGCTTCTTCGGAAGCAATAATTGCCCGATCGCTCGATAGTCAAGCGCTTCTGCGACTGCTGCGGGTCGACCAGCGAGATCGTTATTCTCGGAAGCTTTGCGACTGGATCATATCCATTCAATGCAATGCGGCCGTAGACATACGGAACCTGCGCCCACGGAGAATTCATTGAGGGAGTCGAGCCAAACTCGGTGCAGAAGTCGTCAACCTGCGCGTTGCCGGTGCCGGTGTAAAGGAACAAGGCCAAAAGTACCAGGATAATTTTTGTCTTCATCGTAAAGCCTCCAAGATGTCGACGTGGACGCGACGCCTGTGACTGAGTGATAATTCAATATTTAGGCGAAGTCAAGTTTGTGTATACTTCGCGTGGCAGGTCAATATGGCAGAAGAAGCAGATCGGGACGTAGCACTTGTCATGAACGGCTTTCTCGCTCTCTCGATGAAGCAAAAGGTGCGGTTGGTCGGCATAATGAATGATTACTTCGACAATACCGATCGACGTGAAGGCATCAGAAGCGCGAATGAACGTTATGTGGCGGGACTTATGAACTCTTCGAGCGGCCTTACATGCAAATGCTGCAGGCAATAGGAAATGGCCGCCGGCTGATGCCGCGGCCATTTCCGAGTCGAAACCTAGTACCGTCGGACTCTAGTACCGTCGGACCTTAATGTACTTTCGCTTTTTCTTGTTCCATTTGTATGTGTATAGGGCCGAACCACCGGCTCCGACGCCCGCCCCGATCAAAGCGCCTTTCCGACCACCGAGCAATCCCCCGATTATCGCACCACCGGCAGTTCCCGCGCCGATATTCACAGCATTTCTGTGACGTCGATAAAAACTAGGCTTTTTCACACGTACATATCTTACTCTACCGTTCCTTACGACCTTCTTAACGTAGTAGCTCTGTGCTTCAGCTTGGATCGGAGCAGCGATAAATAGCACGCCTACGAAAAAGCTAAAC
>JANNNS010000200.1:0-5794 GCA_031398645.1 Acidobacteriota bacterium
GTAGGATCACACTTTGGTACGTGAAAGCTGTTAAAACAGTTCCTGCTTTTCGATCAGCACAAAGCGAAACCGGTATCCAACGCCCTGATCAACTCGTCAACATTGTCCTTCGTCGAGTTCAACATCATTCCGGTCCGAATCACGTTGCCATGTAGCCCGCCTTTTCCGATCAGTACACCCTGTCGTTTGGTCTCTTCGAATACTTTAAGGACAGCTTGAGGGTTCGGCTCCTTGGTTTGACGATCGACCACGAGTTCGATCCCCTGCATAAGGCCCATTCCTCGGACGTCGCCAATGACAAGGTATTTGTCCTTGAGTTCGATCAATCTCGCCCTAAGATAATCGCCGACGACGCGGGCGTTCGTGCGCAGGTCGTCGTCCTCGATCATCTTAATGACGGCGAGGGCAGCGGCGGTCGAGACCGGGTTGCCGCCAAATGTTGCGAAGGTAAGTCCGGGAAAAGCGTCGGCGACCTCGGGCGTGGCGATGGTCCACCCGATCGGAATGCCGTTGGCCATTCCTTTTGCGGATGTGATGATGTCCGGCTCGACGCCCCATTGTTCAATACCGAACCATTTGTCGCCCGTACGGCCCCATCCGGTCTGGACCTCGTCGGCGATGCACACGCCGCCATGTTGGCGGGCAATGTCATACGCGATCTGAAAATATTCCGGTGGCGGCACGATAAATCCGCCAACGCCAAGGATAGGCTCGGCCATAAATGCGGCGATCTCGCCGGTGGTCGAGGTCTGGATCACATCTTTGATGTCTTGTGCGCACGCCACGCCGCATGACGGGTATTCCAGTTTGAACGGGCAGCGGTAACAGTACGGAGCGGCGGCATGAACTACACCCGCGACTTGAGCAGGCAGCGGACGCCAGTTCGAATGGCCCACGGCCGAAAGCGCTGTCGCACTTCTGCCGCTGTAGCTGTGACGCAGCACGACGATCTCGTGCCGTCCCGTCGCGAGTTTTGCAGCCATGATCGCCGTATCGTCCGCCTCAGTGCCGGAGCTTGTAAAGAACGACTTCTTCAATCTGCCCGGTGTTATCTCCGATAACTTTTCAGCCAGGTCGGACTGATTCGGATTCGCATAGAGAGCCGAGGTGTGTTGTATCGTTTGATTCTGGGCAAGCACAGCCTCATTGATCTTCGGATTTGCATGCCCGACGCTCACGGTCAGCACGCCGCCAAAGCAATCAAGGTAACGGTTTCCCTGATCATCCAAAACGTATTCACCTTCCCCTTTCACCAGCGCGATCGGCTCCTCGTAATAGGTTGCGACCGCGGGGAAAAGAAATTCTTTATGTTTTTCGACCGCACTCTTTAGCGACGATCTGTGTTCTGCTTGTGTCATAGTGTTTCGTGCTACCTTACCATTCAATCCGGGTCGGCTCGGATCTCGCCTTCGGGAAGTCAGCAAGCTTCGCAGACTGAGAATCTTCAGACACGCTGTTATTCACAAATGTGTCTTCTATCCTTCCCGTCGGTCGCGCGGGCAAACAGCCGCTCAATAAAATGGCCAAAAAAAACCTTCGGTGTGCGAATTTACGATCTTCATTAACGTTTTCTCAAAGCTCTTCGACAGTTAATTTGATATCGGCATATTTCCACGACTCACTATATTGCTTTCGAACCTTTTCGGCCTCCGTCATTTTTCCCTGTTTTTCCAACGCCGTCATCAGCCCGAATAGCGAGCGTCCGCTACCGGGATTTCTGCGGAGGTCTTCGCGAAATGTCTTTTCCGCATCGACGAACTGCCCGCCGCGAAGCAACGCCCCGCCAAGATTTTCTCTCACGGGTGAGATCGACAGCGGCGGTTCGGAATAGCCAAGCGTGTCTTCCGCATCGACCGCGTCTCTCAAAAGGTCTATCTCCTTCGCCTTTTCGCCTTTTTCCCGGGCGATCGCCGCGTCGATGCGTGCGTCATCTATCTTTCGGAGGGGGTTCGGGTCGGTGCGATCTTTCGACCTTTCGGCTTCGGCTTTTGCGATGTCGCCTGTCGCAACCAAAGCCATCGCTCGTGCCCACGCCCAGGCCTTCAACGTCTCAGGGCGACTATCGGCGGGGGGAACGGCAGCTTTCAGAATGTCGTTCCAACGCTTGAATCGCACCCAATATCGCGGCCGCTGGTCAGAGTACCGAGGTGTATAAAATCCAAACTTCCTATCCAGTGTGTTCGAGACCTTCGCAAAATTGCCCTGCATCGCGTACGAGAACAGCAGAAAGTTCAGCACATGATTGTAATGCCAGATCTTGAATTCTTCCGACAAAGTATCGGTCGGCATCGTCGCCGTTTCTTCGTTTGACTCGACCGACTTTTGAAAATTCCCAGTCCGCACGTAGATGTGGGCGGGCATGTGAACAAGATGGCCGAAGGAGGGGATGAAGATCTTCTGCCCGCGAAGGGCATCGGCCGCGGCTAACGCACGCCCGGGCTGCAAAGACTCCTCGACACCGTGAATATACGTGTGCGTAAGTCCAACGTGTTTTGGGTGCAGTTTGAGTCCAGCCTCGAGCACGGCCAGCATCTCCGGCCACCTGCCGACCGCCTCGCCGTCACGGGTCCAGTTGGTGTAACCTGCCGAGTAAAAGATGCTGAGTGCGTAAAGAGCCGCTGCATCAGCGTCCCGCGGGGACGTCTCGTAGATCGGCTTCATCGCCTCGCAATAAGACTCCTGAGCGGCTTTTCTGTTGTAGTCGGGCCCATCGGGCAGGAGTTTCGCGAGGGCTTCGATATATACCCGATCCGACGGTGGAGCCGGAAGTGACATGGCAGTCTTGATCGCATCGCGGGCCTCTTTCATTCTCTTCTCGTCGCTCGGGTTTCCGCCGCCGGTACCACGAGGATATGCTGCGAGAGCGATTCCCCATTGTGCCATCGCAAGTCCTGGATCTAGTTCAGCCGCCCGGCGAAATGACCTAACGGCATCGCCGTCATTGAAAGCGTAGTACAGTGTCAGCCCCTGATCGAAAAATGCTTGGGCCTGTTTATTCGACGTCGCGACCTTCCGGTGCGTGATCGCATCTGTCTTCACCAACGCAATTGGCCTATCTACCGTTGAGGTTTCTGGGGCTTTGTGCTCGGTGTGTTGGGCAAAGGTAGCCGCGACAAAACAAACCAGGATCACGGCCGATCTGAATCGTATTTTCATAATTTGACAAGCCTCGTCTGTGCTCAGAACGAAACCGCACTAACTTAGGCTCAGTACAAGTTCCCTTCACGTTTGCTTCCAGTATAATCCACGTAAACAACCTTTATCTCAGTGTAAAAATCGAGGGACGTCGAACCTTGTTCACGCGGGCCAACGCCGGTTGCTTTAATTCCGCCAAACGGAATGTGAGCTTCGCCGCCTGTGGTCGGCGAATTAACGTGGGTCATACCCGTTTCGATGTCACGGATAAATCTGAAGATATCGTTAGCGTCATTTGAAAACACCGATGACGACAGGCCGTATTCGCAATCGTTAGCGACTGCCATTGCCTCATCAAAATTCTTCACCCGCAGAATAGAAAGCACTGGCCCGAATATCTCTTCACGGGCGATCCTCATGTCAGGCGTCACTTTGTCGAATACGGTCGGTTCGACGAAGTACCCATTCTCCAATCCATCGCCTGAAGCCCGCCGTCCGCCGGTCAAGAGTTCGGCTCCATCTTCACGCCCAATATCGATGTATTTAAGGACCGTGTTGAACTGCTTTTCATCGACCGATGGGCCGATGTCCGTTCTCGCGTCGCTCCCGTCACCTAGTTTGAATTTCTTTGCGCGTTCTATGATGCGATCGACGAATTCGTCGGCAATACTGTCGATAACTACAGCCCTCGACGTGGCGGTACATCTCTGTCCCGTTGATCCGAACGCTCCCTGTGCTGTCGACTCGACCGCAAGTGCCATATCGCAATCTTCCAAAACGACGACTGGATTCTTGCCGCCCATTTCACACTGTACCGGGATGCCGCGTTTTGCTCCCTGCTGATATATCTTAAGCCCGATCTCGGTCGAGCCCGTAAACGAAATGGCGCGAACCGCCGGATGATCCGCCAATTCCTCGCCGACCTCGCTTCCTTTGCCAAGGATCAAATTTAGCACGCCTGCGGGAAGTCCCGCTTCCTGAAAGATCTCGATCAGGCGGACGGCTGTTGCCGGCGTCGCTTCCGCGGCCTTCATCACCACCGTATTTCCCGCGACCAACGCCGGAGCGATCTTCCATGCCGGGATCGCGACCGGAAAGTTCCACGGCGTTATGCAAACGACAACGCCATGCGGCTCTTTAATCGTATAAGCAAAATTTGCGGGCAATTCGGACTGGATCGTCTCGCCGTTCATTCGACGTGATTCACCGGCACAGAATTCGACCACGTTTATCGCCCGATTCACCTCGCCGCGTGATTCCGGAATGGTTTTGCCCTCTTCGCGAGTCAGGATCGCAGCCAGGTCGTCCTTGTTGTCCTCCATCAGCCGCGCCGCACGGGCAATGATCTTCCCGCGCGCCGGTGCCGGCGTGTCGCGCCAGCCCTTGAACGCGTTGTATGCGGCCTCGACCGCCTTTCTCGCCTCCTCGCGAGTGCAAAGCTCGGACGTACCGATGATGTCGTTCACGTTGGCCGGATTGATATTCGGGATCGTAACTCCCGACCTCGACTCCAGCCATTTCCCGTCAATAAAGCTACGATAGGTTGCCATTGATATTCGTCCTCTCGATATTCATTCGTCTCGAATTTGGGTACAATTCTACGACAGTTTGACCGCTCTATCTTGGTAATTACCGGCAAGGGCCGGATTTCTAAAAACTACTTTCCGAATGGACAACCTTAGCAATATTCGAGAACTCTTGGAAAGCCGTCTGGCCGCCGATCCTGCCAAGAATTTTCTCATCTCCGAAGCCGACGCTCGGGAGTGGACCTACAGCGAGTTCAATGCCGCAGTCAACAGTGTCGCGAATCTGCTTCTCTCAAACAGCATAGGCAAAGGCGATGTCGTGAGTCTTTTACTGCCGAACTCGGCGGAGTATGTGATCGCTTATTTCGCATGCTTTAAGATCGGCGCTATCGCGGGGCCGATCAATTCCCTATTAAAACCGGCCGAGATCGTGTGGGCTTTGGGCAATTCGGAATCAAAGCTTTTGCTTGCCAGCACGCAGCTTGCCGAAGATGCAGGGCTTCTCGCTGATCGCACGACACCGACCATCCTGTTCGACGATGTCTCAACAGCGACCCTTGATCACGGTACTGAACTTGCGGCAACAAATGTTGCACCCGATGACGAAGCGATAATCATCTACACGTCCGGCACGACCGGAAAGCCGAAAGGCTGCCTTCTGACACATGGGAATCTGATCGCGAACTCTCGGCAGATAACCGAGTGGCTCGGGTTTGGCGAGTCAGATCGGCTTCTCACTATAATGCCGCTGTTCCATATGAATGCTGTAACGGTCACGACAATGACGCCGCTTTACTCCGGCGGCTCCACCGTTGTGAGCCCGAAGTTTTCGGCATCGCGTTTCTGGGATATTGTCGAGAAATACAAGATCACGTCGTTCGGTTCAGTTGCGACAATGCTGTCGATGCTTCTTTCTAAGAGTCGAGAGTCTAGAGTCGAGAGAATCGAGTCTCCAGTCCTGTCGACTCTCGACTCCCGAGCCGCGACTCTAAAGTTCGCAATGTGTGGTTCCGCTCCGGTTCCCGCGGAGGTGTTGAAAAACTTAGAATAGACATTCGGAAGTCTTGTCATCGAGGGATACGGACTGAGCGAATCGACCTGTCGTTCCACGGTCAATCATCCGAATGAAAAAC